>MNZQ01000035.1 GCA_001873745.1 Syntrophaceae bacterium CG2_30_58_14
AGGCTGAAGCTAAAAGCCTTAAGCCTAAACACCTAAGTCGTTACGCAGAATATACAATTCCGCTCTTCGAAAGGCAAGTTCCATAGTTCCGTTAAAAAAACGCTATCATTTTTTTAAAATTTCCGCTTGACCATATCAATATATAGTAGTATTACAAAACCAAACCCCAATATATTGCGGTTATCAACGGGTTTGCGATTATATCAAATCATCTTAAGGAAGAGGAGCTCTCCATGCACGCAAAAATCAAGAAGAGGGACGGCCGCCTGCTCAAGTTCAACGCGGAGAAGATCACCAGCGCCATCGCCAAGGCCGGCGCGGCGAGCGGTGAATTTGATCACGCCGTCGCAAAGACGCTGACCATCCGCGTTCTGAATCTGGCGGAAAAGATCTTCGACAGCCGGATCACGACGGTTGAGGAAATTCAGGACATCGTGGAGGAGGTTCTCCTCTCGTCCTCGTATCGCAAGACGGCGAAGGCCTATATCATCTATCGCGAGCAGCATGCCCGCCTCCGGGAAATCACCAACAAGATGGAGGTGGACCTGGTCGATCAGTATCTCAAAAAGATGGATTGGAAGATTCACGAAAATAGCAATATGGACTATTCCCTCCAGGGGTTGAACAATTACATCTCCTCCGAGGTCAGCAAGGTGTACTGGCTCAACGAGATCTATTCGCCGGAGATCCGTCAGGCGCATATCGAGGGAGATTTCCACATCCATGACTTGAGCCTGCTTTCGGTCTATTGCGTGGGCTGGGATCTGTTCGATCTTCTGATGGAGGGATTTCGCGGCGTCTCCGGCAAGGTGGAGAGCAAACCGGCCAAGCATCTCCGCAGCGCGCTGGGCCAGGTGGTCAATTTCTTCTACACCCTTCAGGGAGAGGCGGCCGGGGCACAGGCCTTTTCCAATTTCGACACGCTGCTCGCCCCCTTTATCCGTTACGACAAACTGAGCTATCCGGAGATCCGGCAGGCGCTCCAGGAATTCATCTTCAACATCAATGTCCCAACCCGTGTGGGTTTCCAGACGCCCTTTACCAATGTTACGCTGGATATCACGGCGCCCCGCTATTATGCCGACAAGAACGTCATTGTCGGCGGCAAGCCTCAAAAGGAGACCTATGCGGAATTTCAGGAGGAGATGAACCTTTTCAACAAGGCCTTTCTCCAGGTGATGGCCGAAGGCGATGCAAAGGGGCGCGTTTTTACCTTTCCGATCCCGACCTACAGCATCACAAAGAATTTCAACTGGGATGACCCGAAATTCGAGGGCCTCTGGGAAATGACCGCAAAATATGGCGTTCCCTATTTTTCCAATTTCATCAATTCGGACATGGATCCGGAAGACGCCAGAAGCATGTGCTGCCGGCTGCGGATCGACAACCGGGAGCTGCAGAAACGGGGAGGGGGGCTATTCGGTTCGAATCCCCTGACGGGCTCCATCGGGGTGATTACCATCAATATGCCCCGAATCGGTTATCTGGCGGATGCGGAAGAGGCGTTCATGGGGCGGCTTGAGAAATTGATGGTCACGGCCAAAGAGAGCCTTGAAGTCAAAAGAAAGGTGCTGGAAAAATTTACCGACGAGAACCTCTATCCCTATACGAAATACTACCTCCGGAATGTCAAGGAGCGGTTCGGTGAATACTGGAAAAACCATTTTTCCACCATCGGTCTTGTGGGGATGAATGAGGCGTGCTTGAACCTCCTCGGCCGGAACATCACGACCCCGGAAGGGCAGCGGTTTGCGAAAAAGGTCCTCGATTTCATGCGCAACCATCTGGTCCTCTTCCAGAAGGAGACGGGAAACAATTACAACCTGGAATCAACGCCGGCGGAGGGAACCTCCTATCGTCTTGCCCGAATCGATAAGAAAAAATATCCGGAGATCCTCTGCGCCAATGAGGAAGATTGCCGGACGAGAAAGGCGGAACCCTTCTATACGAATTCCACGCAACTTCCCGTCAACTATACCGATGATGTCTTTGAGGCTCTCGATCTGCAGGACGAGATCCAGTCCAAGTACACCGGCGGAACGGTTTTCCACATCTTTGCAGGCGAGCGGATTTCCGATCCCCGGGCCGTGAAGATCCTGATCAAGAAGATCTGCACCCATTATCATCTTCCCTACCTGACCTTTACCCCCACCTTCAGCATCTGCCCCTCGCACGGATATCTGAAAGGGGAGGTGGCGACCTGTCCGACCTGTGAAGAGGCCTGTGAGATCTACTCCCGTGTGGTGGGATATCTCCGGCCGGTCAAGCAATGGAACAAGGGAAAACAGGAGGAGTTTAATCTCCGAAAAGAATACAGGTTCTAAAAGATGAAGATTGGGGGGCTGCAGAAAATCTCGCTGATCGATTACCCCGGGCGAATCAGCGCCATCGTCTTTACCCAGGGATGCAACTTCCGTTGTCCCTACTGTCACAACCCGGAGCTGGTCGACCCCGCTCAATACGGGCCGATTCTGCCCGAGGAGGAGGTGTTCTCTTTTCTGGAAAGGAGGCGGGGCGAATTAGAAGCCGTCACCGTCACCGGCGGGGAGCCTACCCTACAAACCGATTTGGAAGGATTTCTGAAGCGAATAAAAAAGATGGGCTATCTCGTCAAGGTGGATACCAATGGATCGAATCCGACCATGTTGGAGAGGCTGATCCGCGGACGATGGGTCAACTATCTGGCCCTGGACGTCAAGGGCCCTCTCCACAAATATGGACAAATTGCAAAAGCCAAGGTTGAAACCGCAAAGATCCTAAGAAGCATAGAACTGATTGCCGCTTCCGGAATCGAACATGAATTCCGGACAACCGTCGTCCGTTCTCAGCTCGGCAAAGAAGACCTGATTGCAACCGCAAAACTGCTGAAAAGAGGATTGTATGTTCTGCAGCCTTATGTTCCCGTGAAATGTCTGGACAAAGAATTTCTGACGGAATTATCTTATTCTGCTGAGGAATTCTCCGAAATCCGGCGAAGCATCAAGAAGAAACAACTCGCTGTTGTTACCCGTTGACAGAAGATCTAAATTGCTTCATAGTGCAATGATTCATGATTGCATTTCTAATGTTGAAAGCAAAAGGGAGGTGACCTATGGACGGAAGGGCGGAAGGGGTCCCCGATCCGACCGGTGGCCCGCATCTCAACCATCCGGACGGGCCCGGAAACGTGAGAGCTCTCGGATTCAGTGCAAAGCAGATACGACAGATCCGTAAACTGACGCAAATCGGCAGGGCGCTTTCCGCGGAGCGGAATATCGAGCGTCTGCTCGAAATGATCGTCGAAGAGGCGAGGGAATTCACCGACGCCGACGGCGGCGCCCTCTACATCATGTCCGACGATGAAACCGAGCTGCAATTTGCCATTGTGCAGACGGAAACGCTCCGTGTCCGCATGGGGGGAACCGGGGGGAAGATCACCTGGAAACCGGTGCGGCTGAAAAAACCCGACGGATCGCCCAACCATGAAAATGTCTCCGCCCATGTCGCGTTGACCGGGAATACCGTCAATATCCCGGATGTCTATACGGCAGGAGGGTTTGACTTCCGGGGGACAAAAAAATTCGACACGCAGACCGGGTACCGCTCGAAATCGATGCTTGTGGTCCCGATGAAAAACCATGAGAATGATATCATCGGCGTTCTGCAGTTGCTGAATGCTCGAAATGAAGAACGCAGCGAGGTCATTTCCTTCTCCGCGGAATGCCAGGAAATGACAGAGTCCCTCGCCTCCCAGGCCGCCGTAGCCCTCTCCAACAACCGTCTTATTCACAACCTTGAAGTTCTGATCGAGTCCTTTATCCGGGCCATTGCGACCGCCATCGATGAAAAATCACCCTATACCGGGGGTCATGTCCGGCGCGTGGCCGACCTGACGATGACCATCGCCCGGAAGATCAATGATGCGACGGATGGCCCCTATGCGGATGTCCGGTTTTCGGATGATCAGATGAAGGAATTGCAGACCGCGGCATGGCTCCACGACGTGGGGAAGGTGACAACGCCCGAGTGTGTGGTTGACAAGGCAACGAAGTTGGCGACCATTTTTGACCGGATCGAGCTCCTGCGACTCCGCTTTGAAGTGTGCGGATTGCAGGCAAGATTGAGAAGGTTGAACAAGGATGCCGATTTGGAATCGATGGCGGCCGACAACGATGATGGGATGGAACCCATCCTCCGTGAGGAGTTCCATTTTCTGTCGGAGGCCAACCGCGGAAGCGAACGGATGTCGGATGAGATGATGGAGCGGGTGCGGACCATCGCCGGCAGAACCTGGAAGTTGGACGGCAAAATGGAACCGCTGCTCTCGCCCGACGAGATTTTAAACCTGAATATTCGCCAGGGAACCCTCTCCGCGAAGGAAAGGGATATCATCCAGAATCATGCCGCGATGACCTACAAGATTCTTTCTCAATTGCCCTTTCCGAAAAAGATGAAACATGTGCCCGATTATGCGGCCGCCCATCACGAAGCACTGAACGGCAGGGGCTATCCCAGAGGCCTGGATGCCACCCGGCTTCCTCTTCAGCCCCGAATCCTGGCCTTGGCGGATGTCTTCGAGGCGCTGACGGCGAAGGACAGACCCTACCGAGAAGGGAAAACGCTTCCCGATGCGCTGCATATCCTGACGATGATGGTGAAGGACGGGCACATCGATCCGGATCTTTTTGCGTTGTTTCAAAAAGAAGAGATCCCGTTGGACTATGCCCGTCGTGAATTGAGCCCCAAACAGAGCCCTTCCCAGGGTTAAGGCGCCGCATCCGCTTATTGGCGCCGCAATGAATCGATTTCCTTCTGAATCTCTTTGGCTTTCGGATGATTCTGGGAAAATTCCTTCAGGGCGGCCTTGAAGTGAAAGAGAGCGCTCTCCGCCTTGCCCTTTTTCTTGAAATAGAGACCGAAGTAGTAATGGGAATCGCCGGCCCCCCCTGTCTTCCCGTAAGCCATAGCCAGGTTGTAGTAGCTTTCCGGATCATCCGGACGTCGTTCCTCCAACTTCTTGAACAGGACAAGCGCGTTGGGCATATCGCCCAGCGCCAACAGGGTCTTCCCAAGGTAAAGGTTTGCATTCAGGTCGCTATCCCGGAGTTCGGTTGCGCGGCGAAGATTCCTCCGGGCTTCAGCGAACTGTCCAAGCTTGAACAAGGTGATTCCCAGATCTCGAAGAATATCCGGATCATCCGGGGCAAGGCGGACGGCTTTCCGGAAATGTTCGAGAGACTCCGTGACCATTCCCAATTTGTCCTCGGTGATGGCCAGACCGTAGAGGGCATCCGTATCATTCGGTTGATCCTTCAGCGCCTTTAGAAAATGTTGAATATTGGCATCGGGCGGCTTTCCGTCAAGAAGCAAAACGGTCTGTATGCGCCGCAAATCCCCGATGATCTGATCCGCACCCCCCTGGCGGTATGTGGTCTGGAGAAGGGCGTCGATGTAACGGTTCCTTTCATCGGTTCCGGGATGGGTCAAAAAATAGGAGGGGATTGTATTGGAGTAATACTCGTAACGTCTCATGATCTTCAGAAAATCGAGCATGGATTTGCCGTCATAGCCGGCGGCAACGAGATAGGCGAGGCCCATCCGGTCGGCCGATTCCTCCTGCTCGCGGCTATACTTCAGAGAAAGGGATGTTGCCGCGGCCACGGAAAAACCGGTTACAGCCGCGGTCAGTTCCCCTCCGCCTCCGAGAAACGCGCCGGCAAGGACGGCTGCCAGCGTCGAGATGTTGATTTTCTGGGACTTATCCACGATTTCCGCGATATGCCGGCCGTTGACGTGGGCGATTTCGTGCGCGAGAACCCCGGCCAGTTCGCCTTCATTTTCAACAAGGTTGATCAGCCCCTGGTTGACGTAAACATATCCCCCCGGTGTGGCAAACGCGTTGATTGCTGAGCTCCGGATGATCGAAAATTTGAACGTGAAAGGCGCCCTGTCGCTGTGCGCGAGGATCCGCTCGCCCAAAAGGGTCAGGAAGGCGTTCGCCCGTTCATTCTGTAGAATAAAATGGCCCTTCCCCAGTTTATCGTAGAATTCCTTTCCCAGTTTTTTTTCATCTTCGAGCGTGAAGGAAGCCAAGACCGTTCGCGGCATGCTGCCCGCAAGCAGCCCGAGTAGGAATAAAAGCAGAATCCATTTTGGGGTCGTATGATGGGTATGCAACATCAATAGATCGTTTGAACCTCTCCTTCAAAAAAAATATTTTACTGTCGTGATGATATCCTATTTTTTTTCTGCAATGCAATCAATATTCACCTTTACGGCGGCTTTTCATCGTCATGATGGGTTGCGAGGCGGAATCTTTTTTGCTGTTGCAAGCTTGTGGGATAGGTTTGTGTATGGTATAGACCCCAAAAAAATGGGAGCGGAACATTGAAAAAGGAGCTGATTCACACCAGAAAGATCACGGTGAATTGCTACGAAACGGACGCGGAGAGGCTGATCGTTGAAGGCATTTTACTCGATGAGAGGCTCTTTCCCTTCATGATTCATGCGGTGAATGAACGGCGCGAGGCGGGTCCGATGCATCATGTCGCCCTGACGATGGAACTCTCCCTTCCCCGTATGGAGATCCTTTCGCTGAAGACGGAGATGCCGGTTGTGCCAGACGCCGGCTGTCGTGAAATCCAGCAGAGGATGCAAAAACTCACCGGTCGTTTCATTAGGCCCGGATTCACGAATGAGGTCAGGGATCTATTAGGCAAAGCCGAGGGATGCCTTCATCTGACCAATCTGCTTCTGGCGATGAGCTCCGCTGCCGTTCAAGGGCTGTGGACCCTGGTCAGCCGTGTTAGAGAGGGGAAAACCCCGCCGCTGCCCAAAACCGACGATTCAATTCTTCTGAACAGTTGCTACATGTGGCGCGAAGGCGGTCCTTTCGAGCAGAAAATCCGTCAGCGCCGGATGGAACCCAGGGGGATGAGGCAATCATGATCCGGATAAAACAGTCCCCTTTTCTTCGAAGGCTATATTACGGCGGACCGGTTCTCCTCTATGCCGGCCTTATTTTTTCTCTCTCCTCCCTCTCCCGATTCCCGGAGGAGGTTCCCTCCTTCTTCGGTTTTGATAAGGTCGCCCATTTTGCCGAGTATTATATTTTCGGCTGGCTGCTCTATCGATGGCTTTCATCGCCGGATCGGGTTTGGGGACGCCAGGGTGTGCTGCTCATGACGCTCCTCGTCGGGATCGGCTATGCCGCGGGAGACGAGTGGCATCAATCGTTTGTGCCCGGCCGTGATGCGTCGTTTTTCGACGCGTTGTTTGATGCGGCAGGCATTGCAGCGGCTGCGGCAACATATCCGTTCATCTTAATGAAAATAATCAGAAACAAATGAATTCTCCCCAGGAAAGTAGCCCCCCATGAACAGACGTCCCGTCGTCACGATTGACGGTCCGGCCGGCGCCGGCAAAAGTACGATCAGCAAACTCCTCGCGTCCCGCCTCTCTTTCTTTTATCTGGATACCGGCGCCCTTTACCGGGCGTTCGCGTACCGACTGAAATGCGAGGGGTGGGACGGTACGGAGCAGAGGATTGCCGACATATGCCGGAAGATCGAGTTCTCATTGAAAAATGAGGCGGGGGGATTCCATGTTCTCGTCGATGGCGAAGATGTGTCGGAAAAGATCCGGACCGAGGAAATCGGTCTGTTAGCCTCGAAAATTTCCGCGATTCCGCTGCTGCGGAAGCGCCTCCTTCCCGTCCAGCGGGAGATGGCCGCAGCCGGAGGGGTCATTGCCGAAGGCCGCGATATGGGGAGCGTTGTTTTTCCACAGGCCGAGATCAAATTCTTTCTGGATGCATCGGTTGGGGTGAGGGCGAACCGGCGATATCTTGAACTGGTTGAAAAGGGGCAACCGGTCATTCCGAAGGATATCGAAAGCGACCTTATCCGCCGCGACCGTCAGGACCGTGAGCGCGCCGTAGCCCCGCTTGCCGTACCCACGGATGCCGTTGTGATCGATTCCTCTGACAAATCCGTATCTCAAGTGGTGGAGATCATGATCGCCGTGATCGAAAGGCGCTACCCACTTGTGAAACCCTTTTCAGAATGATCCCAAGATCCCTGTTTTTTTACCTGAATTTGCTTGATATTTCATAATCGGTGTGTTAGACAACCAGCAGTTTATAAAACCAAAATATTTCAGGGGGTATGGGTTGAATGGGTAACGATGATAACGTAATCTCAAATCAGGAAGCAGGCAAGGAAACGGAAGAAGAAACGAAAGGGGAGATCTCCGGCGATTCTTCCCAGGGCCAGGAAAAGGATTTCGGCTTCAAGGAGCTTTACGAACAGAGCCTGCAATCCGTTCAAATGGGCGGCGTTTTAACCGGCAAGGTGGTGCAGATCAACGCGGACACCGTCATGGTCGATGTCGGATGGAAGACGGAAGGATATATTCCGGCAAGGGAACTGCGCGATGATCAAGGGAATATCACCATCAATGTCGGGGATGAGATCGAGGTTCTTGTGGATCGCCGCGATCAGGATGGAAACCTCGTCCTTTCAAGAGACAAAGCCGCCAAAATCAAGATTTGGGATGATGTGAAGCTCGCCTGTGAACAGAATGCCCCCATCAAGGGAACGGTCATTGAAAGGGTGAAGGGGGGACTTTCCGTGGATATCGGCATCACCGCCTTTCTTCCCGGATCCCAGGTGGATATCCGCCCGGTTCGAGACCTTGACCGCTATGTCGGTCAGTCCTTTCAGTTCAATATTTTGAAGTATGATCGGAAACGAAACAATGTGGTCCTGTCGCGCCGAACCATCCTGGAAAAGGATAGGGAGGCCGAAAAGCTGGAAACGCTCCGGAATATGGAAGCGGGGAAGATTGTCGAAGGGGTGATCAAGAACATCACCGACTATGGTCTCTTCATCGACCTGGGCGGCATCGACGGTTTGCTTCATGTGACGGACATTTCCTGGGGCCGAATCACACGCCCCGCCGATCATTTCTCCAAGGGAGAGAAGATTCGTGTCAAGGTGCTCTCCTTTGATCGGGAGAAGGAGCGGGTGGCCTTGGGTCTCAAGCAGTTGGCTGAAAATCCCTGGGATACGATCAAGGATAAATTTCCCATCCATTCCCTCGTCGAAGGGCGGGTCGTCAATCTTACGGACTACGGCGTTTTCGTTGAACTTGAACCCGGTGTCGAAGGATTGGTCCATGTGTCGGAGATGTTCTGGACTCGGGAAATCAAACACCCCTCCAAGGTATTGTCGGTAGGCCAGCGTATCCAGGTGATGATTCTGGATATCAACACCGAGACCAAAAGGATCTCCCTGGGCCTGAAGCAGACCACCGCAAATCCCTGGGAGACGTTGAAGCAGAAATATCCCGAGGGAAGCGTCATCACGGGGGTCATCCGCAACGTCACCAATTTCGGAATTTTTGTCGGGGTCGAAGAGGGGATCGATGGCCTGATCCACATGTCCGACATTTCCTGGAAGCAACGGGTGAAGCATCCTTCCGAGATGTTCAAAAAGGGTCAGACCATCGAGGCCATGGTGCTGAATATCGACGTTGAACATGAAAAATTTTCGCTGGGACTCAAACAGATTGAAAAGAATCCCTGGGAAGAGTTGAGCGTGAAATATCCAGCAGGAGCGATCGTTTCCGGAAAAGTAACCAACATTACCGATTTTGGAATCTTTGTAGAAATCGAAGAGGGGATCGAGGGTCTTGTGCACATCTCCGAATTGAGTTCGCGGCGGGTCAAATCTTCTTCTGAATTGTTTGCCGTCGGGGATTCGGTATCCGCGGTCGTAAAAAACGTGGATTCCAAGAGCCGGAAAATCCGGTTGAGCATCAAGGATTACGAGGCAGGTACGGAAGGACACTCCGTCAATCCATATATCAACAATAGGGAAAATATCGGTTCGAGCCTGAGCCAGGCCCTGGCGGACGTCAAGATCGTCGATACGGAAAAAGAGAGCGACTAAGATCATCGTATGAGAAGACACCCGGTCATATTGGGGATCACGTTGTTGGCATTCATCGGGTTTGTTGCTATCATCGCGATCTACGGCCTGGGCCTGTTCGGCGGGGATGGGCGATCGTTTAGCCTGCGGGAGAAGGTCGGAATCATCCCGATAGAAGGAATCATCGGCGATGCCGAAGAGCTGATTGAGCAGATCAACGAGTTTGCCGATGATCGGGGAATCAGGGCCGTTGTGCTGAGAATCGATTCTCCCGGCGGCGGCGTGGTCCCGTCGCAGGAGATCTACCAGGCGGTTCGCGAGCTGAAGAAAAAGAAGAAGGTCGTGGCCTCGATGGGTTCTGTGGCGGCATCCGGCGGGTACCTGATCGCCGTTGCCGCGGACCGGATCGTTGCAAACCCGGGGAGCATCACCGGCAGCATCTCCACCGTCATGCATTATGCCAACGTCGAAGGGCTTCTGAAGAAGGTCGGCGTCCGTTCTTCCGTCGTCAAAAGCGGAAAATTCAAGGATATCGGTTCTCCCACGCGAGAGATGACGGCAGAAGAGAGGTCGCTGATCCAAGCCATTGTGGACGATATCTACGATCAGTTTGTACGAACCATCGCCCTGAACCGAAAGCTCCCGTTGCAAAGAATCTTTGAACTGGCCGACGGAAGAATTTTTTCAGGGAGACAGGCGATGGATTTGGGATTGGTCGATGAACTGGGCGGTCTTCAGGATGCCGTTCTGCTTGCCGGCAAGTTGTCGGGTATGGAGGGAAGCCCCGAAATCGTCCACGGAATGAAGAAAAAGACAACCCTCTTCAAATATCTGCTGGGCAGTATGACATCCGCCGTCGTTGAAGGAATCAAGGGGAAAGCGGCGGAGTCGCGCGGAGCGCAGTATCTGCTTCAATAGAGGCCATTCGCAGATATGGCCCAAACCGGGGAGCGGAGCGGGGAACCCATCCGTCCGAATTTTGCCATGACGTTTCAGACGATTCTGATCGAAAGAAAAGCCGGCTATACCGTTGTAACCCTGCACCGTCCCGGAGAACTGAATGCCATTTCCCGCGAAATGCGAGCGGAATTGGAGGATTGTTTTTTTCAGTTGGAAGAGGACGGAGAGGTTCGCGTCATCATTCTGACCGGGGGCGATTACGTCTTCTCGGCGGGGATGGACCTCAAAGAGATGTCGTCTATTTCCGATACGGAAATCAAGGGTTACTTTCGTTCCATCGCCCGGTATCTGAAGAAAATCTATGGATGTAAAAAGCCTGTCATTGCGGCGGTGGGAGGGGTGGCCTTGGGCGGCGGATTCAATCTTGCGACCGTCTGCGATATGATCATCGCCTCGGAAAGCGCCATCTTCGGTCATCCGGAGTTGAAGTTTGGACTGAACCCCCTCTTCGATCCGCTGCGGCAGTGGATCGGGATGGCGAAGGCGAAGGAACTCACCATGCTCGGGGAACCGATCGGCGCCAAGGAGGCCATGCGGATCGGTCTCGTGAACAAGGTGGTCGCCCCGGAAAAATTGATGGCGGAGACGGAGTCCATGGCGCGTGAACTGGCGAGACGGTCACCCGAAGCGATCGCGGCCGTCAAGAAGATCTCCGACATCGCCCCCCGTCTGGACAAGGGTTCAGCCCTTGATTTGGAATGCGATGTTGAGGCGCTTCTTTTTTCCGGTACGGAAAGAAAAGAGCAAATGGATGAATTTATGGAAACCTTGAAAAACCGCAAACGTAAATCGTCGTAACGGGGCGCATCCTTCCACGCTCAGATCGTCTCCCAATCGTTGTTCGGTGATGCGAAATCGCGGAGCTGGTCCCTCCTTTTTTTGTGCTGCAATTTCTTGAGGGCTTTTGCCTCAATCTGTCTGATCCGCTCGCGGGTTACGCCCATCATTTCACCAACTTCTTCCAGGGTGAACGGTCCGAAGTTGCATGCGACCCAGGTACAGTTGAGAAACGCCTCATTCTTCAGACGCCATTCACAGGTGGCATCCTGGCATATTTCCTCAATGAAAATACCTGTTTTTCTGCATTTATACAGATTATTCAAGGCACGGGTCTCCTTTGGGAATTCGACGTGGCTGTAACATAGGTATTCCTGTATGGCTTGTCAACATCAATAACCAACGGCCTGACCATCTTTCCGCGGATCCGATGCGGCGCAATAACCGTCGGAAAGGCGATAGATGAGCTGAGCGCCGCCGTAAACGGAGGTCGGCGCCCCTCCCGTCAGCAGATGCCCCCGTTTCTTCAGCCCTTCACGGACCTCAGGTCCGAAGCCCGGCTCCAGGGAGAGATGGGAATCCTCGTCGAGATACCAGCGCGGCGCGTCCGCCGCCGCCTGCGGGTTCTGATGGCCGGCGAAGATCCGGATCATCATCTGGAGGTGACCCTGCGCCTGCATGTGGGCGCCCATCACGCCGAAACTCATCAGCGGCGCCCCCTCCTTCATCACAAAACCGGGAATGATGGTGTGGTAGGGCCGTTTTCCCCCGGCGACCCGGTTCGGATGCCCCGATTCCAGGGTAAACCCCGCGCCACGGTTCTGCAGGCTGATCCCGGCGCCGGGGATGACGATCCCCGATCCGAAACCCTTGTAATTGGACTGGATGTAAGAGACCATCCACCCCTCCTCATCGGCGGCCGTCAGATAGACCGTTCCGCCGTCATGCGGGATCGCTGCGGTGGGGAGGGAGGCCCGGTCCATCCGGATGGATTCGGCGATCCCTTTCATGTGGGTTTCACTGAGAAGCGAGGAGGGCTCAACCGTCATCCAGGCGGGGTCGGCGATATGGCGCTTCGCCGCGTCAAACGCCCATTTTATCGCCTCGATCTGGAGATGGAGGCCCTCCGGCGAATCGACTGGATAGCGATCGATGGCGAGGTGCTTCAGTATTCCGAGGGCGATGAGGACGGCGATTCCCTGACCATTCGGCGGCAGTTCATGCAGCGTAACGCCGTTCCAGGTCTGGGAGAGGGGCTTCACCCATTCCGTTCGGTGTGACGCCAGATCCTCCTCGGTCAGGCAGCCGCCGGCCTTGCGGGAACAGGCGACGATCCGCGAAGCCAATTCCCCGCGGTAAAGCGATTCCCCATGGGTTTCTGCTATCATTTTAAGGGTTTCCGCAAGTCCTTGCGGCCGGAACGGTTCGCCGGGCAGCGGGGCGCGACCGCCGGGGAGAAAGGCCGCGGCGAAATCCGGAAAATCATGGTACAGATCCTCGGTCTCAGACCATTTCGCCGCCGTGATCGGCGCAACGACAAAACCCTGCGAGGCATAGCGGATGGCGGGTTCGAAGAGGTCGGGGAAGGGGAGCTTGCCGAACCTCCGGGAGAGTGTGGACCACATATCCACGGCGCCGGGGACGGTGACCGCATCCCAGCCGAGCCGGGGCATTGTCGAGCGGCCTGAGAATCGTTCTGGCGACCAGGCCCGCGGCGAACGGCCCGATCCGTTTAAACCGTGGAGCTCTTTCCCGTCCCAGACCATGGCAAAAGCGTCGCTGCCAACCCCGTTGCTCGTCGGTTCCACAACGGTAAGCGTGATTGCAGCGGCAAGGGCCGCATCGATTGCATTTCCGCCCCGCGCCAGCATCTGCAGGCCTGCCTGAGCGGCGAGCGGCTGCGAGGTGGCCACGACATTCCGGGCGAAAACCGGCATCCTCTGCGAGGGGTAGGGGAAATCCCAGTTCAGCGTCATTTCGATCTCCTAAATACTCCGTCAAAAGCGGATCATCTCCGGCGGCCTACGTTCCGGTACGGAGAGCTCTTCGGTCCCGTCCTCGTTCCACGAGGATGTCACATAGAGACTTCAGTAGCAACGGCCGTATTCCCGGAGATCCTCCTCGCGATAGATACAGGGGCAGATGATGTCCCGGTCCCAGTCGCGATTCCCGGAGGCCAGACGGCAGGGGCAGCTCATGTATCCGTACCGTTCGCGGTTGATAAGGAGGCCACTTAGAAGGTCGAAGACCTTTTCGCGCTCCCGGTTGAAGAAATAGCCCTTCGGCTCTTGGACCTTCCGGAGCATCTCGTAAAGCTGCTCCGTGGTCATAGTCCGAGGGCCTCTCTGAGCGCCTTTTCATTGAAGCCGATGATCACCTTATCCCCAACCAGAATGGTCGGAAAACTGCATCCCGGATTGTATTTGCGGACCTCATCCAGGGTGGATTTCCGCGCATCGCCGGCCAGAAGGTCCACATCGGTAAATTCATGGGCAACCGCGTGCTCCCCCATGAACTGTTTTGCCGCCCTGCAGTGGCCGCATGTACTCAGCGTAAACATCTTAACGGTCATCGTTCTCCTCCTGTATGCCCCATTTTTTTCCGTTCCGAATGCCCGTGAAGATTTCTTCCATCACGGATTTAACCGTCACGTGCCACCCAATGTCATTGACTTAAGGATTATCTCTTTTCAGTCCCCCTTTGTAAAGGGGGATTTAGGGAATTTTTACAACATTCTGTAGAATCTCCACCGACCCTCTTTAGAAAAGAGGGGAGTCAAAATGCTTTAGTCAATGACATTGATTTTAACTTGACATTTTCCGCGTCTCATTGTATCGCACAGCCGCTTTTGTCGGGGGGATGCGGGTATAAAGTTGTGCCAAGACTTCCGACCTATTTTCTCAATCAATACTTTGGATAGAGGATAATTATGGCACTCGCGATCAATGATCTGAATGTACCGCAACGTCTCCTTCTCGGCCCCGGCCCCAGCGCCGTTCATCCCCGTGTTTTGCGCACGATGAGCACCGCGCTGATCGGGTATCTTGATCCGGAGTGGCTCGCGCTGATGGACGAAGAGCAGGCCCTCCTCCGGGCCGTTTTTCAGACAAAAAATACCATGACCTTTCCGATGACGGGAACGGGCAGCGCCGGGATGGAAACCGCCTTCTGCAATTTCGTCGAACCCGGCGATACGGTCGTCATCGGCTGCAACGGTTATTTCAGCGAGCGGATGTGCGAAATGGCGAAGCTTTACGGCGCCAATGTGAAACGGATTGAAAAACCCTGGGGAGGCGTGTTTACCCCGGCTGAAGTGGAAACCGTCCTCGCCGAAAACAAACCGGTCAAACTTCTGGCCCTGATCCATGCGGAGACCTCCACCGGCGCGCTCCAGCCGTTAGAGGGCATGGCCGAGGTCGTTCACCGGCACGGCGCCCTTTTTCTGATCGATTGCGTCACCTCCCTGAGCGGCGTCCCGCTCAACATCGACGGCTGGGGAATCGACGTGGCGTTCAGCGCATCGCAGAAATGTCTCGGCTGTCCTCCTGGTCTTTCCCCATTTACCGTCAGCGATCAGGCCCGCGAGGCGCTTTACCGCCGGAAAACCCGCGTTCCGAATTGGTACCTTGATCTGTCGATGATCGAAAAATATTGGAACAAGGAGCGGGTCTATCACCATACCCCTTCCACAACCCTCCATTACGGTTTCCGCGAGGGGATGCGGCTTGTCCTTGAAGAAGGGCTGGAGGACCGGTGGTTCCGTCATCAGGCCATCGCCGAGTATCTCTGGGACAAGATGGGAACCCTCGGTTTGCAGCTCTTTGTTCCGCGGGAGAACCGCCTGCCCTCGCTGACCACGATCTGCGTTCCCGACGGTGTCGATGATGCGGCCGTCCGGACGCGCCTGCGCGAGGCGTACAACATCGATATCGCCGGCGGGTTCGGCCCCCTGAAAGGCAAGATCTGGCGGGTCGGGCTGATGGGCTTCTCCAGCAGGCGCGAAAACGTGACCCTGCTCTCCGAGGCGCTCCGGGAGATTCTCCACGGAAAAATCTGAACAGCTCCGGCGGATCCGAATCTTTGACGCAGAAGATCTGTGGAAATATTTCTTGACAGACGCGGAATAATCGTATATTAATCGCGCCCCTTAATCATCATCGTCATCCGCAGCGGAACCACTCTCTCGCATGACATCTCCCCATGAGGGATTTTATTACATGGCGTTGAACGACCGGCGGGTTGTTCTGACAGCAGAAGGAACAGGTATGAGCAGCACAGTCGAAAAAGTACGGAATATCGGGATCAGCGCCCATATCGACTCGGGGAAGACCACCCTGACCGAACGGATCCTGTTTTACACAAAGCGGATCCATGCCATTCATGACGTCAAGGGCAAAGACGGCGTCGGCGCGACGATGGACTCCATGGAATTAGAGAAGGAGCGGGGCATCACAATCGCCTCGGCCGCAACCTTCTGCGAATGGCAGGACCACGAGATCAACATCATCGATACCCCCGGGCATGTCGATTTCACAATCGAAGTCGAACGATCCCTCCGCGTGCTGGACGGCGCCGTACTGGTGCTCTGCTCCGTCGGCGGCGTCCAGTCGCAGTCCATCACCGTCGATATGCAGATGAAGCGCTACAAGGTGCCCTGCATCGCCTTTATCAACAAATGCGACCGCAGCGGCGCCGATCCCTCCCGCGTGATCGCCCAGCTCCATTCCAAGTTAGGTCACAACGCCGTCGCGATGCAGATGCCGATCGGCCTGGAAATGGATTTCCGGGGCGTCATCGACCTTTTGTCCATGAAGGCCTTCTATTTCGAGGGTGAGAACGGCGAACAGGTCCGGAGCGACGAGATTCCCGCGGAGCTCGTGGCCGCGGCACGCTCGAAGCGGGAAGAGATGATCGATGCCGCATCGCTCTTCTCCGATGAGCTGACCGAGGCGATCCTCGAAGAGGGTTCGATTTCCGACGCGTTGATCATTGATGCGGTCCGTAAGGGAACCCTGCTTAGGAAATTCACCCCGGTTTTCCTCGGATCGGCTTACAAAAACAAAGGTGTCCAGCCGCTCTTGGACGCGGTAAACCGGTATCTTCCCTGTCCGGCGGATGTCGAGAACACCGCGCTGGATCTCGATCATGAAGAAACCCCGGTGGTGCTCTCCTCCGATTCCTCCCTGCCGATTGTGGCATTGGCGTTCAAGCTCGAAGACGGCACTTACGGACAACTGACCTACGTCCGCGTTTACCAGGGGACGCTGGCCAAGGGTGCGGTGATTGTCAACACCCGGACCGGTAAAAAAACGAAGGTCGGACGCGTGGTCCGCATGCACGCCGATCAGATGGAAGACATCGAGGCCGCAAACGCCGGTTATATCGGGGCGCTTTTCGGAATCGAGTGCGCCTCCGGCGATACCTTTGTTTCCCCGGGCCTCAACCTGACCATGACCTCCATGTACGTTCCGAAACCGGTGATCTCGCTGGCAATATTTCCGAAGGACAACAAATCCCAGATCAACATGTCCAAGGCCCTCAACCGTTTTACGAAGGAAGACCCGACCTTCCGCACCCATGTGGATGATGAGACCAACGAGACGATCATCGAAGGGATGGGCGAACTGCACCTGGAAATCTATGTGGAGCGGATGAAACGTGAATACGCCACCGATGTGGAAACGGGGAAACCCCGCGTGGCCTACCGCGAGACGATCACGCAGCGGGCGGAATTCAATTACACCCACAAGAAGCAGACCGGCGGCTCCGGCCAGTACGGCCGCGTGGCGGGCTACATGGAGCCCATCACGGAAGGCGAAGAGGATTTCGTTTTCGACAACCAGGTCCGGGGCGGGTCGATTCCCACCCAGTACATCGCGGCCTGTGAAAAGGGTTTTCACCAATGCCTGGCCAAGGGGCCGAAGATGGAGTTTCCGGTGACCGGCGTGAAGATCGTCATCAACGACGGGGCGTCGCATGCGGTCGACTCCTCCGATATGGCCTTTCAGGCGGCGGCCCGCGGCGCTTTCCGTGAAGGGTATGCCAAGGCCAAGGCCGTGATCCACGAACCGATCATGAAGGTGGTCGTGGAGACGCCGACCGAGTTCCAGGGCGCGGTGATGGGGCTCCTCAACCAGAGACGGGGGATGATCGTCGGGGCGCAGGACGAGGGGGTGATGACCGTGGTTGAGGCCCAGGTCCCGCTCGCCGAGATGTTCGGCTTTTCGACGGTCCTGAGATCCTCCACGCAGGGCAAGGCGCAATTCACGATGGAATTCGCGCTCTATCGCCAGGTCCCGCAATCCATCGCGGAAAAGATTGCGGAAGAGGTCGCCCTCCGGAAGAAGAGCGCGGCATAATGGATCAGGGAGATAGACTGAAGGGGCGCTTCAGCCTATTCGCCAGGGTCGTTGCTGCAAGACAGGATTACCAACATAAAGACAGGAGGGGTACTATGCTGAAAAAAGAACTCATCCTTCGCAACCCGTTGCGTCAACTTGGTTTCGAGACCGAGGACATCCTTCCCGCCGGCGCAATCGGCGCAGTTCTTTCCCACGCCGGCGTCGGAAAAACCGCCTTGCTTGTCCAACTGGCCCTGAACGGCATGCTGAGAAGCCAGAATGTCCTTCATATCAGCCTGAACGATCCCGTCAACAAGGTGAACCTCTGGTACAATGAGCTGTTTCATCATCTTGCGGGACGTTATGAAAGGGCGCAGATCAACGGCCTCTGGGAATCGGTCCTGCCTCACCGGTTCATCATGACCTTCCGCGTCGAAAGTTTCACGGTTCCGAAGCTGGAAGAACGGCTGAGCGATCTGACCGAACAGGGGATCTTCTCACCAACGATGATGATCATTGACGGTCTCCATTTTGACGAGTCCCGGCGTTCGGATCTGAACGCCCTGAAAGCGCTCGCCGTAAAAAATAGCATTCATATCTGGTTCACCGTCCATACCCACCGGCACGAATCGTCCGGTTTGGACGGCCTCCCGGTATCCTTTTCAGCGGTCGCCGTTCTGTTCGATCTCGTTCTGGAGCTGCAGCCGGAACATGCGGATGTCCACATCAAGCTGCTCCGCGGCGGCGGATCGACCCAAGTTGGATCCCCGCTGCTCCTCGACCCATCGACCATGCTGATCAAGGATCCGATGTAAACCGGCCTCTTTTGGCTTCCATTTTCCCCGGATCGTGCGATGACCCCGTAAAATGACTTTTTCCCCGCCCGGCACCGGGAGGGAAAAAGCGGGGATGGGCGAAAGAGGGAGATTCCGTAGAAATCCAGGACGGCGATCCATGGGTCGTTTCAATCTCTTCATCAGCAACCGGATGGAACGCCTCGCGGCGCAATTAGCGGATACCCTCCGGAGGCCCCTCTCCGATCCCCTGTGGGGCGATATCATTATCGTGCAGAACCGGGGCATGGAGCGCTGGATCTCCATGCAACTCGCCCTTCGGCACGGAATCTGCGCGAACGTCCGCTTTCCCTTCCCCCGAGTTTTTCTCCATGAAATCGCGACCAGCCTGACAGGAATCTCTCCCGCGGGCGACTACGAACCCGAGATCCTGACCTGGCGGATCATGGGAATCCTGCCGGGTTGTCTAAATGCTCCTCTTTACAGCGGCTTGAAGCGCTATCTCACTGATGACCCTGCAGACCTGAAAAGAGTTCAACTGGCGGCCGGCATTGCGCGGGTATTCGATCGCTATCTGATCTTTCGTCCCGAAATGGTGGACGCCTGGGAGAAGGGGGAAAGCGGAACGGGGGAAGCCGGATGGCAGGCCGATCTCTGGCGGAGGATCCGCGCGACCTGTACTACGGAACATCTGAACGGGCTTCGCAAGCAGATACGCCGCCGAATCGCGACGGGGTCGTCCGCTGCCCTGCTTCCCGAGCGGATCTCCATTTTCGGCATCTCGGTTTTGCCGCCGTTCTACCTCGATTTCTTTCATCTCCTTTCGCAATCGACGGAGGTGAACGGTTTTTTCATGAACCCCTGCCGGGAGTTCTGGACCGACATCCGCTCGGAGCGGGAGATGGGGCGGATGGTGCAGCGCGTGCGGGAAAAGACGGGTTGGAAAACCGCCACCGAGGAGGATCTCTTCCTTGAAAAGGGGAACGGCCTGCTCGCATCGCTCGGCAAACAAGGGCGGGATTTCTTCTCCCGTCTTGCCGCTGTTTCGTCGGATATTCATGAGGAGTTCCCGGATCCCGGGGAGGGGAGCCTGCTGACCATGGTCCAGGCCGATATGCTGAATCTGCGCGACCGGGGCGGAGGCGGAATCCCCAAAGCCGGCGTCGCCCGCGATGACCGTTCCGTACAGATCCATTCCTGCCACGGTCCACTCCGGGAAATCGAGATCCTCCATGATCAACTGTTAGAGATGTTTTCGCAGAACGCGGACATTTTGCCGAACGATATCATCGTTATGGCGCCGGATATCGAAATATACGCCCCGCTGGTGGAGGCGGTTTTCGGTGGGGACGCCTTGCGGCAAGGTGTCCCCAAACGCCGGCGGGAGATCCCCTTCAGCATCGCCGACCGCGGCATCCGTCACGGAAGCGCCATGGTCCGGGCCGTTTTTGCGATCCTGGAGCTTGTAACCGGCCGTTTCGGCGTCGCCGGCAGCCTCTCCATCCTCGATTCGGCGCCGGTTCGGAGGCGATTCGGCCTGGAGGATGGGGATGTCGATAAGATCCGGCGCTGGATCGCCGAATCGGGGATCCGCTGGGGGATCGATCCGGAGGACCGGGCGCGCTCCGGCCTTCCCGCATTCCGGGAAAACACCTGGCGGTCGGGTCTGGACCGCCTGCTGCTTGGTTATGCGATGGCGGGCGATGGGAGACGGATCTTCCGGGGGGTAGTTCCCTATGACGATATCGAGGGAAAGGACGCGGAGATCCTCGGCCGATTCATCACCTATGCGGAGGCCCTTTTTTCGCTCCGCGCCTCACTTGCAAAACCGCGTTCCCTCGGCGACTGGGCCGCCGCTTTTCTCGGTCTCTTGGAGGCGTTTTTCGCCCCCGCAGCGGCGGAGGACGAGGAAGAAGAACTCCGCTCTCTGCGCCGCTCTCTGGAAGAGATCGGAAGAATTGAAGAAAAGGCGGCTTTTCACGATGCGGTCGCGTTTTCGGTGATGAAATCCCTTCTGACAAATGCGCTCGATAACACCGGCCATCCCTACGGGTACATGACCGGAGGCGTGACCTTCTGCGCGATGGTTCCGATGCGGAGCATCCCCGCCCGGGTTGTCTGCCTCCTCGGAATGAACAACGCCGATTATCCCCGCCGATCCGAACCGGTCGATTTCGATCTTCTAAGCGAAAACCCGAGGTCCGGCGATCCGTCGCGAAGGGATGATGACCGCTACCTGTTTCTCGAGGCGCTGCTCTCCGCTCGCGATACCCTCTATATCAGTTATGTAGGGCAGAGCAGCGAAGACAACAGCGTGATTCCCCCCTCCGTTCTCGTTTCGGAGCTGATCGACCATCTGGGACAGGGTTATCGGTGCGAGGGCGAAACGGTTGAGGAACATCTGCTGACCCGCCACCACCTCCATCCCTTTCACCCCTCCTATTTTTCGGGCGATGCGAAGCTCTTCAGCTATTCCGCGGAGAATTGCGCGGCGGCCGGCAGCCTCGTCGATCCTTCGCGGGCGGAGCGGAAATTTGCGACGGAGCTTCTCCCCGAGCCGGAGACGGGGTGGCGGGAGATTTCGACCGCAGACCTGATAACATTTTTCAGAAACCCCTCGAAATATCTGATGAAGAGGAGGATCGGCCTTTCCCTCGATGAAGGACCGGAAATTCTTCGGGAGAAGGAGTTGTTCCGGATCGGGGGGATGGAGCGGTATCGTCTGGGAGAGTCCCTGCTCGAACATGCCCTCGGCGGCGGAGATCCGCGGGAACCCTTCCAGGCGATGATGGCCTCCGGTGAGCTTCCCCATGGAGCGGCCGGGCTCTGTGAGTACGATGCGCTTTGCCGGAAGGTGACCGACTTCGCCGCGTCCGCGGCTCCGCTGCTGAAAGGTCGGCGAACCTCTCCGTTGGACGTGGATCTCACTCTCGCCGGCTTTCACATTTCCGGGCGGATCGATGGCCTCTGCGAGGCGGGCCTGATCCGGCGCCGGTATGCAACCATCCGCGGCAAGGACCATTTGCGGCTCTGGATCGACCTTCTGCTATGGTCTCTCGCCGAACCCGCCGCCGATCACGGGTCGGCCGTACTTCTCGGGCGGGAGGAGGCATGGGGCTATACGGTCCCGGAAAACCCGCGGGAGGCGCTCGGCAACCTCCTTCGGATCTATGCAGCGGGGCTGCGGGGTCCTGCCCCTTTCTTCCCGGAGACCTCTCTGGCCTATGCAGAGACCCTCCACGGGGGAAAGAAAACAGCCGAAGCGGCGCTCAAGAGGGCGGAGTCGAGCTGGAACGGCAATGAACAGCTCCAGCTCCCGGGCGAGGGGGATGATCCCTATTTTCGCCTCTGTTTCGGGGCCGATCCGCCGCTGGATCCGGATTTCCGGGAGATGGCGGTAGCGGTGTTCGAACCGCTCCTCAGCCGCCGGGAGAAGCGGGGAAGATGAACGGAACCGATCCTCATATCAGACCCCATTGGGGACACCTTGCGGCAAGGTGTCCCCAAGCCTTCGATCTGACGCATACGCCTCTTTCCGGAACGAATCTGATCGAGGCCGGCGCGGGGACCGGGAAGACCTATGCCATTGCCGGCCTCTACGTGCGCCTCCTCATCGAATCCGCGCTCCCGGTGCGGGAGATCCTGGTCGTGACCTATACCGTCGCCGCTACGGATGAACTGAAGGACCGGATCCGGCGCCGGGTCCGCGACGCGCTCTGCGCATTCCAGACCGGCTGGGGTACGGACGCATTCCTGATCGCGCTGCTTAAGAAATTTCCGGAACCGGGAGAGCGGGTTCATGCCGCGGAACGGTTGACCCGTGCGCTGCGGGATTTCGACGAGGCGGCGATCCATACGATTCACGGCTTCTGCCAGCGGGTTCTTCGGGAAAACGCCTTCGAAAGCGGGGAGCTTTTCGACACGGAACTGATCACCGACGATCAGCAGATTCGGCTTGAAATTGTTGAGGATTTCTGGAGGAACCACTTCTATGAAACGGCGCCCGAGGTCGCGGCCTATGCGCTCGAGCAGAAATACAGTCCCGAATCCCTGCTGCGGTTCATCGGGAGCCGCGCTTTTCTGCCCGAGTGGCGGATCGTTCCCGAAATGGAACCGCCCGACGACGAAGAACGGGGACGCCTGGTCGAGCGACTGCGGCGGGAGCTTTCCGCGCTGCGGGCGGACTGGCCTACTTGCAGGGAGGAGGTCTCCGCGCGGTTGGGTGATCCGGCGCTGAAGGCCAATCTGTACGGCAGCCGCGTGCCTTGGTTGATCGCGGAAATGGATCGATGCCTTGCCGGGGAGAACACCTCCCTTTTTCTCTTCGCCGGCTTTGAAAAATTCACCGCGGACAAAATTGCAGCCTCCCTCCGCAAGGGTGGAACTTCCCCGGAACATCCTGTATTTGAGCTCTGCCGCACGATTTGGGGACTCTCCTCGCAACTGAAGGTCGCCCTGGATCGCCATCTCCTGTTCCTGAAGCGGGAATTGATCCGCGCGATGACGGAGGAGCTTCCCCAAAAAAAACAGCAGCGGAATGTCCAGTATTTCGACGATCTGCTGCTCAGGCTTCGCAGGGCGCTGCTAAAACCGGGCGGGGAAGGTCTTGCCCAGGCGATCCGCCGCCGATACCGGGCGGCGCTGATCGACGAATTTCAGGATACGGATCCGGTTCAATACGTGATCTTCTCGGCGATATTTCGCGAGGCGGGGAACATCCTCTTTCTGATCGGCGACCCCAAGCAGGCCATTTACAGCTTCCGCGGCGCCGACATCTTCGCCTATCTGACGGCGGCCTCCCAGGTCGAAGCCGTTCACACCCTCGATGCAAACTGGCGCTCCGACCCGGTTCTGATCCGGGCCGTCAATACGCTCTTTTCCCGCCGGGAAAATCCCTTCGTCTTTCCGGAGATAGCCTTCCGGCCGGCGCGGGCCGGAAATGAGACATTTACAGAAAAGCTAACGATTGAAGGATGTTCCGAACCACCTCTCCAGTGCTGGTTTATAGATGCGGATGGCGGTGATGAGGCCCAAAAACCACTCCCGAAGGGGATCGCCCGGCCGCGGGTTGCGCGCGCGGTCGCGGCGGAGATCGCGAGGCTGCTCCTCTTGGGAAGGCAGGGGCGCGCGATGATCGGGGAAAGAGCTCTTCGGGAAGGTGACATCGCGGTCCTCGTCCGGACGAACCGGGAGGCCCGCCTCTGCCGCGAAGGGCTTGCTGCATTGCGGATCCCGGCGGTGCTCCACAGCACGGGAGACCTCTTCGACTCCCCGGAGGCCATGGAGATGGAACGTCTGCTGCTGGCCGTGCTCTCCCCCGACCGGGCGGAGCTCCTTTTGGCGGCGCTGGCCACGGATATGGTCGGATGTAATCTTGCGGCATTGGATGCGCTGCGTCATGATGAACAGGCGTGGGAAACCTGGCGGGAGGGATTTCGGTCCTATCACAGGATCTGGGAGAAGGGCGGCTTTCTGAAGATGTTCCGTCTGTTTCTCGATCGGGAGCAGGTGCGGGGCCGGCTGCTGGCCTTCGCGGATGGGGAGCGTCGGCTGACCAACTGCATCCATCTTTCCGAGGCGCTGCACCGCGAGGCCGACGAAAGGAACCTGGGGATGGCCGCTCTGATCCAATGGCTGGCCGAAAAACGGGACCCGCGGAGGGCAAGCAAAGAGGAACACCAGCTTCGCTTGGAGAGCGACGCGGAGGCCGTTCGGATCGTAACGATCCACAAGAGCAAGGGGCTGCAATATCCGGTGGTCTTCTGTCCGTTTCCGTGGGGAGGAACGGCGGAGAGGGACGAGCTGCTCTGCTATCATGATCCCGTCGATCACGGGCAGATTTGCGATCTGGGATCGGAGGACTATCCCGACCACCGGCAGCGTGCCAGACGGGAGGCCCTTGCCGAAGAGGTGCGGCTGTTCTATGTGGCCCTGACGCGCGCCCGAAACCGCTGCACGTTCGTCTGGGGAAGGATCAACGGTGTCGGCGGCTCGGCGCCGGCCTATCTGCTGCACGGCGGGGATGATGCGGAGGATGCCGTTTTTGCAACGGAAAGTCGTTATCAAAAACTCTCCGGCCGTGAAATCCATGATGAACTGAAAAGGATCGCCGCAAAAGCGCGTGGTTCCATAGAACTTCTGGATATGCCGTCCGACGCGGGCGCGGTGCGTATGACGGGGACACCTTGCCGCAAGGTGTCCCCCTTTGGCGGGGACACGATGCGGCATCATGTCCCCGTCCGGTGTCGGGAATTTCACGGCGCCGTCGATCACTCCTGGCGTGTCGCCAGCTTCTCCCATCTCATCTCCGGCGTCGGTTGGAACAGCGAGCTGCCCGACCGCGACAGCGACCGGGGTGGACGGGTACACGATGCGGCATCATGTCCCCGTATTGGAATGCTTTCCCCGGGTCCGGAACACCGCGCCGACCCGGAGGAGATCGATCCGAGCTTCACATTTCCGCGGGGAAGCCGTTCCGGCACACTGCTCCATGAGATCCTCGAAAAGGTCGATTTCATGAAAACGGACGAACCGCGCTCGGCGGAGATGATCGCGCTTAGGCTGCGTGAAAACGGCTTTGATCCGCAATGGCAGGGGCCGGTTCGGGAGATGGTCCGCCGCGTGGTCCGCCATCCACTCGTTTCCGCTAACATTTTCCCGATCCGGGAAGATCCGGTCCGCCATTCCGGGGGTGTAACGCCGCCGATTTCGGGCGAACCGGAGGCGATCACCCTCTCCCGGATCGGCAGCGACCAGCGGCTCAACGAACTGGAGTTCTATTTCCCGTTGAAACGGCTCACCCGGGAAGGGCTGAGCCGTCTTTTCCGGGAAACGGGTATTTCAGCGGCGCCGGCGTCCAAGACTTTCGCGGAATCCCTTCACCGGCTCCAGTTCGATCCGGTCCGGGGATTCATGAAGGGTTACATCGATATGGTCTTTCGTTTCGCCGGCCGCTATTACCTGGTGGACTGGAAATCCAATTTTTTAGGCGATCACCGGGAGGATTACCGCCGCGACCGGCTTGCGGCGGTCATGACGGAGCACCACTATGTTCTTCAGTATCACCTCTATCTGATGGCGCTCCACCGCTACCTGCTCCGGAGAGACCCGGGTTATGATTATCGCTCCCATTTTGGCGGTGTTTTTTATCTTTTTCTCCGGGGGATGAATCCCGCCTGGGGCGCCGATTACGGGGTCTATTATGACCGTCCCGATCCGGAACGGGTCGAGTTCCTCTGCCAGGAGATGATCGGAACGGGGGAGGCGAAATGACGATGGCCGACGGTAAAGCGAAAAGCGCCCCTTACACCTCACGCCTCACGTTCCACACTGGTGAATCCCTGGAACCGATCGATCTTCACTTCGGCCGCTTCATCGAGAGGCTGGGCGGCGAAGCGTCGCCCTCGCTTTTCTTAGCTGCGGCTTTTGTCAGCCGAAGCGCCCGCGAGGGAAACATCTGCCTCGATCTCAACGATGTCGCCGGCGGGATGGCGCCGCCCGAAGCGTGCGTGTCCCTGCGGCAATGTCCGGATCTGGCCACGTGGCGAACGGATATCCTGAAATCCCCGGTCGTCGGAAAGCCCGGTGAAGAGCGACCGCTGATTCTCGACGAGGCCTCCCGTCTCTACCTCTGCCGTTACTGGGAATACGAGGCGGAGTTGTCCCGGTTTCTCATTCAAAAAGGCCGGTTGCAGGGGTCCCGGCCGGAATGGCTCCGGCAAAAGGGGATCGATTTGGAACGCCTCCGGGATGGCCTGAGGCGCCTCTTTCCACCCTCCGCCGGGGAAACAGGACGGGAAGGGGAGGGGAGGATGGATTGGCAGAAGGCGGCGGCGCTGACGACCGTTCTGCAGAACCTCACGGTGATCAGCGGCGGTCCGGGAACGGGGAAGACAGTCACCGCGGCCAAGGCGATTATCCTCATTGTCGAACAGTCGCGGCTTCTCGAACCGTCGCAGGGGAAAAGGCCGCGCATCGCACTGACCGCCCCGACCGGAAAGGCCGCCGCAAGGCTTCAGGAGGTGATCTCCCGGATCAAAGAGCGGTGGTGCAGCGATCCAGAGATCCGCGAGGCGATCCCGGACCGGGCGATGACCATCCACCGACTGTTGGGCGGCCTTCCCCATTCCTCCCGTTTTCGCTATCACCGCGGGAACCCGCTGCCGGTGGATGTCGTGGTGGTCGATGAGGCCTCCATGGTCGATCTGCCGCTCCTTGCAAAACTGATGCGCGCCCTCCCGGAACAGGCCCGGCTGATCCTCCTCGGGGATCGGAATCAGTTGGCCTCGGTGGAAGCAGGGGCGGTGCTCAGCGACATTTGCGGCGATCCGCCGCTGAACCGTTTTTCGCCGGATTTTGCCGATCTCGTCGCCTCGCTGACGGGCGGGGACGCTGTGACGCCTCCGCTCACCCGGTCAACGGCAAGCCCATCGCAGATCCGGGACTGCCTGATCGAACTGCAAACCAATTACCGCTTCCCGGAGGAGAGCGGAATCCATCGTCTGAGCCTTGCGGTAAACCGCGGGGCAGGGGAGTCGGCCCTCTCCATTCTGAAGGAGAAGGGGGACGACTGCCGCTGGATGCGGATTCCTCCGGCCGGGGAGCTGTCGCATGACCTGAAAGATACCATTATAAAATACTTTAAGGAATACATGGATCATATTGATCATGCAGGTGAATATGGATTGCTCTTTGATCTGTTTGACCGTTTCCGGATTCTCTGCGCCCTCCGCCGGGGGCCCTACGGTGTGGCCGAGATCAATCGGCTTTGCGAGCAGATCCTTTTCGAGTCTGGGCTCATCCGGACCGCCGGTCCCTGGTATCCGGGACGACCGGTAATGATCACAAAAAATGATTACGGAATAGGGCTTTTTAACGGCGATGTCGGACTCATCCTGCCTGATCCGGAACGCAACGGGGAGCCGGGCGCCTTCTTCCGTGATCCGGGCGGCGGCTTGCGTCGTTTTGCCCCGGTCCGACTTCCCGCCCATGAAACCGTCTATGCGCTGACGATCCACAAAAGCCAGGGGTCGGAATTTGATAACATCCTTGTGATTCTTCCCGACCGCGACGCCCCTGTGCTGACGCGCGAACTCATCTATACGGCCATCACCCGCGCCAGAAAATCCGTCACCGTATGGGGCGAGGAGGCGTTGTTCATCCGGGCCGTTTCCCGCCGCTCTATACGCTCATCCGGTCTGCGCGACGCGCTTCAGTGTGAGTGCCAACCTGGGGACAGATTTTAAATCTGTCCCCAGGTTGGCCTCGATTCACCTTGACAATTGAGATTGAATCCATTAGCCTTCGCCCAATATCGGAACATGGGGGAAAATCATGATTGGCGTACTGATCACCACCCACGGCAATCTGGGGAACGAATTGATCAAGGCGGCGGAGTTGATCCGCGGCAGCATGAAGGGGATCATTCATATCGCCGTTGACCAGACCAAAGGGGTGGAAGATATCAAAAAGGAGATGAGCACGGCGCTCAAGAAGCTGGATCAGGGTCAGGGGGTGTTGATTCTGACCGATCTTTTCGGCGGGACGCCCTCCAACCTTGCCCTCTCCTTTCTGAAGACGGGCAAGGTAGAGGTGATTACCGGCGTCAATCTCCCGATGCTGCTGAAGCTTCCCGACATCCGGGAAGGGATGACCTTGGAGGATTTTGCCCATTTCATCAAGGATTACGGAATCAAGAACATCTCCCTTGCCAGTGAGATTCTGAGCAAAAAAGTCGGATAACCCATTGCAAGATTCATTGGATATAGCCCTTGTGCGGGTCGATAACCGTCTGGTTCATGGCCAGATCCTGGAGGCCTGGGTTCCTTTTCTGAAGGCTTCCTGCATTGTTGTCGCGGATGATCAGGTGGCCTCCGATTTCTTCCGCGAGACGGTGATCCGGATGGCGGTTCCCAGCGAAGTCGAGGTCGTGATCAGCGGCGTGGCGGAATTTGCGGAAAACAACGCTTTCAGGCGGGGCTGCGGCCCCAAGACGATTGTTCTTTTCAGCACCGTTTCCGCCGCCTGGACGGCCTACCGGCTCGGCTTCCGATTTGATAAACTGAATATCGGGAATATTTATAACGAGGAATGCAGACTTTGTTGCACCCCGTCCGTGCAGATGAACGATGGGGATATCCGGGATATCACCGGCCTGCGGAATGCGGGGGTGCAGATCGAATTGCGGCGCGTCCCGAGGGAAAAGCCGATCGATCTTTTCGAAATCGTCCGGAGCATGGGGCCATGATTCCCGTGCGGACCCTTTTTCCACGTGTCCGGCCCTAATCCGCAGTTGAACCGTTCAGGCGGATCCTATGTTCATGAATGTTCTGATCGTCTCCATTGCCGGTGGCCTCCTCTGCCTGGATCGCGTGTTCATCCAGACCCTGATCTCGCGACCAATCGTGGCAGCGCCCGTGACCGGCGCTATCCTGGGCGATCCCTATACCGGACTCATTGCCGGCGCATTCATCGAACTGTTCTGGATCGACCGCCTTCCGATCGGCGCCTATGTTCCTCCCAACGACACGGTTGCCGCCATCCTGATTGCCGCCTGCGCCATCGAGAGCGGCCGGATTCTGGGTCAACTGCCTCAGGGGCTGATCGCACTGGCCGTGCTCATTTTTGTTCCGTTCGCCTATCTTGCACAACAACTGGACCGCTGGATTATCCGCGGAAATGAGAAACCCGCCGACGATGCCTTGATGAATGTCATGAGCGGCGCCCCCCCCGCCATTGCGCGCAAACACCTTTTCGCGGCCCTGAAGACCTGGCTCCTGTCGACCGGCCTGATCCTGATCGCAATCCCGATCGGCGTCGGCGTCATGACATGGGGTTATCCCCGCCTGACGCCCCGGATCATCCGGGGGCTGGATCTGGTCTATGGGCTTCTTCCGCTGATCGGAACCGCGGTCGCGCTGAACACCATCCATCTGCGCGGCGCCCTTCCCATTTTCTGCGCGGTATTCCTGTCGGCGACGGTTATTCTCCATTACATCCGGAGTTTTTAGAATCATGAAAATGGATCATATCCGAATCGGAGAATGTGAGGAAGGGGATATGCGCGAAATTATGGAAATCGAAAGAGATTCTTTCCCCTCTCCCTGGTCTGAGAATCTGTTCCGCCGCGAGCTGACAAACCCCATCGCCCGAATGCTCGTGGGCAGGGTTGATCCCTTGCCGGGCAAACCGGTAGCGGGTTACATCGTCTATTGGCGGGTGGCGGATGAGATGCACCTCCATAACATCGCGGTCCGGAAAGATCAGCGGAGAAAAAGGGTTGCGTTCTTGCTGTTGCGGGAGGCGATCCGGGCTTCAAAATCGGAAGGGGCGCGATGGGTCACGCTCGAAGTGCGCCGCTCCAACCTTCCGGCGCAGAATCTGTACGAAAAGTTCGGCTTTTCGGTGAAGGGCGTTCGTCCCGGTTATTACTCCGATACGGGGGAGGATGCGCTGATCTTCTGGGCGGACCTGGATCGGATTCGGGCGGAGGGAGGGCATCCCCCGGAATCGGTAAAGAAGGAATGAACACCATGGCTGAAAAACCATCCATAGCAATCGGGCAGGTCATGGAGAACCGCAGCGTGGCCCCCGGCCACTTCCTCCTGACCATCCGGCTTCCGCTCTCTTTTGCAACGCCGATCCCGGGTCAGTTCGTGATGATCCGTGATCCGGATCGGGATGAGCCCCTCCTTCCCCGGCCGATCAGCGTTTACGGCTTTCAACGGGAAGAGGGTCACGCGATCCTGAATCTGCTCTGCCGTGTCGCCGGGCGGGGTACATCCCTCTTTTCCCGGATGAACCGAGGCGGGGCGCTTACGGTCCTGGGTCCTCTCGGCCGCGGCTTTACGATCGATCCCGATGTCCGACAGCTTCTCCTGGTGGCGGGCGGCGTCGGTGCGGCGCCGCTGACCTTCCTTCTCCAGGAAGGCTCTCTTCCGGAACCCCATTCGGGGAAACGGCAGGTCACGGCCTATCTCGGCGCCGGGACGGCGGAACTCCTGACCGGGCTGAACCGCTTCGAGGGGTTCTGCGACCTCCGGACGGCCACCGATGACGGCAGCAGGGGGTATCACGGGAATGTCACCGAGTGCCTGGCCCTTGATCTGGCAGGATACGACGCAAAGAGCACGCTCATCCTGGCCTGCGGTCCGGGGGCGATGATCCGATCACTGGCACTTCTACTCCGAGACACCCGAATCCGCTGCCAGGTCTCGCTTGAGGAGAGAATGGCCTGCGGCGTCGGCGCCTGCCTGGGATGTGCGGTTGCAATCCAGGAAGGGGAGGGGAGGACCGGTTACCGGAGGGTCTGCAAGGATGGCCCGGTATTCGATATCGGGGAGCTCCTCTGGAATTCCCCCGAGGAGTCAATGTCGTTGTCGTAAGGATTTTTCTCTTTCAAGTCCCCCTTTTCGGAAGGGGGATACAGGGGGATTTGAGGGGGGTCACAAGCTTAAGTCAATGACATTGACCGTGGAAGGGTAGCGCAATCGTGTAAAAGGTGGGGGGTTTTAAAAGATGGAAACGGATAAAAACACGGTTGTTCCCGGGCGGCTTGTGGTCGAACTCTGCGGTCTGGCCCTCAAGAATCCGGTCATGACCGCTTCGGGGACCTTTGGCTACGGCGAAGAATACGCCCCGTTTTGCGATCTGAACCGTCTGGGGGCCATCGTGGTCAAAGGGCTCTCCCTCGAACCGAGGCTGGGCAACCCGCCGCCTCGGATCATGGAGACGCCCTGCGGGATGCTGAACGCCGTGGGGCTGCAGAATGTTGGCGTCCGGGCGTTCATCGCCGAGAAGCTTCCCTTTCTGAGACAGTTCAACGTCCCGGTCATCGCCAACATCTTTGGCGAGACAATCGACGAATACCGGCGTGTTACGGAGATTCTCACCCGGGCGGCGGGGGTGCACGCCATCGAGGTCAACATCTCCTGCCCGAATGTCAAGAAGGGGGGTGTCGCCTTCGGCGCCCATCCGGATGCCGCCGCCGCTGTCACGGAAGCGGTCCGGGGTGAAACGGATCTGCCGGTGATTGTGAAACTGACGCCGAATGTGACCGACATCACCGAGATTGCCCGGGCGGTGGAGTCTGCCGGCGCCGACGCCGTCTCGCTGATCAACACGCTGACGGGGATGTCCGTGGATATCGAACGGCGGCGCCCCCATCTGGCGAACGTCACCGGCGGCCTCTCCGGCCCTGCCGTAAAACCGGTCGCCCTCCGGATGGTCTGGCAGGTGGTCCGTTCCGTACAGATCCCGGTGATCGGAATCGGCGGAATCTCGACGGCCGAAGACGCGCTCGAATTCCTGATCACGGGGGCAAAAGCCGTCCAGATCGGCACGACCAACTTCATCCATCCGGCCGCCACGATGGAAATCATCGACGGCATTGAAGATTACATGATCCGGCATCGGATCGGCTGCATGAAGGATCTGATCGGGTCTCTACAAATTGTTTTTTGACAAGAGGAAGTGGGAGAATTTTTTTTAATGCTGGAAGAATAAGGAATAACCCCCATGCCCGGCGCGGGCACAACGAAGGATGAAAATATTCTGTTCACGACGATGGCTGGAGATACTTTGTCGCAGAAGGCGGGAGATTTTTTTTAGAGAGTCGTAAGCGGCCTCCACCGTATCGAAGCCATCGGGATTCATGAGCGCGCAGGTTGCCGGCATCAGAATGCTTTGGGAGAGGATCCGCGGCAGATCAAAACCGGCCTTTTCCAATTCCCACCAGAGTGTTTCGATGCGATGGATGAGGCCATCCGTGGATTCCGCGATGAATTCATCATAGTTTGCCGGTACAATCCCCCAGCCGAACATACCGCCTTTATCCAGAAATCCATTGATCCCTTCCCGGTATTTGACGAATATCTCTCCGCAGTTGTAGGCATTGAAGGAGAGGATGTCAATATCGAGATGGAGCAAAAAATCCCAGTCGGGATTGCCGCAGAGGTGGATGCCCCGTGGATGTTCGATCTGGGCCAGGAATCCTCCCATATCCACGCGTGCCTGATCTGCGGTATAGCCGGATACGGCGCTGAAGATGGACTGGAGTCCCGGCTCGTCGATAAAAAGAAAGGCACGGGGATTTTTTTCTTTCAGTTCGCGCAATTGGCAGTTGGCCTTCCTCGCCATGAAGTCAAAGAGGATCGAGCGCACCTCGTCATTGTAGATGATCGGCTTTTTGTTTTCGTCCAGCACATTCAGGCCGAAGCTCACCGGGCCTTCCAACTGGCCGCGTATGGAGACAAAGGGGGATAAATCCAAGGATAAAAATTGGTGATAAGTGGCGGAAAACCGGGGGGACATCCGAAAAAAATCCTCATTTTCCAGATTCATCAACGCATTTTCCAGTTCGGCATAAAATTTTTCCGTACTGAAATGGATCTTGCGATTTTCCGGTTCCAGAACGATGCCGGGGAAATTCTCCGAGGCCTGAACGTACATGTCTTCGAAATAATCCATCTTCGGCAGTTGCGGCCAGAAGGGGATGTCGACGCCCATCGCCACAGATAGCGCTCTCTCCATCTCTTTATGCGGCAGTATCCCCATCCCGGTGGTGATCAGATTCCCGGTAAAAGGCATGAGCATATGGGTCATGGTCCGTTTCCACAGATTTTTAAAAATGGCCGCCCATCCTCAGATAAGCACCGCATTTTCGCGAGATTTTACCATAATCGCCTGGGAAATCCCAGCATTCATCCGGAGCACCTGCGCCATAATTTACAGCCGGCCTGACCGGAGGAGCGTTGAAAAAAATGAAAATAACTCTTGACAATCAATGTCCTGACCATTAAGGATGACCCAGTCCGTTTTTTTGTCAAACTGACCAGGCAATTCTTCCGACCATCGAAAAGTCGGGGCGGGGTAATGCATCCAAAATGTGCGAGACGGGTTTCCAACATAGCCTTGGCATATTATTTTCGATCGTTATGGAATCGGTTTTTTCTCGAATTGTATAATGGTTCATCTACTATTTGTGCTCTGCTGAAAGGTTCAAATAAGGGATAGGTCCGGGATCATGTTGATCCTGAAGTTGCTAACATAAAAAAAGGGGGGAAAGAAAATGAACAATCGGAAAGATGGGGTATCTCCTTGACTCAAGCGCCCCCAAGATGTAGTGTCTTGGGGCATGGAAGACTATCCTCGAACGGTGGCCGAACTTGAAGCCCGTTTCTCCTCGGAGGAGTCATGTAGGCTATACCTATTCGGGCTGCGCTGGCCCGACGGCTACCGATGTCCACGTTGCGATGGCGTGTCTGCATGGCCGACGGAGCGTGGGTTGTTTATGTGTGCATCATGTGGAATGCAGGTGTCGGTGACGGCGGGTACGATCTTCGAGCGCACGCGCACGCC
>MNZQ01000014.1 GCA_001873745.1 Syntrophaceae bacterium CG2_30_58_14
CCGCGTTCATCGTGTTGCGTCGCTCCTAAAGCGGTGGATTCTCGGCACCCATCAGGGCGCGGTCAGTCCAGAGCACCTGGATGGTTACCTTGACGAGTTCACGTTCCGGTTTAACCGGCGCACATCGCGCAGTCGAGGCAAGCTATTCTACCGGCTGATGCAGAACGCCATGGCCGTAGCACCTGCGCCCTACAAGAACGTTATCAAGGGCATTCGCGGCCTTGGCCGCCAGAACCACAACATATAGGGGCGACTGGAGCTAAGGAGATACCCCATTTAAAATAATCTTGGGGTGTCAAATTGGCCTGCTCCTTGGTTTTTATACCTTTGTGTTAGGGGTTTTCACCTTTCTTTGGTATGCGGTCTATAGAGCATTTGCAGAACATGATAACCCAGTGGCGCATGCGGTGATCCTGGCATCTGTAATAACCTTTGCATTTATCATCTTGACGTCCGTGGTTACCATGGTATTTACTACAATCATAAGGGAAGGCCAGAGGAAAATCATGGAGAATGGAGGTCCGGCCAATGAAAGCGAAAATTAACGTAACGATCATCTTGCTTGGAATATTGCTTGCCTGGGGGCTAAATCCCCATTGCGTCTTTGCTGAAGATAAATATCTTATTCCCGGGGATGCGCGGAAAGGCTGGCAGGCATTCTCCGAAAAAGGTTGTATCCAATGTCATGGCATGGGTGAAAAAGGAAAAAATAGCATAGCGCCTGATCTGTCGAGGCGCCCCTCCTCCCATCTGTCCTCCGGCGGATTGGCGGCGGCGATGTGGAACCATGCACCGGAGATGTGGGAAAAGATGTCTGCAAAATGGATTAAATTTGAACGACTTAACGAGACAGAGATGTCCGATCTCTTTGCTTTTCTCTACTTCATCCGTTATCTGGATGAACCGGGGAGCGCTGCTAAAGGGAAAGAAGTGTTAAGGACAAAAGGATGTACCGAATGCCACAGCATTGGGGAAAAAGGCGGTAAAATCGGTCCCGACCTTGCGATGTGGGCGGAATTTACGAATCCCGTACTCTGGGTGCAAATGATGTGGAACCATGCCCTAAAAATGAAAAATGCGATGGATAAAGGGACGGTTGCCTGGCCAAAGCTGGGAAAGGATGATGTCGCAGACATCATTGCCTACATAAGGACCTTTAAATCCTCTAAAAAAGAAGATGTGTTTCTCGCTCCTGGCGATCCCGCGGAGGGGAAGCAGCTATTTTCTCAAAAAGGTTGTGCGCAGTGCCATGCCACCCAGGGAACAGGTATAACAAAGGGGGCCAACCTTGGCGTACAGAAAAAGGATTTTCCGCCGACGATAGGTCAGTTTGCAAGTCTCATGTGGAATCACTTCCCACAGATGTTTGATGAAATGCAGAAGGAGAATATCAAAATACCGGAGCTATCAGCCAAAGATATAGCCGCTATTACCGCGTATCTATTCTCTATCCGCTATTTTGACCCTATTGGAGACAGAGTTTCTGGGAAGAAGTTATTCCAGGAAAAGCGATGCAACATTTGCCACGATATTCGGAAAGATGCGGGAGGTAAAAAAGAAGGGCCCAATCTGGCCAAGCTGAAAGGAATCGTTTCTCCCATTTACATGGCAACGGCATTATGGAATCATGGTCCCAAGATGATAGCAATCATGAAAGAAAGAAACATAAAATGGCGGAAGATTGCCGATAAAGAATTAATCGATCTTGTGGCATACTTCAATGAAGGCGATTGATTTGGGTATGCGTTATGCGAGTGCCTGTCCCATGTTAAACGCAAAACGGAGGGTGGGTTATGCCGAATGAAGAAAATGAAGGAACGAACAATTTCGTAACCGAAGAGATGCGCCGGCGGATATCCCGATCCACATGGCCAATGACCATAGTCGTCGTGCTATTGGGCATTGGTGTATTTCTCTATGTGACCATGGGCAAGTATGACCATACTTCGCAGGGCCAGTTCGTCGGACCTGGCAAGTGCAAGGAATGCCATAAAGAGCAATACGCCTCGTGGAAAAAGACCCGAATGGCGAACAGCTTCCATGTACTTCGGGCAGGCGAGAAGGTTCAGGAGAAGCGAATAGCCGGCCTCGATCCGGACAAGGACTACACACAGGATGAGACCTGCCTGCCGTGCCATACGACCGGATACGGTTTGGTGGGCGGCTTCGTTTCAATCGAAAAGACTCCCGATATGGCCGGTGTCACTTGCGAGGCGTGCCATGGACATGGCGGCGCATACGTAAACACGGTGATGGACCCCAAGAATCCAACCTTCAAGACTTCCGCTGCCAGGAATGCAGGGCTGAACTATCCGCCAACGGAGAATGTTTGTCGGGAATGCCACAACGCGCGCAGCCCGTTTGTGGGAAGGGACTACAAATTTTATTTTAATGAACGCATCAAGCTTGGCACCCATGAGCACTACCACCTGAACTATGAACATGGAAAGTAACCGGCGGCATCATGCCCGCCAAGTGAGGATATTACAATAAACGATGGAGGAACCAAGTGAAAACAATTACAATGGCGACGATTTTGGTAATGGCAATGATGATCGGGAACGCGATGGCTGTTCAGTCCGGGAAAACGCTTGGATGGGACAGCCCCAAAGGAAAAGTGACATTTGATGGCAAGGTGCATGCGGACAAGGGATTGAAATGCAATGACTGTCATACAAAGATCTTCAAGATGAAAAAGGGTTCAACGACCATGAAAATGGCTGACTTGAACGCGGGAAAATTCTGCGGTGAATGCCATAATGGTACAAAGGCATTCAAAACGGACGATAGCGCCAATTGTGCCAAATGCCATAAGAAGTAATCGCGTGGGCTTTCTGCCCGATTTCATTTGGGCGTGGGCGTCGCTTGCGGTCCGAAATAGTCCCAGGGAACGAAAAGGCAGGATGTTTGTCTATGGAATATCCGTCTTCAGGGGTCATGGGAGGAGGTGGGCGGAATGGATTTTGGGTTTTCACCGGAGCAGAAGACGCTGGCCCAGGCGGTGACGCGTTTTGTGGAACGGGAACTGTTGCCGGGCTACCACCAGCGCGACAAGGAAAAGACGTTCCCCCGGGATGTCTGGAAGAAACTCGGCGAGCTGGGACTGATCGGGATGGGCGCGCCCGTCGAGGACGGGGGCCACGGGGCCGATTGCGTCACCGAGGGGATCGCGGCCGAGGCGGTGGGAAGGGGTGATCCCAATATCGGCGTGGCCGCCTTTGCGGCCGCGGAATTGTGCGCCCAGGCGCTCTTGGCCGGGAGCGGGCAGGCCAAGTCCGATTTTCTGGCCCCGATGCTCCGGGGGGATAAGGTTCCGGCCATCGCGGTGACCGAACCCCACTGCGGCACGGACGCCGTTGCGATGCGGGCGAAGGCGGTGCGGAAAGGGGAGCGGTACCTTCTCAGTGGGGAGAAGTCCGGCATCACCCTCGCCAAGGCGGCGGATTTCTTTGTCATCTTCGCGAAGACCGATCCTGCCGCCGGCGCGGCAGGTGTGAGCGCCTTCGCCGTTCCGGGGGACTCTCCGGGGCTCACGCGTCAATTTTACGAGGATATGGGGAGCAAGACGCTCTGCCGCGGATCGATCTTCCTGGATGACGTGGAGATCCCGGAAGCGTATCGGCTGGGGAAGGAGGGAAAGGGCTTCCGGACACTCATGAAGGGGTTCGACGTAAGCCGCGTTTACCTTGCCCTCCTCTGCCTCGGCGCGGCGGTGAAGTCCGTGGAGGAGACCATCGAATACACCAAAGGGCGCCTTGCCTTTCAGAAGCCCCTCGCGCAGTTTGAAGGGGTCTCTTTCACGGTGGTGGAGCATGCGGCCATGTTAGAGGCCGTCCGGCTGCTTTGCTACAAAGCCTTGTCGCTGCGCGATCATGGCCTTCCGCACACCAAAGAGGCGGCGATGGTCAAATGGATGGGCCCCCGATTCTCCGTCGATGCGATCCGGGATTGCCTGTTGCTCCACGGCCATTACGGATACACGCAGGAATACCGGTTCGAGCAGCGGCTGCGGGACGTCATGGGGCTGGAAATCGCGGACGGCACCGCACAGATCTGCAAGATCGTGGCCGCGAGAGAACTCTTCGGAAGAGAGTGGCTTAAGGAGGGCAAATGAAGTTTGGACGCATGAATATCATTGTGGGCGCAACAACGAATTGAACGGCGCTTTCTTCCACGCCGCCACCGGAGCAGAATCGGGATCGGGGATCTACAGCCCGGTCCAGAGGGCGATCCGGTAGGCCGCCATGCCAACGAGATAAGAGACGACGAGTGTCAGAACCAGCGAAGTAACAAACCAGCGGCGGTCGGCCATCTCCCGCTTCATGACGGCAATCGTGGCCGCGCAAGGGACGAAGAGCATCAGGACCGTGAGGAAGGAGAGCGCCGGGGCGTGTCCCATCACCGTGGGCAGGACCTTCAGGAGCCCCTGACCCCCTACGCCGTAAAGGACGCCGAGAGTGGCAATGGCGTTTTCCTTGGCAACGACACTGGTGATCAGCGCCGTCACCATCTTCCAGTCGAGGCCGAGGGGTAGGCCGAGCGGTTCGAGGAGGTGACCGATCCAGGCGAGGATGCTGGTCTCCGTCCGGCCGTCGGGGAAGTAGGCCAGGAGCCAGACGAGGATGGACATGGTCAGGATGATCGTACCCGCTTTCCTGACGAAGGCGACTGTCCGCCACCAGACGACGTGCCCGATCGTATTCGGGTCGGGGCGGTGATAGAGGGGGAGTTCCATGATGAAAGGGGTCGGCTCCTCCTTCATGAAGAAGTTGTGAATGACCATTCCGACGGCGCCCAAGACGAGGATGTTGAGGGTGACGAGCGACCAAACGACGAGGGTCGCATCGGCCGCAAAGACGGCGGCGGCGACGAAGGTGAGGACCGCAAGGCGCGCCGTGCAGGGGACGAAGGGGGTCAGCAGCATCGTGAGGAGGCGGGCCTTTTTCGACTCGATGATCCGGACGCTCATGATCGCCGGGACGTTGCAACCGAAGCCGATGCACATCGGGATGAAGCTCTTGCCGTGGAGCCCCACGAGGTGCATGAAGCGATCCATGACAAAGGCGGCCCGGGCCATGTAACCCACGTCCTCGAGGAGGGCCAGCGTGGCGAAGAAGATCAGCAGGATCGGCAGAAAGGTCAGGACCGACCCGGCGCCTCCGATCACCCCGCCGATCAGGAGCCCCCGGAGCCAGTCCGGGGCGGTCGTCAGAAACGGTGTGATGTCGGCAGTGAAACCCTTGATGAGCCCTTCCAGGAGTTTCTGGAGGGGGAAGCCGACCTTGTAGGTCAGGAAAAAGACGCCGCCGAGGACGGCGAGGAGGACCGGAATGCCGAAAACAGGGCGGGTCAGCACATGGTCGATCCGGTCGGTCATGACGACCTGTCCCATCCGGAACCGGGAGACGCAGGCGCGCGTGATCTCCTCGACCCAGTCGTACCTGCCGCAGACGACGGCGTGGAGGGAATCCTCATGGGCGATGAGGAGCGAACGGACCTGCCCCCATACCGGCGCCGGGGCCAGCCCCTCCATCATCGCCGAGATCTCCGGGTCCCCCTCCATGAGTTTCGCGGCGATCCACGGTGTCGTGTAAGGGGGGTGCACCGAATCCCGGATCAGGGCCGTCAGCTCCTCAAAGAGCTTGCGGTGATCCTCTCTGACCAGCGGAAGTTTCGGCAGGGTCTGCGCCTCCCCGTGGGAGACGGAGATGATCCGCTGAACGAGCTCCCGAATGCCGCGGTTTTTTGTCGCGATCATCGGGACGACCGGGAGACCGAGGGCCTTCTCCAGCGCTTCGGCGTCCACCCTGATCCCCTGCGCCTCCGCCACATCCAGCATGTTCACGGCCACGATCACCGGCGAGCCGAGGAGGAGGATTTCCGCGAGCAGGTAGAGGCTCCGCTCAAGGGCGGCGGCGTTGACCAAAAGGACGATGACGTCGGGGGCCTCATGGATGATGAATTCCCGGGCGGCCTTCTCCTCCTCCGAAAAGGCCGTCAGGCTGTACGTGCCGGGGAGATCGACGATCCTCATCTCCACGCCGTCCGCGGTATGCGCGCCCTCCTTTTTTTCAACGGTCTTCCCGGGCCAGTTGCCGACATGTTGCGAAAGCCCCGTCAGGATGTTGAACACCGTCGATTTTCCCGCGTTGGGCTGGCCGGCGAGGGCGACGAGGAGCGCCTCGCTCTGCGGACGCAGACCCTTCTCTTCACGGGGGAGACGGCTGACGAGGATCTTTGCGGCCTCGCCGGCGCCGAGGGCGACGCGCGTGTCGGCCACCTGAACGATGACCAGCCCGCCGCTTGCACGGAGAAAACGAATCCTCGTGTTGAGGACGATCCCCATCCCCGCCAGCCGGCTGATCAGGGCATGGTCGCCGGAGATCGCATGGATGATTCCCTCTTCGCCGTTTCCGAGGGAGGTGACCGGCGGATATCTGTTTGGTGTTGTCATGTTCTTTCCGTGATTTGTCTGTTGGGTTATCCTTAGCACAAAACCGGTTTGAATGAAACATTCATGACGACGAATCGTCACAAAGGACGATGAAAATCTCCCCTAACCCCTCTTTGCCAAAGAGGGAATAATAAAGTCCCCCTTTAACAAAGGGGGATAGAGGGGGATTTGGGGTGCATTTTCAGATGAAAAACAGCCCTTCTCAACCACGCGTCGCTGTGTTATGAAACGCTCATGACGGCTTGCCTTTCACAAAGGGGGATGAAAATGGCTGGGCAGACCCATCCCCACCCTGGCCCTCCCCTTGAAGGGGAGGGAAGTTGGATCAAATGATTTCAATAATTTGATAGCGCATTTTCGAGTGAAAGACCGGATCGGGTCGTCCACCTGCGGGCGAGGGCGAGAAGGTTTTTACGTTTTAGGTTTTACGTAAAAATTGTGTCTCCCCGTGCGGGGAAGAAGGGGCCGGATCACATTTTGCTTGCGGATGACTGCCAAGGAGGGCGTTATGGAAACCGATCACCGTCCGTGGGGGTACTACACGGTTCTAAGCGATGCGCCGGACCACAAGGTCAAACGGATCTGCGTTTATCCGGGGAAGCGCCTGAGTCTCCAGCGCCACCGACGTCGGGCGGAGCACTGGTACCTTGTCCGCGGGGAGACGGTGGCGACCATCGAAGATCGGGAGATTTCCCTCCGGGCGGGCGAGGCCGTCGACATCCCCTGCGGGGCGTCCCATCGCCTCCGGAACACGGGAGACGAGGAGGCGGTCGTGATCGAGATCCAGACGGGGGACTATTTTGGAGAGGATGATATCGAACGCATTGCGGACGACTACGGCCGCGCTTGAGAGCACTCCCGGATGAGGCGCAGGCCGTTGTCGCGGAAGACCGCATCGTAGAAGCTCTGGGAGAGGTCAAGTCCGAGAAGGGTGTCGATCTCATCCTCACGGGGGAACAGGATATTCGGAAAGTCTGAACCATAGATGATCCGCTCCCGGTTCGTCTCCAGAAAATCGTTGCCGAGATCGAACATGGAACCGAGTCGGGGGAGGAAGGAGAAAGCCGTGTCCAGGTAAATCCCGGGATGGTCGGCGAGGAGCTCCCCGAAAGCCCCGTACTCCAGGGAGCCCATGTGGGCGACGATCGCCGGGAGGTCCGGATAGCGGGCGAGGAGCCGCCGGAAGGGGGCGACGCCCACAAACGCGTTTCCTACCGGCCCTGTTCCCACATGGAAGAGGAGCCTTTTTTGCTTCGCCATGACCAGCTCATAGAGGGGGAAGAGGCGCTCGTCGTCGGGGTAGAAACGCTGGACGAGGAGTTGCAGCTTGAAGCCGAGGATTCGGGGGTGGTCCAGCAGGTCGGCGGCCATCGCGAGACCGTCTTGGTCGTCGGGATGGAAGGCCACGAAACAGTAGAGGTCCGGCAGCTCCGTTAGAATGTTCCGGTTCCAGTCGTTGAGCCCCCGCGCAATGTCTTTCCGATGGGCGTAATTGGAATAAACCACCGGGCCGACGCCCCGCTCGCGGAGGTAATCGACACACCCACGCCAGTATAACGGATGGAGGATGCTCCACCCGTAGTCCGTGACGAACTTTCGCCGGATCGCGTCGAACAGGCGGTCCGGAAAGAGGTGGACGTGGAAGTCCACCAGCGGCTCCGGCAGGCGTTTCGCCTTCGGCGGCATCAGACCTCTCCGGCCTTCCCCGTCTTCTTCAGCCGCTTGGCCTCTTTCTTTTCCTTTAACGTTTTGGCAGGTTTTTTCTTGGTGTCTTTTTTGACGTCCTTGTCTTTGCCCATGAGTTCTCCTCCTCTTGTGATTTGATGCTGTCCGCAACCCCCATACAGGATGGCCCTTTTTTTCGCAACCAAAATCTTCTGTTCGTTTATATCTCTGCCGGGGAAATCGCCGTTCACAGATATCCCGCCACGCGGAGACCGAGCAGGATCGTAACCAGCGCGGCGCCTGTCAGGATGCGGCCGCAGAGACGGTGGGCGGCACGGAGGCGCCCCGTCCGGTCCCGGATTTTGAATTGCAGGAGGCCGAGAATGGGCGTTGCGACAGCCGCCGCGATGGTCAAGGCGCCGAGCCAGGTGTGCGGCGTCCGGAGGTGTCCCTTTGCGGCGGCGGCCACCGCTGCAATCGTGGCCGTCATCCCGGACAGAATGAAAAGTGTTCCGAGAATTCCGGCGGCGCGGTGGCGCCGGAGCCACCACGGCTTCCGTCTTTGCGTCGCCGCAACAAGGAACGCGGTGAAAAAGGAGAGGAACCCCGCCGCCATCAACCCGGCATGCCATTTGAAAAGGATCATGGGCAAGGACCTCCGCCTGTCTGTACGTCGGGATTCCGGTTTAGTCAACGGGGCGTTTTCCGCATATCCAGTCTGGCGGTTTTTGACCCGAAGATGCTGCAACTCACCGTGACCTCAAGAAGATCCCCAGCGCCGATTTCTACCGGATAAACATAGGCGAAGGTGGCCTGTCCCGGCTGGCTCTGGTATTCGGTGGCGGCGATCGTCTTATCGGCCCTCTTGATTTCAACCTTTTTCACGTAGTGGATGGCGGGGTCCTTCGATGCGTGGGTGATCCGGACCTCCAGCGTGTGTTGGGCCTGGTCGTAGGAAAGCGCAACCTCCTGGGGGGAGTTCGCCCTGCCGGATGCGGGGAAGAGGGCCGCCAGAAGGATGGTCATCAGTACGCAAGCCGCGACGACATCTCCCCGCAGGCCTCTTCTGCGTCGTTGGTTTCTCCGGTCTCTTCCTTCCGCGATCATCATGGTTGCATCTGTCCTTATGTTTTTACAGCGAAATTTCCATATCCTGGCGCAGGGCGAAGCACTCAAGCGGCCGGCCGGCCGCGATTCTCCGGCAGTCGTGCACCATCCCGTCCACCGCCTCGTCCGTCCGATCCTGGTTGTGGTGAAAGAGGCCGAGACGGACGACGCCGGCGTCGAGGGCGAGGCGTATGGCGTCCGTGTAAACGGAATGGCCCCAGGTCCGGGTTAGAAGATAATCTTCGGGGAGGTATTCGGCGTCATGAACGAAAAGGTCCGCCTTTTTTGCGAAGGCCCGGTAATCCTCATATTCCAGTCCGCCCGGGTGCCGGTAGGTCAGTTCGTTGTCGGTCAGAAAGACGAAGGATTTCCCTTCTTCCTCGAAACGGTACCCCCGCCCCTGGTTCGGGTGGCTGATCGGAATGGGGGTAATGGTCATGCCGCCGATTTGGAAGGTTTCCTGACAGGTTTCCTGATAGCGGATGTCCGCCTCGATGTCCCCGAAATTCACAGGGAAATAGGGGGGGGCCATGACGGATGCGATCATTTCCCTGAAAGAGGAGCGCGTAAAGGGACAGCCGGCAAGGTCGATCCGCGTGTCGGTCAGGTAGATGGGCTTGAAAAAGGGGAACCCCATGACGTGATCCCAGTGGGTGTGGGTAAAGATCATCGTATAATTGTGACGGTTCTCGGTTAGAAGGCGGTTCCCCAGCCTGCGGATGCCCGTTCCGGCGTCGATGATGACGATGTGGTCGTCTTTCGTCCGGATTTCAAGGCAGCACGTGTCTCCTCCGTACCGCTCGTATTCCTTGCCCGAAACCGGAATGGAGCCCCGTGCGCCCCAGCAGCGGATCAACATATCATCCTCTCCCTTTGCAGTTTAGACAATTAGACGGAAATCCTTTTCCAGAAAAATGGACCGGCAGGCATCGACCACGGCGGGGTCGTAAAGGATCCCACGCTGAGAGAGGATCTCCGCCAGCGCCTTCTCCAGTCCCGGCAAAGGCCGGTAGGAGCGCGG
>MNZQ01000028.1 GCA_001873745.1 Syntrophaceae bacterium CG2_30_58_14
CGGCGCTATGATCACCATGTATTCGGCGGTGGCCAACCGGATCGGGGAGATCGGAACGATGCGCGCGCTGGGCTTCAGCCGGCGGAGCATACTGGCCGCATTTCTCGCGGAGTCGCTGCTTCTGGGTCTCATCGGCGGCGCGGCGGGACTCTTCTTTGCGTCATTCATGCAGTTCATCACCGTTTCCACCGTGAACTTTCAGACTTTTTCGGAATTGGCGTTCAAATTCACCCTCACCGGGCGCATCGTCCTTCAGGCCATGGCCTTTTCACTCTTTATGGGCTTCATCGGTGGCATGCTGCCCGCACTGCGCGCCTCCCGGATGAAGATTGTCGACGCCCTGCGGGCGGCGTAGCGTATGCAGGTCGCCCCTTGCTCCCGCTTGCAGTGGCGGCCGTCTCAGGGTATAGTCCTCCGGACACGGCCGAGCAGATGCTTCAGCGGTATTCCAAGGCGAAGATGATCTGGACGCAATCGACCGGGAACTGGAAACACGCGACAGTTAGCAGGGAAAGAAATGGAGAGGAGCATCATGATCGGCATCGTGGATTACCGGGCGGGAAATCTCACCAGCGTCGCCCGGGCGCTGGAATCGCTGAACGAACCCTGCATGATCACCAATGACAGCAGATTGTTGGATGACGCAAGCCATATCATCTTCCCCGGCGTCGGCGCCGCCGGCGCCGCGATGGCGAACCTCCGGGAAAGCGGTTTGGACGGCCATCTGAAAAAATGGGTGCAGAACGGCAAACCGGTCCTTGGAATCTGCCTCGGAACCCAGGTGATCTTCGACCGGAGCGAAGAGGATGATACCCCCTGCCTCGGCATCGTCCCGGGAGTCGTCAAACGGTTCCCCGCGGATCTCCGGGAAGGGGAGCAGAGGCTCAAGATCCCCCACATGGGCTGGAACCGCGTCGCATTCCGGAAGAATCATCCGGTTTTCGCCGGGATCCCCGAAGATGCGGAGTTCTATTTCGTCCACTCCTACTACCCGGCCCCGGCGGACGAGACCTGGGCCGCCGGCTGGACCGATTACGGCATCCGTTTCTGTTCCGCCGTGGCCCGGGGAAACCTTGTCGCGGTCCAGTTTCACCCGGAGAAGAGCGGCCGGCCCGGGCTCACCCTGCTGGCCAATTTCTGCCGCTGGGGAGGAAGCGATGCTCAGTAAACGGATCATTCCCTGTCTCGACGTCCGCGACGGCCGCCTGACAAAGGGGATAAAATTCAAGGAAAACGTGGATATCGGCGACCCGGTGCAGGCGGCGCGCGCCTACTACGAGCAGGGGGCCGACGAGATCGTCTTCTATGACATCACCGCCTCGGCCGAGGCGCGCGCGATCATGCTCGACGTCGTGAAAAGGGTCGCCGAGACGATCTTCATCCCGTTCTCCGTCGGGGGCGGCATCCGGACGGTGGACGACATGCGGCAGGTGATCCTTGCCGGGGCGGAGAAGGTCAGCGTCAATTCGGAGGCGGTAAAAAATCCCGGCGTCATCAGGGATGGGGCAAGGGCCTTCGGCAGCCAGTGCATCGTCCTCGGAATGGACGTCAAAAAAGTGTTAGCAAGCCGTGAAATTCCTTCGGGATATGAGATGGTCATTCACGGCGGAAGGACCTTCACCGGCCTCGACGCCCTCCGCTGGGCGAAGGAGGCGGAGCGCCTCGGCGCCGGTGAGATCTGTCTCAACTCCATCGACGCCGATGGAACCCGGGACGGTTACGAACTCGACCTGACCGCGCTGATCTCGTCTCATGTCGGCATCCCGGTGATCGCCTCCGGCGGCGCGGGGAAACCGGAGCACCTCCTCGACGTCCTTACCCGGGGGAAGGCCGACGCCGCCCTGATCGCGTCGATGGTCCACTACCGGACCCATACCATCCCGGAAATCAAGAACTTTCTCCACGACCACGGTGTGAAAACAAGGCTGCAGTGGTAGGGAAAAGGGGGAGAGCCCATCATGCCTGCGGAAGACATTGCAAAGCTGAAGGGAGCGCGTCGGGGGAGCCGGATCTGCGGCGATCGTTTGTTCTGCGGATTCGGGAAGGAGGCCTGCCGTGGGTGTTGAACCGAAGAACGCCGTTCCGGTGGCGCTGATTGCCCCCTATGCGGGGATGGCCGAGCTTGCCGGAGAGATCCGGGGCGAATTCGAGAAGCCGATCCTGATCACGGTCGGCGACCTCATGGAGGGAGTCCGCAAAGGGAACGACCTCGCGGCAAGGGGCGTGGAGGTGGTGATCAGCCGGGGCGGAACGGCCCAGTTGCTGAAAAAACACCTGCAGCTCCCCATCGCCGAGATCAAGGTGACGGCCTATGACCTTCTGCAGGCCCTGCAGAAGGTGGACTCCCGGGGACAAAGGATCGGAATCATTGGCTTCGGGAATGTCATCTACGGCGCCGGCGCCTTGGGAGGGCTCCTGAACCTGGATCTGACGGTTTTCGCCATCCAGAAGAGGGAAGAGGTCGCCCTGAGACTGGATGAGGCGAAAAAGGCGCAGGTGGACATCATCATCGGCGACAAGGTGGTCGTCTCCCAAGCCAAAGAGAGGGGATACCCCTCGATTCTGATCGAATCGGGAAAAGAGGCGATTCTGCAATCATTTCACGAGGCGTATCAGATCCTGGAGGTCGTCCGTTCCGAAGCCCGGAAAAGCCGGGAGTATCTGGAGACCCTTCAGCGGCTCCGGGCGGTTCTGGATTCGGTGGAGGATCAGATCGTCATCCTCGATGCCCAGGATCGCATACAACTGTGCAACCCCGCCGCGCAGCGCATCTTCCGGAAAAAGGAAGAGGCGCTCAAGGGTTCCCCGTTGACGGTCTATCCGGTCGAGTTTCTCAAAGATCTTGACGAAAAAACGGCGGCCGGCAAAAACCATCTGGTCTGTCTCACGGGAAAACAGCTCCTGCTCGACTATATCCCCATCGAGACGCGCGGGGAACGCAGCGGGACCCTGATCCTCGGGAAAAGCGTCGACAAGCTGCAACAGGCCGAGAGGAACGTAAGGCATGCACTCTACCTGAAGGGACACGTGGCCCGCTACACCTTTTCGGACATCATCACCGGGGATGACCATTTCCGGAAGGTCATCCAGAAGGCAAAACGTTTTGCCGCCTCCGCCTCGACCATCCTCATCCAGGGAGAGACGGGCACGGGAAAGGAGATGTTCGCCCAGAGCATTCATCAGGAAAACTTCGGCCCGGAGCGGCCTTTCGTGGCCATCAATTGCGCCACCCTGCCGGAACCCCTCCTGGAGAGCGAACTGTTTGGCTATGCGCCCGGCGCCTTCACCGGCGCCAGAAAAGAGGGGAAAAAAGGGCTATTTGAACTGGCCCACGGCGGGACCCTTCTGCTGGACGAGATCAGCGAACTGCCCCTTAATCTCCAGAGCCGGCTGCTCCGGGTGATCGAGGAGCGTGAGGTCCATCCGATCGGCGATGACCGGGTCATCCCGGTGGATATCCGGATCATCGCCGTGACCAACCGGGATCTCGCCGGCGAAGTGCGGGAAAGGCGTTTCCGGGAGGATCTGTTCTACCGCCTGGCGGTGCTGGAGCTGAAAATCCCTCCCCTGCGGGAGAGAGGGGACGACGCCTGGGAACTTTTCCGCCATTTTGTGCTGAAAGTCAATCCGGACGCCGAACCGGGGCCAATATTTCACCGCGATGTTCAGGCGCTTCTGTGCGGTTACCCGTGGCCGGGCAATGTCCGGGAACTGAGGAACTTGGTCGAACGCCTCTCCATGCTCACCGAGGTTTTCCGTCATTTTCCGGATGATGTCGCGGAGGGGATTCGGGAAGAGCTTCGTCTGTCCGGCGGGACGGAAAGCGGCGCGGGGGAGCGGGATCCGGAGGCGCTCAGCCTCAAGGAGATGGAACGGCGATGGCTGGAGAAGGTGTGCGGGGTCTCGACCCTGAAGAAAAAGGAGCTGGCCAAAAAGTTGGGGGTAAGTCGGACGACATTGTGGAAGAAAACCCGCAAGGGATGATCCGGATCCGCGTCGCCCTCATCCCCTTCGGGGGAGTTGCCCCGAAGCCGGCACGACAGGGGAGGGAGTTGGGCGCGACGGAAATGTTCACTATATGGACATCACGTCAATATTATGAACGCATCTGCGGCCCAGTGTTGGTATCGTTCGGCCGGGAAATCTACAAATATTCGGATTTATTTGAGAAGGATTACGGGCAGGGATTGGCACGGACGTTGCTGTATATCGTGCCATGGAAAAGAAACGCTGCCTGCTCATTGCCGATGACCTGACCGGCGGGGCCGATGCGGGCGTTCAGTTCGCCAAGCGGGGCCTCAAAACTCTTCTGGTGCCCTTCCGCGGGGAGGGTTCCCTCCCTCTTGCCGCCCAACCGGCGCAGGACGTCCTGGTCATCAACACGATCACCCGCGGCCTTCCCGCAGCGGAGGCCTTCGATATTCTGTCCGGTCTCCTGAAGGGCTTCGACCCCAAACGATTCCCGATTCTTTACAAGAAGATCGATTCTACCCTCCGGGGCAACATCGGTTCCGAGATCGACGCCATCCTGCGGCAAACGAATCTCACCATCTGTTTTCTGGCACCGTCCTACCCGGAGCAGGGCCGGGTGCTGGTTGGGGGGATCATGCTAGTCGGGGGGAAGCCCCTAGCGCTCACGGAGGCGGCCCGGGACGCGGCATCCCCCGTACAGGAATCCCATATCTGCAAGCTGCTGGCAAACCAGACCTCCCTGTCCATCGGGACGATCGATCTGACCCACGTGGCGTCCGGGAAGGAGGCCCTGCGGAGGGTCGTGGAGAGGGAACAGCGGGCGGGCCGCCGAATCATCATCTTTGACGCCATAAACCGCCAGGACCTGGCCACGATCGCCGAGGTCGCCCTTTCCATGGAGACGGTCCCCCTTCTTGCGGGCTCCGCCGGTCTGGCCGGGGAGGTCGCAAGGATCCTCGTTCCCGGGCAAGTCAAGATCGGCCCGGAGAGGCAACGGACCTTCCGGCACGTCCTGATCATCGGCGGCAGCGCCTCTGCCGTGACCCATGTGCAGTTGCAGCGACTCCAGGATGGAGGTCTCCCCTCCTTCGAACTCCCCAAGAGCCTCGTTTCAGAAGACGGAGGGACGGAGATAGAAGGTCGGCGCAAGCTCGCCCGCCTTCTGGGAAGCGCCCTTGCCGACGGAAGCGCCATCTTCCGGACCTTCACCGAACGCTGGACCGGCAACGGCAACGAGGGCGCGGACATCCCGCGGCGGATCGCCGGCGTAACCCTTGCGGCCCTGCAGCAGGCCCGGATCGACGCGTGCGACCTGGCCTTGATCCTGACCGGCGGCGATACGGCCCTGGGCGTCCTACAACTGCTGGACTATGAAGGAATCGAGTTGGAAGGGGAACTGCTCGAGGGGATTGTGCGGGGGAATTTGCAGGGCGGGCCATGGGACGGCCTCACCATTGTCACCAAGGCCGGCGCCTTCGGGAAAGAGGACGCGCTGGTGAGAATCGCGGAAAGACTGGAAGCGGTGGCGGGCAAGGCGGGAAAGGGTGACCCTCTACACAACAAGCTATGGGATGCCAGACAACCGAAACGGGTAAGGGAGGATGGACGATGAGGGCATTGATCAAGGACAAGCCGGTCCGGGGGGCGACCCTGACGGACCTGCCCCTGCCGGAGATCGGCGAAGAGGACCTTCTGGTCCGGGTTCAGGCGGCCGCCATCTGCGGCACGGATATCCACATCTACCAGTGGAATGACTATGCGTCGTCGCGCATCCGGCTCCCCCTGCTGTTCGGTCACGAATACGCCGCCGAAGTGGTGGAGGTGGGCAAGCGGGTCAAGAACTTCCGGAAGGGGGACCGGGTGGCGGCGGAGACGCACGTTCCCTGCGGCCATTGTTTCCAGTGTACGACCGGCCTCCAGCATATCTGCCGCGACATGAAGATCCTGGGCGTGCATCTGGACGGCGCCTTTGCCGAATATTCCGTTCTGCCCGCGGTCTGCGCCTGGAAACTGGACCCTGCGATCTCCTCTGAGATCGGCGCCACTCTGGAGCCCTTCGGCATCGGGGTCCATGCCCTGTCCAAGACGAAACCGGCGGGGAAGAAGGTGATCGTTTTCGGTTGCGGCCCCATCGGGATCTATGCCCAGATGGCGGCGCGCTTCAGCGGGGCGGAGGTGGTGATCGGGGTCGATGTCTCCGGCGAAAGGCTCGCAATGGCACGGAAGATGGGGACCGATATCGTACTCAACCCGAAGGAAATGACTGTACAGGACGAGGTGGATCGAATCACCCATGGCGCGGGGATGGACATCGTGGTGGAGTTGACGGGCAACCGGGGGGTCGTTAACGACGCCGCCAAAACCCTGCGTCGGGGCGGCGAGATGGTCCTCGTGGGGTTGTACTCCGGACCCGTGGAGATCGACCTGGTGAACAACGTCATTTATAAGGAGGCCACGGTCTATGGGGTCACGGGAAGGATCATGTGGGAGACCTGGTGGACGGCCCAGAGCATGCTGCTGACGGGGAGGATGGATATCTCCCCGGTCATTACGCACCGGTTCGATCTGGCCAATTATGATCAGGCCTTTGTGCTGGCGGAGTCGGCTGCCTCCGGGAAGATCCTGTTCACGATATAAACGCAGGAAAAGGCCGACACACCTTGGAGTCCCCGAATCCGGAAAGGACGGAGTCCAGGGCAAGGATCAAGGAGATCCTGATGGGAAAGACGATTAAACCATCGCCGGGGCAGCGGAACATTGGTTTTGGGATGGAGATCGATCATGATTAGTTCGGGGATTTATCAAGGAAGGGGGTGAACGGAGGACGGACGATATTTTATATCAGACTCTCATCGGATTACTCAGAGTAAGTAAATCGTTTTTTAAAGGAGGTAAGATATGAAAAAGATCAGTTTAGTATTAGCAATTCTTATAGTGCTCCTGGCGGCTACTGTTTCCTGGAGCCAGCAGAAGGTCTTTACCCGACCAGTGACGATCGTCTGTGCATCTGCTGCCGGCGGGGGAACGGACCAAACCAACCGTGGACTTGCTGAAGGAATGAAAGAGACTCTTGGCGTCCAGGTGAACGTCATCAACATGCCGGGCGGGGGTATGGCAATTGGTATGGATTACGTTTGGGGGAAGCCTCACGATGGCTCAACGATCCTCGGAGTCTCCGAGACCGCCCTTTTTTTACCGGGATTCGGTGGTCACCATACAACAGCAAAGGATTGGCAATGGTTCTGGGCCGGCGGCTCGCCAGGCGTTGTGCTTGTGCCGATGCAATCGAAGTATAAGACTTTTATGGACATAGTAGACGATGCAAAGGCGCGGCCAGGCCAGGTGAAGGTTGCGGCAAGCGGACACCCGAGTGTATGGAGCATTAAGTGGATCGCGATCACGACCTCCATCGGAATTAAGACCAATGACCTAGTGTATGGTGGCTCCGCACCTTCAGTTACCGCAGGTCTCACCGGGGAAGTCGATGTGGTACACGTTTCGGCCGGGGAGGCTCTCCAGTATATGCAAGCCAAAAAACTTAGGCCGCTCGTTGCCACCGAAGTCGAGCCGGTGAACATCCCAGGCATTGGAACGATGCAGCCGATCACGGACATGTTCCCAGACCTCAAGAAAGTACTTCCCATGCCGCAGATGCTCGGCATGGCCATTCCGATCAACACCCCTCAGCCGATCAAGGACACGATCACACGGGCATTCACTGTTGCCATGACCACTGATGCGATGAAGCGAATTCTTGAAGCCCAGGTGGCAACACCCTTTGGATTGTCCGGGGAAAAGGCGAACAGCTTGTCGAAGAGCCTCGAATCACAATTCAACTGGGCTCTCGTTGACCTCAAACTTGCGAAAAAGAACCCAGCCGCACTTGGCATTGCAAAGCCATAAGATAACTACGGGAGGCTATCCTGGGTGGATAGCCTCCTTGTTTTCAATTTGAATGAGGGAGAAGGTTATGGATGAGTCGACCAGACGACTGCGAACCCTTGATTTCTTCATGGGGACAGTTTTCGCTGCCATAGGTTTTTACGTGGCCATCGAAGGGTATAACATTTTTGTTGCGCCGGAACTTGTGACCGTTGAACGCATGACCAATCCTGGTGTCACGACCATATTTATCGGAGCCTTGCTCGCCCTGCTTGGCCTCGTCATGGCAATCATCGGTTTCATTGGATCAAGAACACCGTTTCGGAATGCGAAGCAGGCTATCCCAGAAACATTACGGAAACCGGCGTTTCTTAAAGGGATCATCGCCATGGCCGGTATCGCTGTTTACTTTTTTGTTTTATGGGGACGTATCCCTTATGTCATTTCAACATTCATCTTTCTTGCAGGCATGATGTTCATCTTCAAAGCCGGCGCCTGGTGGAAGATCTTCATTATTTCAGGGATCACCGTGGCAATCGTCTGGTATGTTTTTGGAGAACTTGCCATGGTGCCGCTCCCCTAGCACTGCTGGAGGGATAAATTATGAGTTTTGAACAGATCGTTCTTGAAGTCCTGAAGACCTTGACCCTTGAGTTCATCCTTTTGATCGCTGCGGCCACCTTTATCGGTCTCATCATAGGTGCGCTCCCAGGCTTAACCACGACCATGGGCATCGCACTGCTCACTGGGATTACCTTCAAGTTTTCCGGGCACGCGGCCATCGCCTTGCTCCTGGGGCTCTATGTCGGTGGTGTTTCCGGAGGCTCTCTCTCAGCGGTCATGATCGGCATTCCTGGAACTGCTGCGAATGCCGCTTCAGTGCTTGACGGCTTTCCGCTTGCTATGGCTGGTAAAGGAGCAAAGGCTATCACCGTATCCAGGTCTGCTTCCATCATGGGCACGCTCTTTGGCATTTTGTGCCTTGCCTTCTTCACACCGATCCTATCGGACCTTGCATTGAAATTCACGTCCGCTGAATTTTTTCTCATCGGGCTCTTCGGCGTCCTGATATCGGGTACGATGACCGGCGCCGACCTTCCCATGAAGGGATGGATCTCTGGCTTCGTTGGCCTCACCATTGCGTTGATCGGCATTGATGAACTCACTGCATACCATAGGTTTACCTTCGACAGCCCCCAACTCACCAGTGGCCTCCCCTTCATCCCGATCATGATCGGATTCTTCGGCATCCCTCAGGTGATTGAGTCGCTGTCATCCGAGCAGGATGTGCTGGTTGCCAAGCTTGACAGAGCAAAGACGAAGCTCTCAGAGATACTACAACATTGGAAGGTTGCCCTGCGCTCGGGACTTATCGGCGTGGGCATCGGTGTCATTCCCGGGATTGGCGAGGACGTCGCTGCCTGGGTTTCCTACGGTGTAGCGAAAAAGGCAAGTAAACACCCGGAGGAGTATGGCAAAGGGTCGATCGAGGGGCTTGTGGCCGCAGAGACGGCGGACAACTCTTGCATCGGCGGCGCCATCATTCCGCTGCTGTCTCTCGGGATTCCAGGAAGCCCGCCAGCAGCGGTGCTCCTTGGCGCCTTCCTGATCCACGGTGTTCGTCCGGGCCCGATGCTGAGCTTCGAATTTCCGGCCTTCGTATACCAGGCTGTCTCATGGCTCCTGGTGGCAACCTTGTTTATGCGATTCATGGCTTTATGGCTCGCAAGGCCAATGCAGAAAATCCTGACAATCAAAAATGCGGTCCTGATGCCGATCGTTACGGTCCTATGTGCAATCGGTGCATATTCACTCGACATCCGCTATATCGATATCGTCCTCGTGTTCTTCGCGGGTATACTTGGAATTCTTTTCCGAAAGGGGAAATATCCCCCAGCACCACTCGTCCTCGGCATCGTCCTCGGGCCTCTCGTAGACGTCAATTTGAGGCGGGCACTGAAAGCGTCGAACGGCGATATTTCGATTTTTTTCACGCGACCGATCGCTCTCGTTCTTGTAGTATCGATCATTGTGCTCATCCTCGCGCAACTCGGCGTCTTCGAGGCAATCACGTCGAAATTCAGAAGGATGAGGCAGTCCACTATTTAGCAAACTGAAGTTCCGAAAGTGGCGCAGGACAAGGGGACAGAGGTGCGATGGTTAGGTTTAGCCGGGGCAAATCCCGGATATAATTTAGAAAGGTCATGCCTTTCAATTGCCATCATGGTGCACCTCTATCCCCTTGTCTCGCCCCG
>MNZQ01000175.1:0-9984 GCA_001873745.1 Syntrophaceae bacterium CG2_30_58_14
CGTATGCACTGCACCCCTCTCTGCCGCAGATGGGACAGGCAAACACACTGCCCCGGGGGAAATCAATCTCAACGTTCAGACGACGTTTACCCAAATCAAATTCACACGACGCCACATACCATGGCGGTGTCAAACCCAATGCCAACTGAAATAAATCCGTGTCTCTCATGATGATCCGTACCAACCTCCTTCATCCCTTGATGACGGATCTCTATCATGTTCCGAACCGGGTTACCCATACATTTTAGCGAGGAGCCGTATTTTTATTACAGGGATGGGGATCATAAGCCCCGTCGGGCAAGGCATAGCAGATACGATAGAAGCCGTCAGGAATGCCGCGGAGGGGATTAAACCGCTCCGCCTTTTCCCTACGCTCCATGCCCCGCCTCTGCCTGTCGGCGAGATCGGTTCGTTCCCGTCTATGGGGCCTGTCCCCCGAACCCATGCCCTCGCGCTTATTGCCGCCGAAGAGGCGATGAAAAACGCCGACGGTGCGCCGGATGCCGTGGTCATCGGCGTGACGACGGGGGGGATGTCCGTTACGGAGGAGCTTTTAAAGCGCGGCGAAGGCGATGCAAAACGGTACGAATGCCACTCGACCGCCTCCGTTGCAGAGTATGTCGCCCGTCATGTGGGCTGCACAGGGCCGGCGCTGGCGGTATCTACGGCATGTTCATCGGGAAGCGTGGCCCTGGGAATCGCCATGGCAATGCTTCGCTGCGGCAAGGCGAAGCGGGTCCTGGCCGGCGGCGCTGATGCCATCTGCCGATTGACCTATTACGGTTTTCACTCCCTTCAGTTGGTTGATCCGGAGGGCGCCCGGCCTTTTGACAAAAACAGACGCGGAATGTCGGTAGGCGAAGGGGCGGCCATGCTGCTGCTGACTGTCGCCGAAACCCCGCCGGACAATGCCGTTGCCGAACTTCTCGGGGCCGGTTTATCCTGTGACGCCTATCATCCCGCTTCACCACATCCCGAAGGCGCAGGGGCGCTACGCGCTATGGAAGAGGCCATCGCCGATGCCGGCATGACGCCTGCGGACGTAGATTATATACATCTGCACGGCACAGGAACGATAGATAACGATATCGCCGAAGCAAAGGCCATACGCGCCCTGTTCAAGAGCTGCCCGATTCCTCCTCTGTCTTCCGTGAAAGGATCCTTTGGGCATTCTCTTGCGGCAGCCGGGGCGGTGGGCGCCGTCGTGTCCGCTTTAAGCATTGTCCACGGCATCATTCCTGCCAATACTGGTTTTCATGATCCCGATCCCGACTTAAAACTGACCCCCGTTGATGCGCCGCTGGCGGCGGATGTAAACGTGGTCCTTGCCAATGCTTTCGGTTTCGGCGGGAACAACGCCGTCCTCATCGTCGGCCATCCGAAACGACGAAGGGACGCAGAATCTCCGTTTTACGCCGTTCGACCCATGCCGTTTTCCGTTATCGGAAGCGCATGTCTCACCGCTGCCGGCAGTTTAGAACAGACAATGGAGCATATACGTCATGCCGAGGGGTTAAGAGGGATCGTCCCTCCTTCCGATATATTGCGGCCTCTCTCTGAGAAATCCGTCCGCCGCCTGAAGCGTTTTCCCCGTATGGCCTTGTCCCTGGCCGTTTCGGCCTGTAAAAATTCCGCAGCAGCCGGTCCGCCGGCATCGGTATTTCTGGGAACCGGCTGGGGAGGACTTTCTGAGACCCATGATTTTCTGACAAAACTCTTTGCCTCGAACGAACAGTTTACCAGCCCGACGGATTTTATCGGATCCGTGCACAACGCCGCCGCAGGTCATGTCGCCATCCATTTCCAAGCTACCGGACCGAACGTGACGGCCACGGGCGGCGATTGCGCCTTTGAGCAGGCCTTGTTTGCGGCAAGCCTCCTGGCTCATGATGGCGATAACCCGCTTCTTGTGATCGGCGCAGATGAATATCACGAAACATTATCCCCTCTCTTCGACGCCTCCGTAGCGACGTCCGGGACGCCTTCAGACGGAGGGGGGGCTCTTTACCTCAAACCGGCGATGGCGACATCTCCATGCCGGATATTCCCCTCTTTTATGGCCTATTCCGGCAGCAGCGGTCGGATCATCCCGGCGCTGATCCGCGCACTGGGGGGAGATAAAAGGATTAAGGAGCAATTTGGGGCTATTCTGGCGGGGATTCCCGCCGCACAGAGGGAAAAGGGGAAGGGGCAACTGGATGATTTCCTGTCCATGACGGGATATCCCCATCCCGTTATTGATTATCGGCGGCACGTCGGTGAATTTGCCTCGGCGTCAGCCGTCGCGGCGGTTCTGGCGGTCTCGTTTGTGCAAGCCGGTGAAATCCCCGGAAATGTCTGCCATCAAAAGGCTAAGCCATTACTGGGACTGGGCGTTCTTGTTCTGGGATTCGGCAGTTACATCACGGCCGTGGAGATTTTACCATGATGAGGGGAAAACAAACGCCGGGAGATGTCCTGATCATTGGTTCTGGCGTCGGCGGTTTGACGGCCGGCATTATTCTGGCGAAACTTCATTGCCGGGTTACGGTTGTGGAAAGAAATCCGCTGCCCGGGGGATTGATGCGCGGCTATCTCCGTTCCGGCATTGATTGTCCCGTAGGTGTGCATTATATGGGCTCCCTCGGCGAGGGGCAGCCTCTCCGAAGGATGTGGAATTATCTCGGCGTCACCCCGCTGATCCCAATCGAACGCATGGGTGCGGAGGGCGTCATAGATCGCTATATTTTTGATGACGTTACCTTCGATCTTCCCGAAGGCATCGGCGCCTTCGAAGACAACCTGAGACGGTCATTTCCCCTGGAGCACAGCCTGATTACAACGATGATGAGCGATCTGAGGCAAACATCCCGCGCCCTGGCCTCGCTCGACATCCTGATCTCCCCGGCGATGACTTTGCTTTCGCCGGAGAACTTTGAATCCATCGGGGAACAACTCTTGCGCATGGGTTGTTCCGGGCGTCTCCTCTCTGTCCTGGGAGTTCCTCCCACCCTGATCGGCCTTTCCTTGCGGGAATGCCCCGTTTTTTATTATTATATGACTATTGCCTCCTATCTCATGTCATCCTGGCGATTAGCCTGCAGCAGTTCCCGGATGGCGGATGCGTTTGTGTCCCGCTTCATGTCGCTGGGCGGTGATGTCGTTACGGGAGAAGGCGTCGCAAGAATCCTTGTCCAATCGGGCCGGGTGAAAGGCGTCGTTTTACAATCCGGCCGCGTCCTTCCCGCCGGGAGCATCATTGCCGCCGTTCATCCCGGAACCGTCGTCGCCATGTTGCCCGGGGGCGCCCTCAGACCCGCTTATGTGGAGAGGGTTGCAGAACTTGAAAATACGAAAGGAATCTTTGCGGTGAATCTCGCCGTGGATGCCGATGCGCATGAGGCGCTGTCCTACAATATCTACCGCCTTTACTCAGGAGAAGACGGAGCCCTGTCCCGGGGAATATTTCATCAGTTGCGCAGCAGCGGGCAGCCGGGGATCAATATCCTATCCATGATGACCACAAGCGACATTGAGGACTGGCGGCAATGGGAAGGGACAACGTCCGGAAAGCGCGGCAGTGACTATCTCGAGGCAAAGGAAAAGAAAGCCCGCCGGTTCATCGGTGAGGCGTCAGAGTTGTTTGGAGACCTTAAGGGCATGAGGATACTGGACATCTATACTCCTTTGACCATCAGGGACCGGGCAAACAGCCCCGACGGTTCTGCCTATGGGATTCTTCGCTCGGCCGGACAATTTATGAAAACGGCTTCTTTGAACCGCACGTCTATCGAAGGCTTGTTCCTCGCCGGTCAGAACAGCATGGCGCCGGGGATTATGGGGACAACGATGGGATCTTTCCAGACGGTCAGAAACGTCATCGGTTACGAAAGATTCAGCCGGGAGGTTATGGGAGATTTCCTGTGAAGGTCTTACTCGTATCTACAAACACCATGATGGAGCCATATCCGCCTTACCCGATCGGACTTGATTATGTGATGAATGCCATCTCGCCGCCGCATCAAGTGAAGATAGCAGATATGAACGAGTTAAAGGACGGAGATGCCCTGGCTGGGGTTCTTTCCCGATACCAGCCCGATATTATAGGCTTGTCCATCAGAAACATTGATAATATTGACGAAGCGAATACGAAAACATTCATCGGCGAAATCCGGGATTTGATCGGCATCATCCGGGAACATTCGGGGGGATTTATCGTCCTGGGAGGCAGCGGATTTACCATCCTGCCCGGCGAATTTATGAGCCGGCTCGATGCCGATTTCGGTATCATCGGCGAGGGGAGCGGCTCCAGTTCCTTCTCCAGGCGCTGGAAAGAAATGAAAGTGTTTCCGGTCTTCCCGGCATTGTAACCATGGACAGTCCTGTTGTTTTCCCGGAACCCTGGCCCCGGTCATTCCACCGCAGTTTTTTCCGGGATCATTCCCATGCTTCTTTTTACCTGAAGCGGGGCGGCATGCTCAATCTACAGACAAAAAGGGGCTGTCCCTTCAAGTGCATCTATTGCACCTATCCCCATATAGAGGGGACGCGGTTCCGCTTTGCGCCACCAGGGGAAATCGCCGCTACGGCCAGAATGCTCCAGGATGCCGGCGCCGGGTATATCTATATAACGGATTCGACGTTTAACGGCAGCGCTGAACAGAGCCTGGAGGTTGCGGCGGCATTTAAAAAATCGGGCATTTCCGTTCCCTGGGGCGGCTTCTTCACCCCTTTGTCCCCGTCGCCGGACTATTACTGCATCCTTGCCGACGCGGGTTTGATGCACGTCGAATTCGGCACGGAAGCCCTCTCTAATTCGATGCTCGCTTCATATCGGAAACCTTTTCGCCTCGAGGATGTTTTCACCTCGCACAGGCTTGCCGTTGCCGCCGGTCTGCATGTCGCCCATTATCTCATGTTGGGGGGGCCGGGTGAAGATGAAGGCACGTTGAAAGAGACCCTGGCCAATGCCGATGAACTGGAAAAGGCCGTTTTCTTCGTTTTTGGCGGAGTCAGAATTTATCCCCATACCGCCCTTTATGATCTGGCCCTTAAGGAAAGACAGATCGAACGCAGCAGGAATCTTCTCGAACCGGCGTTTTATTGGTCGCCGGCCTTGCACCGGGAGACGGTTATGGATATTGTGAAAGAACATGCCGGCAGCCGGGCAAACTGGGTTTTCGGTTCCGGCTCTCAACAGACGTTAAAAAATCTTGCGAGGCTGCATGCGAGAGGCCGTGTGGGGCCGCTATGGGAACAAGTGATTTGGTGAAGCATTGCGGAAAAAGGGTGAGATGGGTCTCTCCGGCGGCGATGACCGGTTTTGTTGCTATCGCCCTGGCATCCATCCTGTCCCTCTTTCATGTTGGGTTGGCCATCGTTCCCCTGTCTATTTTTGTCTTTCTCTGTGCGATGGCCCCGTTTTTCCCGTCAAGGGGTTTCTTTTTGCCGGTCATCAGCCGGGGGCATACGGGAAGACCCGTGGTATCCCTGACATTTGACGATGGTCCCGATCCGGTGACGACCCCGCCGCTTTTGCAATTGCTGGCGCGGTACGCCACAAAAGTCACCTTCTTTGTTACAGGGAAAAAGGCCGCCCAATACGGCAACCTGATTTCAGAGATACTTGCATACGGCCACGACATCGGCAATCATTCGTACAGCCATGATAACCTTTTAATGCTGCGCCGTTCTGAGAAGGTGTATCGAGAAATCGAGGCAGCGCAGGTTTTGTTGAGACGTTTCGGCATCTCCCCTGTCGCTTTCAGGCCGCCCGTAGGCATCATCAGTCCGAGACTATCCCATGCTCTGGAGCGACAGGGATTGCGCTGCGTCACTTTCTCCTGTCGGGCCTTTGACGGCGGGAACAGGTATCTTCGAGATTTATCCGGGCGGATACTGAAAAAAGTCAAGCCGGATGACATTATCCTTCTTCACGATATCCGACCGAAAGGGGCGATTGACGCAGAAGTCTTTCTGCAGGAGATGGGAGCGATCCTGGCCGGTTTGAAAGATAAAGGCTTGCAAGTTATTCCCCTGGCCGAACTTCTGGGAAAACCGGTGATGATCAGGATCAATGGCGGCGATTGACGACGATGTCTTTATTCCGGCCGGACATCAAAAACTCACTTTCAGGAAAATCACCTAACCCCTTTTAAATGGTGAGCAGTTGATCGAGATCAAGCATCTTTACAAGTCCTACGAAAAGCCCGTCCTAAAAGACGTGAACCTTTCGGTACGTCGTGGCTCCATCATGGGGCTGCTCGGTCCAAACGGCGCCGGAAAGACAACCATCATCTCCATTCTTATTGGCGTTACCAGGAAGGAAAGCGGGAGCATAACCATCGGCGGCCTGGACCTCGATCGTGAGCTCAAAACCATCCAGTCAAAATGCAGTTACGTGCCTCAGAACTTGGCGTTCTATCCGCGACTGACGGCCTTTGAGAACCTGGAATATTTCGGCGCACTGTGGGGCCTGAAGGGGAAGAAACTGAAGGAGCGCATGGAATTTTGCATAGATATAGGCAGTATGCAGACCTTTGCGAATAAGCGCGTAGATAAGTTTTCCGGCGGCATGAAGAGACGTCTGAACCTGGCCATAGGTCTGTTAAACGATCCCGAAATATTGTATCTCGATGAGCCTACAGTAGGCGTTGATACACAATCAAGAAACTACATCCTGGAGACGATAAGGAAGATCAACCGGGAGCGGAAGGCGACAATCATCTATACATCCCATTACATGGATGAGATCGAGCAGGTGTCCGATGAGATTGCTGTTATTGATGAGGGCAAAATCATCTTCCACGACGACAAACAGTCTATTTTAACACGTGACGATAACGTATTCGGCCATAGAACCCTTGAGGAGCTTTTCCTCAAGCTGACAAACACCAGTCTTCGCGACGAAAACTGACAGTATGATCAAAAATGATTAAAATACATTACATTCTGAAAAAGGAATTTTTGCTGATTGGGCGAGATATTCATGCCGTAGCTGTTCTGTTCATCATGCCTGCATTTTTTATTCTGATCATGTCCCTGGCTATGCGGGATTTATTTGAACTCCATAGCAGTGTCAATATAGAGGTCCTCGCCGTGAACCGGGATACGGGGAAGAGCTCGGGGGCGTTTTTAAAGGCAATGGAGAAGCTTCGCACTTTCAGGTTTCACCTCATTGATAAAGATACCGTCACGGAGAGGATCAAGGAGCAGATGCTTTCCCGGGACTACAAGTTCGCCCTGATCGTCAAGGAAAACTTCTCCTCCTTCGTGGAGAACAAGGGAAAGGGTAAGGATGAGAAGCCCCTGGAACTTCTCGTCAATCCTACGGTAAACGTTCAGACACAGCTGCTTTTGAAAAGCGCATTGGACGAAAGAGTGGCGAAATTGAGATGGGATGCCTTCATTGACCTTATCGGCAGACTGCCGTTCTTTACCGGAATTGACAAGGGGAAACTGAAGTCGGCCGAGAATAGCCCCGTTTTGGTCAATTACGTTTACAAAGGGGGACAGCGCTTCAAGATTCCGTCTGCCGTTCAGCAGAGTGTTCCCGCCTGGCTCGTATTTTCCATGTTTTTCATCGTCCTACCCCTATCCAACACCTTTATCTCCGAAAGGGGACAGGGTACTTTCATGCGCCTCAAAAGTATGAATGTATCGAAGTTCTCTCTGATCATGGGCAAGATGGTTCCCTATCTTCTTATTAACGCAATCCAGGTGATAATTATGATTGCCATAGGTGTTTATGTCGTGCCATTGTGTGGCGGCGCCACCCTCACCCTGGGGAATTCCCTGGGCGGCCTTATCCTGATCTCCGCCTCCGTGAGCTTCAGCGCCATCTCCGTGGCGCTTCTTATTGCTGCATCGGCAAGGACGACGGAGCAGGCAAGCACCATCGGGGGAATCATGAATATTATCTTTGGCGCTATAGGTGGGATCATGGTACCCAAGTTTGTCATGCCTGGGTTTATGCAGGACCTGGCCAATATATCCCCCATGTCCTGGGGGTTGGAAGGATTCCTCGATATCTTACTGCGGAACGGCAGCGTCTTCGATGTCATTCCGGAAAGCTTGTCCCTCTTTATTTTCGGAGTAGTCATGCTGACCATGACGGTGATCATATTGCGAAGACAGAAGGAGGTCTGAAAAGGATGAAGGGTTCGCTTGATGGGAAACTGAAGATGGAATTGAAGAAGCTGATTGTCGAGGAATGTGATTTAACGGCTGATTACGGAGAGATTGGCGACGAAGATCCCATCTTCGGCGGGGATTCCAAGTTTGGCTTGGATTCAATAGACGCTCTGCAGATATCTGTCGCAATACAGCAGAAATACAATATTACCATCACCGACAGCAAGGAAGCGAGACGGGTTATGAGATCGTTAAACACCTTTGCCGACTTCATTCAACCGGATTAGAACTTGAAAAAAAGAGCATTTATAACGGGAAAGGCGATGATCTGCTCCCTTAGTGATTCCATAGAGGAGATTGTTGACGCTGTACGCCATAAGAGGATAAGGGTCGAGCCCATTCCCTTTACCCTGGCCTGCCTTCCCTATACGAAACCGTACTGCCTCATACAGCGAAACGAAGGGGATAAGCTGAATAACCGCTCCGAGGAGTATTTCTATGAGGTTCTCTTTTCTGCGGTGTCCCGTGCTCTCCTCGATGCCGGCTTGAAGGGGGAAGAGATCAAAGACATGGATGTGTTTTTCGGCTCGACATCCATGGAAATTCCCGTGTTTGCGGGCAATGACCGTAAGACATCTTCGAACGTGTCGGAGATGTTCCTCAAGTCGTCCTGTGGATTTGGCAAAATCGCCGGCGCCATCGTGGAGAGGTTCGGAATAAGGGGTAGATGCTATTCCTTTGCCACGGCATGCACATCAAGCGCCAACGCCTTACTTTATGCCGCAGCCATGATAGAGGAGTGTCACATCGAGAGGGCGCTGGTAGTGGGCTACGATCTGTTCAACAACCTTATTTTTTACGGGTTTGAATCCCTAAAATCCCTTGTCGCGTCAGATTACAAACCCTTTGACAGGACGCGGAACGGATTGATCCTCGGTGAGGCCTGCGGAGCGGTAGTGCTAGAGGGGAGACGCAGGAAGTCCTGTGATTTTATGTACCTTGGCGGGGCGAATTTCTGTGATACCTACAGCGTCACCAGCCATGATGAAGGAGGGTCTGCCGTCGCCGAAACGATGGACAGAGCCCTCAGGCAAGCAAAAATCGGCCCGGGGGATATATGCGCCATCAAGGCCCACGCTACGGGAACGGAGAACAATGACAAAACCGAGTGTGCCGCCATGCGGATAACCTTCGGGCAGGCTGTTCCACCTGTGACGTGTGTCAAGCCTTTCATTGGCCACACCGCGGGCGCCTGTGGCGTCAGCGAACTGATACTGTTTACGGAATGCGTCAAGGCGGGATTTATCCCCTCCACACCGGGCTTCCAGGAAGCGGACGAGGAAATGAATCTTATGCCCGTGACGGAAAACAGGGAAGTCGGGGAAGGTATTTTTATGCTGAACTACTTCGGGTTTGGCGGCAACTGCACCACCCTTATCCTCTCGAATAAGGGCAACGAAGGATGAGCAAGTTGTATATTCACAGCGCCTCTACCTTCACTCCCGAAGCGAACGCAGACGTAGACTTTTTGAAAGGGGAGATAAGACGCTATACCCAGGAAGATTTTCGCAGGGTAAACAGGTTTATCCTGCTTGCTTTGCTTGGCGCCCGTCAATGTATTCACCGGCACTCCATCGAGACTGATACGGCTGTATATCTGACGACGGAGCGCGGCAACCTCGCCATAACCGCTGATTCTCTCGATGATATATATATGGCGCAGTCCCTGCCCAAGCCCTTCGGTTTTATCAATACGATGAGCAGTACGGCGGCTTTCTATATTGCCCGAAATCTGGGTATTCGGGGCCGCAATATCACCGTTTCAAGCCAGTGCCTTTCCTTCGAGAGGGGACTGGAGTTGCTGAATCTGGA
>MNZQ01000175.1:10006-13101 GCA_001873745.1 Syntrophaceae bacterium CG2_30_58_14
TGGATGAGTTCTCTCTTCCCCGGATGGAGAGGGAAGAACAGACTGGTCGCTGCCGGCGAACGATTGACGGAAGCGCTTGGTTTTACGTCAAGTCTGAGAAGGAGGGGGCCTGCGGGGCATTTACAGAAATCAGGTCGTTCCGAGACCGCCCTTCATGCATGAAATGGATCGGGGAACGAGAAAGATTGCCGGTGGAAGTAGTCTCTTTCGGCGCCCTGATAAATGGTGATGAAGCCATCGCCTTGAGGGGAATTTTGCGACCCGCCGCCGAGTTTGATTACCTCCGTGACTATGGACATTCCGGCTCGTCCACGGCTTGCGGTATAAGTCTGTTCGTGAGGCTTTTTCAAGCAAAGACCCTGTTGCATATAAACAGGGACCAGCGTGGAAATTACGCGGTTATTGAATTAGAGAAGTAGTCGGAACATGGGGAATTGTATGTCCGCCAGCCATCCCATAAAAACACATTTTTCGAGGAAATAATGAAGGATTAGGCTGCTTGATTTCGGTTCGATTTCAAAACGGAGTTGCTGGCACAATAAACAATTTAAGAAAAATGGGCAGCTGACAGACTATGCCGCAACGAACTCGATTTTAACCCGCATTCCGGTTGATTTGGCGATCTTTTCCAAGGTCTTGAGCGTAAAGCCCTCATACTCACCGCTCTCGATCCTCGAAATCGCCTGCTGGCTGGTTCCCATAAGCTTTGCCAGTTGCTGTTGCGATAAGCCCTTTTTCTCACGCAGTTCCGAAATCTTTATTGCCAGCATTAGAGCTTGCTTCTCTTCTTCGTAATGCGCTCTGAACTCGGGATCTTTGATGTCTTCCTGTAACCTGCTTTGGAATGTCCGAACTTTGCCTTTTTTCATATTTCACCTCCTACAGGAAATCTCCGCATCCAGTCTTCCATGCGTTTTTCAGCTAAGTCAATATCCTGCTTTTTCAATTGCTGCGTTTTCTTGGATAATGCATGTACCAACACAATCTGATCAAACATCTGGAAGAAGTAGAGGATGCGGAACTGATTCGAACTATAATGTATTCTCAATTCTCTTATTTTACCCCTGACAATATCAGCATAGGGCCGCTTAAGATTCGGCCCATGCTCTTCCAAGAGCGACAGATACGCAGCCACTTTAGCCCTTGATTTTTTATCTAATCCATCCAGAAAATCATCAAGCGGTGAATCGCCCCGCTCAGCCGTGTAAAAGATTAGATTGTACAAGCACACCTCCACATCACAATCATTATATACATCATGTTTGATGTATTGTCAAGCTGGTCTCTTCGTTTGGATGATCAGAATTTATAGCTTTATTGATTTGAGATGGGAGTAGACAAGCTTTTCCTGCGTCGCGCACTTTCGCACCAGTTGGGCGATTTCCCCTACATCAAAATCCGCGGTTTTGCTTTTACAGCCCTTGGCGCAGGCTGAGGCAAACTGGCGCCACATATCGCCGGCATCCGTCATCATCTGCGACGCCTCGCCCAAAGGCATAGAACCGAGAAGCTGCCCGGCTTCCTGGAGAAAGGCCGCATACATGAACCGGAAACCACCCCCTCCAGTACCAATCTCCTCCTGCATCCGCACGATATGGCCGAGGAAGAGGCGGACGTACCTCAGATCTTGGTGTGACTTTAGCCTCTCTATTTTTCTTCCCAAATAATAAATACCCTCAACACCGATAAAGGGCAGGGGGGTATTGAGCATCATTCGCGCCGTTCGCTTGATGGATTTCCGTATCGCCTCCCGCAAATCTACGGAGGGATTGATCCGGACGGGATAGTACATGAAACCCTTCGGGGCAAGAATTCCTCTGGCGAAACGGGCGTTCTGGAGGTCCTCCGCCTTGATCCGGGCGGTATTTTCAAAAACGGGATCGCTGACGAGAAATTCGTCCCCTTCTCTTCCGTAGATGATGAGATTGTGTGCGTTGAACGGGAAACGCATCTCCGGCGGAAAATAGGGCAGCCAGTAAACCGATGTCTGCAGGCCGACGATCTCACCACCGTCGACGAGGTTAGTGAGTTCGGCAAGGGCCCTTCCCTTTTCCCTGTACCTCATGGTCTTGAATCTGATGTCGAGGTTTTTTACCGCCCCCCTGATGATCGCCCCGGGGCGCATGCGGTACGATATTAGCGGCATATTGGTCATCTTGATAAAGGGAATAAAGGCGAAGGTAAGGCCGCCTGTTATGCCGAACACCATAGGTTCGGAAAGATCAAGACCGTGGCAGCTCAGGAGCGCGGTTACCACGCCACTTTCACAATGGGCGTATTGCCTATGTTCCAATGGCTTCAATTCCGCCATTTAATCCTCCTTGGGGAAATTCTTTAAAGCGTCTACAGATATCCTGAAGAGCATGGCATACTCGGCAAGTGTCCTATCGTCGAGTTTCTTGAAGATGTCGGGTTTGAAATGCCGTTTTACCTGCCAGTGGTAAAGACCCATGGCCTGGGCAAGGGTCAGGGGGTCCATCCAATTCTTGTACATGAAGTATTCTATCGGAGATGTTTCGTTATTTCTCACGCGTGAGGCGGCATGTCTGGCCTTTTCCTCGAAGTCATCAATGACCTGGTTAAGGACGATCTCTTCGACTTCCCAACCGCTCGTGGTGGACCGGGTGTAATGTCCTTGATCGTCAACGGCATACAGGGCCTTCTTCTCTCCCTGCATTGTCTTTATTTCATCCTGGGGAACCTCGGATATCTTCATATCAACACCCGATGATTATTAAAGATGGTTTTGCGTAATCCGCACCGTTGATCGCTTGCTATGGCCTGTATTAGGATATTGTCATTCAGCAATTCTCGGTGAATATTTTTAGCTCCTATTGATAGGGCATTTAGTCGAATCTCGGAAATATTTTTCGCGAAGATTTTCAGCCCTGCATATCTAAGGACTTAATATCATTAAAGAAATAAAAACTAGACATTTCCCTTTTAATACTGTATGTAATTCAGCAGGTTACAACATACCTCCCATTTTAGGGGAAAGGGAAAGTGCACTTAAAAAAGCATCTGAGCTTCACCGCTTTAAGAGATACGATGGCTGAATGCTTCCGGCAGATCAAAGATGGCCGCCAGGTTCAAAA
>MNZQ01000092.1:0-4848 GCA_001873745.1 Syntrophaceae bacterium CG2_30_58_14
TTAAATTCTTCGCTACCTAACATTTATTGACATCCCCCCCTGTATTGACATCCCCCCCTTGAAACGGCTACGCTTTCGATCGTGGCTCGCCTATCGAGAATAATCGCTGTCGGTTATCCACACCACTTCACCCAGCGCGGTGTCCGCTCTATGGCTATTTTCCAAAGCGATGCGGACAGACGCTGCTATTTGCAGTATATCAAGGAAGAGACAGAGCGTTTCGGGGTAGAAATTCTCTCCTGGTGTCCCCAGAATAGTTGCCTGATGCTCACATAAAAATGATTGCGATAATTATCATCTGGTGATATTATACCAAACCATGAAGGAAAAACCATCTTCCCGGGAAGATGAAACCCTCGTCGGCTTGCTGAACCTCGACGGCGAGATCTTCCCGATGGACAACGGTTATTGGACCAAGTTCGAGGTATGGCGGGTGGATCCCGAGCCGCATGTCCCTCATGGCGTCCGGTACAGCCTGACCCTTCATGACCGGTACAACCGGCGGGTCCTGGGGTTCGACAACGCCCATGCTATCCGGCCGGCGCGGAAAGGTTACGCCGCCCGGAAGATTACCTGGGACCACCGGCACAAACGCGAAAAGATATTGCCCTATGACTACGAGACGGCCAGCCAATTGATGGAGGATTTCTGGCGCGAGGTCGAGCGGATCATGGGGGAGAAATGAAAGGAAGAAAAATGGCTCAGAAAGTGCTCCACATCGGCATCATGCCCTATGAGGATTACAAGACGCGCTCCCTGGCCATCGCCCGCGGGGATTATCGGCCGCGGCCCGATGAGCCCAAGATCTGGTTTGAATCGGTGCGATCCATGGCGCAGGTTCTCAGCAACGAAAACCAGTTGCTGCTGAAAACCATCCTGGAGCGGAAACCGGAATCGCTCAAGGAACTGGAAGCGGCGACGGGACGGAGCAGCAGCAACCTTTCCCGTACCCTCAAGACGATGGCCCGATACGGTATTGTGAGGATGGAAAAGGTGCGCCGAAATATCCGGCCGGTTGTCGAAGCAACTGATTTCACGGTTCAGTTCGGTTTGTACGCCTCTTCTCGCCGCGAACATGACGCAGACGCGGTACGGATTTAAAAGAAAGATACAGACAAGACGGTAACCTTGGTCCTCTCGGGGTTGCCGTCTTTTTTTCTCGGGTTCCAATTTCATCGTGCTGCCAAGATTTTTCGCACTTTCTGTAACGCTGCTACACCATAAGCTCCCACCCCATTGACACCGCCCCCGCCATTGCATATAATATGATCCCAGAGCCGAGGGACGGAATCATGCACGCAGGGGTTGCACAGACATGGCGGACGTACCGCAGGATCTGCCGGAAGGCGATGTAAAAAATGACCAGGAGATCCGGGAACCGAAGATGTACCGGGTGATCCTGCACAACGACGATTATTCGACGATGGACTTCGTGATCGAGGTCCTCATCTCGATCTTCCACAAACCGGCGGCGGACGCGACGCGGATCATGCTGGACGTCCATAAAAAGGGAAAGGGGATCTGCGGGGTTTATACGTATGACATCGCGGCGACCCGGGTGGCGCGGGTTCATCAACTGGCGAAGAAGCGGGAATTCCCGCTGAAATGCTCCCTGGAGGAGGCCTGAGGGTCCCAAGTGACGGGAGAGGATAAGGAATCATGAAGATCAGCGAAAACCTTAACCGGATCATTATGGCGGCGTATGCCGAGGCGAACGTGCGGCGGCATGAGTTCATCACGCCGGAACACCTCCTCTACGCCTGCCTTTTTTTTGACGAAGGCAAAGAGATCATCGTCCACTGCGGCGGCGATCCGGCGCGTCTGAAGAAGGTCATCGAGAAGCATCTCGACCTGGCCGACACGGCGACGGCCACGTTGACCCGGGCCGCCCAGTCCATCGGTTTCCAGAGCGTCCTCGAACGGGCCGCCTGGCACACCTCCTCCGCCCAGAAAGAGACCCTGGAGCTCGGGGACATGCTCGTCTCCATCCTCGAAGAGAGGGAGTCCCACGCCTCCTTTTTTCTGCAGCGAGAGGGAATCAATCGGATGGTCCTCCTCAATTACATCTCCCACGGCATATCCGTCATCGCCGGCAACACGGACGGACAACGGACAAGCCCGGGCACGCGGGAGGGGGAAACCGTCCGGGAGGACAAGGAGGAGCAGAACAAGTTTCTCCGGGCCTTCACGACGGAACTGACCGCCCGGGCGAAGGCCGGCGAGATGGATCCGCTCATCGGTCGGCAGGAGATCCTTGAACGGACGATCCAGGTTCTCTGCCGCCGCTTCAAGAACAACCCGATCCACGTCGGCGAGCCGGGCGTGGGGAAGACGGCGATCACCGAGGGACTCGCCCAGCTCATCGCCCAGGGCCGGGCCCCAAAAAAGCTCCGGGACGTGAAGATCTATTCCCTCGATATGGGGGCGGTCATCGCCGGGACACGCTTCCGCGGCGACTTCGAGGAGCGCATGAAGCGGGTGCTCGCCGAGCTCCAGAAACAGGAGAAGGCGATCCTCTTCATCGACGAAATCCACAACATCGTCGGCGCAGGGGCCGTTTCCGGCGGGTCGATGGACGCCTCCAACATCCTCAAGCCGGCCCTCGTCTCGGGGAAACTTCGCTGCATCGGCTCGACCACCTACGATGAATACCGGAAATATTTCGAGAAGGACGGCGCCCTCTCCCGACGCTTTCAGAAGGTCGAGGTGCCGGAGCCCACCGTCGAGGAGACGGTCCTGATCCTGGAGGGACTCCGCGAGCGGTATGAAACCTACCACCAGGTCGCCTATTCCGAAGAGGGGCTCCGCGCGGCCGCAGAGCTGTCCCATCGCTACATCACCGACCGCCGCCTCCCGGACAAGGCGATCGACGTGATCGACGAGGCGGGCGCCTTCTCTTCCATGAATCGCGGTGAGACCGATGCGGCCGCGGATGCGGCGGCAATCGGGGCGCAGGAGATCGAGCGCGTCGTCGCGCGGATCGCCCGAATCCCGGAGAAGAGCGTCTCCTCCACGGAGGTCGAGAAGCTCCGGGATCTGAGGACCGAACTGCAGGCCCGGATCTTCGGCCAGGCCGAGGCGGTGGATCGGGTGGTGGAGGCGGTCAAGCGGTCGCGCGCAGGCTTCCGCGAGCCGGACAAGCCGGTCGCCTCCCTGCTCTTCGTGGGACCGACCGGCGTCGGCAAGACCGAGCTGGCCCGCCAGCTCGCCGCGACGCTCGGGGTGCCGCTCTTGCGCTATGACATGAGCGAATACCAGGAGAGGCACGCCGTGGCGAAGTTCGTCGGTGCGCCTCCCGGCTACGTGGGCTACGAAGAGGGCGGTCTCCTCACGGAGGCCATTCGGAAGAACCCGCACGCCGTCCTGCTCTTAGACGAGATCGAGAAGGCGCACGCGGACATATTCAACGCGCTTCTTCAGGTGATGGACTACGCAACGCTGACCGACAACAACGGCAAGAAGGCGGACTTCCGCAACGTGATCCTGCTGATGACTTCGAACGCCGGCGCCCGGGAGATCGGCCGGCAGACGATCGGTTTCGAGGGGCAGCCGATCCAGCGGGACGCCGTTTTCAAGGCCCTGGAGCGAACCTTCTCCCCGGAGTTTCGGAACCGCCTGGACGGCGTCGTAAACTTCCTCGGCCTGACCGAAGAGGTCGTCCGGAAGATCGTGAAGCGGAACGTCGCCGACTTCGCCGCCCAACTTCTCGCAAAGAAGGTCCTGCTCACAGTGACCGACGGCTGCTACGACTGGCTCGCCCGGAAGGGCTACTCCCCCGAATTCGGCGCGAGAGAGATCGCGCGGCTCGTCCAGGACAAGGTCAAGCGATTCTTCGTGGACGAGGTGCTCTTCGGGAGCCTTCACGGGGGCGGCGACGCCGTGGCCGACATCGAAAACAACGACGTGGTCGTCCGGGTCATCCATGCCGGTTTATCGACTTCCTGAGGACATCGCCTTCCCCTCTGTCGGGCAGACGGCAGAAAGCGGCCTTCTCGCCGTCGGCGGCGATCTCTCTCCAGAACGGCTGCTCGCCGCCTACCGGGAGGGGATCTTCCCCTGGTACGGCGACGGCGAACCGATCCTCTGGTGGTCGCCCGACCCCCGTTTCGTCCTCTTCCCCGACGAACTGCGCGTCTCAAGGAGCATGAGGCAATTCCTGAAAAAGGGATCCGTCCGGATTACATTCGACCAGGCCTTCCGGGAGGTGATCGCCGCCTGCCGGAGGCCCCGACCCGGTCAGAACGGCACCTGGATCACGACGGAAATGCGGGAGGCCTACGCCGTCCTGCACGACCTCGGCTTCGCCCATTCCGTCGAGGTCTGGCAGCAGAAGGAACTCGTCGGCGGCCTCTATGGCGTTTCCCTCGGCAGCGCCTTCTTCGGCGAATCGATGTTCTCCGCGATCCCCAACGCCTCCAAGGCGGCCCTCATCACCCTGGTCCCGCATCTGAAAAAGCGGGGATTCGACCTCATCGACTGCCAGGTCGAAACCGCCCACCTAAGCGGCCTTGGCGCCCGCCCGATCCCCCGCCGCGATTTCTGCGCCCGTCTGAAAGAATCGCTCCACCACGAGACCCTCCGCGGAAACTGGGGAGAGCGGTTTGCGGCGCCGCCGGTCAAAACTGAAGTTTGAAAGCGCCCGATTGCATGGGTCGTGATGTGGCAACGACCGGATTGACCAAGCCGACAGGATTCTCCCCCGGATAAATCCTTGACGAATCGGGGATATTTTGTTTATAGTCCTCAACGCTTATAGAAATTGATCCTGACAAACATCATCCGATCCGGCTGCACACTTTTTTGGAAGACTTTTCGAGAAAGGAAGCAATGGAACGATCACCCCATAGA
>MNZQ01000092.1:4857-11055 GCA_001873745.1 Syntrophaceae bacterium CG2_30_58_14
TCTCCGAAAAGACCGCGGGGTTTTGTGTTTTCTGCTGCGGTGACCGGTCCATGATCAAACCCGGAACCCTCATCAAAGGCCCCCAGTGGCCCGTGCCGGTGGAGGTGAAGCTCATCGAAGAGATGGGCGATTTCGTCCGCATCGTGGGGGTCACCCGGCCGGGGGACCAAAGTCCCGGGGAGCACATCGACCAGATCATCCCCCGGGAGGAATGGGCTCACGTCACCGCAGCCGAGACAACCCGCCTCTTTGCCGAAGATCCGGCCAAGGTCTTTCTTGCCCTGGAGACGAAGCGCTACCGTTTCGCCTCCCTCTACGATCCGCTCCTGGCGATGAACACCTCCAAGATAGACCCCCTGCCCCACCAGATCGAGGCGGTTTACGGCTACGTCCTGCAACTGCCCCGCATCCGCTTCCTCATCGCCGACGATCCGGGGGCCGGAAAAACGATCATGGCCGGCCTGATCATCAAGGAGATGAAGCTCCGCCACCTCGTCCGGCGGATTCTCATCGTCACCCCCGGCCACCTCAAGGACCAGTGGCGCCGGGAGTTGGCCGAGCGCTTCGAGGAGCACTTCCTGGTGGTCGAACGCGGCCTGCTGGATGCCTTCTACGGCGAGAACGTCTGGCGCCGGGAACCCCAGGTCATCACCTCCCTCGATTTTGCCAAACGGGACGACGTCCTGCCCGCCCTGGCCGCCGCCCATTTCGACCTGATCATCGTGGACGAGGCGCACAAAATGAGCGCCTACCGCTACGGCGACAAGACGGAACGAACGGGCCGCTACAAACTGGGAGAATCCCTCTCCCGGATCACGGAGCACCTCCTGTTCCTCACGGCCACGCCCCACCGGGGCGATCCCGAGAATTTCCGCCTCTTTCTGGACCTCCTGGAGCCCGGTTTCTTCGCCACGAAAGAGATGCTCGACGAGTCCATCGCCAGCCGGGACAATCCGCTCTTCATCCGCCGCGTCAAGGAGGACCTGAAAGACTTCGAGGGGCGGCCCCTCTTTCTTCCCCGGCACGTGAAGACCCTCTCCTTCAATCTCGGCGCCGATTCCCCCGCGGAGAAGGAGCTCTACAACGACCTTTCCCGCTACGTGAACACCCAGTACAACAAGGCCCTCACAAAAGATAAAAAACGCAACGTCGCCTTCGCGCTGGTCATCCTCCAGCGCCGCCTCGCCTCCAGTACCTACGCCCTTTTCCGCTCCCTGGAGCGAAGAAGGAAACGCCTGACGGATCTCCTCCGAGGCGCGCAGGAAAAGGGAAAGCCCGCCGAGGAGACCTTCGATTTCGACGCCGTCGAGGACCTCTCCGAGGAGGAGCGCTGGAAGGAAGAAGAGCTCTGGGAAACCCTGAGCGTCGCCGAAAACCGCGAGGACCTGGAGGCGGAGATCGCGACCCTCGACGGCCTGATCGCCCAGGCCAAGCAGATCATTCAGGACGAAGGGGAAATCAAACTCAAGGATCTCAAGGCCTCCCTCCGACAACTCTCCCAGCGCTTTTCCGATCCGAAGGACAAGAAAATCCTCATCTTCACCGAATCCCGCGACACCCTCGAATACCTGGAAAAAAAGATCCGGGACTGGGGATACCGGGTCAACACGATCCACGGCGGGATGCACCTGGAGGATCGGATCCGGGCGGAGGGGATCTTCCGGAACGAAACGGAGGTCCTCGTGGCCACCGAGGCGGCGGGCGAAGGCATCAACCTCCAATTCTGCCACCTGATGATCAACTACGACATCCCCTGGAACCCAAATCGCCTGGAGCAGCGGATGGGGCGGATCCACCGCTACGGCCAGCAGAAGGAGGTCACTGTCTTCAACCTCGTGGCCGAGGATACCCGGGAGGGGAAGGTCCTCCACAAGCTCTTCGATAAGCTGGAAGAGATCCGCCAGGCACTGGGGAGCGACAAGGTCTTCGACGTCCTGAGCGAGGTTCTCTGCGACCAGAGCCTATCCCAGCTCCTCATGGACGCAGCGGCCAACGCCCGGAACATCGACGAGATCCTCCGGGATCTGGACATCCGGGTCGACGACGCCTACATCGCCAGGATCAAGGAGAATCTGGGCGAGAGCCTCGCCACCCGCTTCATCGACTATACCCGCATCCGGGAGATGGCGCAGCGGGCGCGGGAGCACCGCCTCATCCCCGAATACACGGAGAACTGGTTCCGCAAGGCCTTCGTCAAGGCCGGCGGCCGACTCCGGGAGCGGAAGGACGAATTCCTCGGCGTGGAGGCCGTCCCCTACCCGATCCGGCAGATCGCCGAGGAGGCCGCCTTCCGGAAATCCCACGGCGAGGCCCTCAAACGCTATCCCCGCGTCACCTTCGACAAGGAGATCGCCTTTCGGAATCCCGAGATTGAATTCATCTCCTTCGGCCATCCCCTCTTCGAGGCCCTTCTGACCTGGTGCGAGCGGGAATTTGCCGACGCCCTGATGAACGGCGCCGTCTTCACCGATCCGGACGGCCGCGTCGACGGTCACATCCTCTTTTACGAAGGGGAACTCCGCGACGGCACGGGCGCCGTGGCCGGCAGACGGCTCTTCGGCTTCTACGCGGGACCGGACGAAATCCGCCCCGTCCCGCCGTCGGTCGTCTGGGACCTGGCCGAAGGGGGACCGCGGGAGGATCAAACCGCCGACATCGAAGCCCTGAAGAAGGCCGTCGCCAATCGGGCCATCGGACTGCTCCGGGAATACCGGGAGGAGCTCTTCCGGGAGCGGCAGCGGCAGGCCGCCGTCAAGGAGAAATACGGGGTCCGCTCCCTCGAATACCTCATCGTGAAGCTGGACGGAGAACTGATCTCCCTATACGACCGCAAGGCCCAGGGGGAAAACGTGGACCTGCCGATCTTCAACAAGGAGGAGCGCAAGGCCGCCTACGAGCAGGCGCTCCGGGAGCTGAAGGACGCCGTTGTCCAGGAGCGGAGCCTCACGATGAGCATGCCCCGTTTCCTCGGCCTCATCCGGGTTTGCCCGGCCGCCCCGAAGGCCGGCGAAGACGCCGTCCGGACGGAGGAGATCGAACGGATCGGCATGGCCGCGGCCATGCAATATGAGGAGCGGCAAGGCCGGACGCCGGAAGACGTCTGCGCCGAAAACCTCGGTTTCGACATCCGCTCCGGCGATCCCGACGGGCGCATCCGCTACATCGAGGTCAAGGCCCGCGCGGCGACCGGCCCCGTCGCCCTGACCCAGAACGAGTGGTTCAAGGCGAGGCGCTTCCAGGACGACTACTTCCTCTACGCCGTCATGAACGCCGCCACTGCCCCTGAGCTGTATGTCATCCGGAATCCGGCGCAAAACCTCAAGCCGGACGAGAAGATCGAGGTCGTCCGCTACGTGGTGCCCCTGGCGGAACTGACCGGCAAAGGAATGAAAGTAGTCCCGTAAAGAGAATGGTCTCAAATTTCCAATTGGCGGGTCCGATGACCGCGGACCCGGCCTTGCAATCATTCGGAAAACGATGTATCTTCTTTGTAGATACGAGAAGGAGGACATGCTATGAGAACACAGTTGCAGAAATGGGGAAACAGCCTTGCCCTACGGATCCCAAAGCCTTTTGCGACAGAAGTCGGTCTGGAGCAGGAAACGCCGGTGGATGTCACCGTTTCGGAAGGCAGAATCATTGTCGCACCAGCCGCTGAGAAGCCGCTGACCTTGGAGGGTCTTCTGAAGGGGGTTACGGATGAAAACATCCATCGCGAGGTGGACTCCGGTCCGGCCGTCGGGAGCGAGGCATGGTAGCCGCCGATTACATTCCAGAACGGGGCGACGTGGTGTGGATGACCTTGAACCCGCAGACAGGTCATGAACAGGCGGGCCGCCGCCCCTGCGTTGTACTTTCCCCGGCATCCTACAACGGCAGGGTAGGACTGGCCGTGCTATGCCCCATCACAAACCAGATCAAAGGCTACCCGTTCGAAGTGATTGTTCCCGAGGGATTGGCCGTGACCGGCGCCGTGCTTTCCGATCAGATCAAGAACCTCGATTGGCGGGCAAGAAACGTCGAATATTGCTGCCGCGTGCCGTGGAAAACCCTTACCGAAGTCCTGAGAAAGGCCGGAACTCTGCTATCGCCGTGAAAGAGGGGAGATGTGTATAAATGACCGTTGCCAACATCCGCCAGATCGAAAGCGGCAAACGGGATTGTTCTGTAAAGCTGCTTCGGGCGCTTTCCAAGGCCCTGAATGTCGATATTGAGTTGCTCCTCATGCACGAGGAAAGTTGAGGAAAGCAGGGGACCAACCCCATGAACGAAACGGAATTAAATAAATTGATCAAAGAGGGCGAATCCGAACGTCTGGAGTTCAAGCGCTCCACCGGCCAGCGGACGGAAGCCGCCAAAACCGTCTGCGCCATGCTCAACGGCGCCGGTGGAATGATTCTGTTTGGCGTGACGGACGGCGGTGAACCGGTCGGGCAACAGGTTTCTACCCGCACCCTGGCGGATATTACCCATGAACTGCGCCGCATCGATCCGCCCAATTTCCCCAATGTCGAAACCATCGGGCTCAAGAACGGAAAGACTGTTATCGCATTGCATGTCGCCGGTGGAGGAGGCCCATACACTTACGATGGAAGGCCCTACCATCGCCACGGACCGACTACCGGCATTATGCCGAAAACCATTTACCACAGGAAAATAGAAGAATACCTGCACCCAACCAGCCGCTGGGAGAATCAGCCGGCGCCGCCGAACGTCTCCATTGACGATCTGGATGAGAGAGAAATTCAAATCACCGTGGACAACGCCATTCGTCTGGGCCGCATGGATCAGATGGAAAACCGCGATACGCTATCGGTCCTTCGCGGTCTCGGTCTGATCGAAAACGATCAGCTCCTGGCGGCCGCCGTTGCTCTCTACGGCAAGAGCGACCGCTTACAAGCCATCTGCCCGCAGTTTTCTGTCCGTCTGGCCCGTTTCCGCGGCGTCAACCGCCTCGGCGAGTTCATCGACAACCGTCAATACTGGGGACATGCCTTCTCCCTCCTGCGGCGGGCAGAGATGTTCCTCGGGGATCATGTCCCCATCGCCGGCCGCCTCGTGCCCGGAAGGATGCAGCGGGAAGACCGACCCCTTTACCCGCCTTTGGCAACCCGTGAAGCTGTCGCCAATGCCATCTGCCACCGGGACTATGTAAGTCACGGCGGCTCTATAGGCGTAGCCATGTATGACGATCGTCTGGAAATCATCAACACAGGGACATTTCACTTCGGCATGACCCCGGAAAAACTGAAGACGCCCCATGATTCACACCCCTGGAATCCTATCATCGCCGGCGTGTTCTACCGGGCGGGCATCATCGAAAAGTGGGGCTCCGGCACGCTGAAGATTCTGGACTGGTGCCGCGAGGGGACCTGTCCCGATCCGATATGGGAAGACCAAGAGGATGCCGTGGTCGTCACATTCCTGCCGGCCCAGCCTTTCGAAGAAGGAGCCGTTCAACTTACCGATAAGAAGAGGTTGGGAATAAAGTTGGGAATAAAGTTGGGAATAAATGCCGAAAAAATCCTTGAAGCTATGTCGGAGAACAGTCATATCACGGCAAGAGAATTATCAGATCGAATCGGCATCAGCGCCACAGCCATTGACGCACATATCAAGAAACTTAAAGAGTTTGGTATCGTTACCCGGAAAGGCGCCAGAAAAAGCGGTTATTGGGAAGTTCATCTGGAGCCAAACAATGCCAATGAACCATTGACTAAATGAGGTGAACAAAGAAATGAAAAAGAGAGAACGCATTGAAACCATTCATAAATGTGCGTGCGAGTATGCAAAAAGCGGCCTTTACCCAGGTTGGCAAAACATAGAATGGAAGCTTCGCGAAGAAGGTTTATCAGAGGCGCGCAGCGAACTCGATGACCCTGCAATTCGTGCAGAATTAGATGAAGGGGGGTAGTCGGTTAGCGTCAACTGTGATATAATACCTCGGTATTCTTTTCGTTTGAAAGGAGTTTCCGTGGAATCGATATCTCTGGTAGCAGGTCGCGATTATCCCAACACTTATCGCAGTTTCGTTGAGATGTTTCCCGATAATGCAGCTTGCGCGGCTTACCTAATAAAGTTACGTTGGCCACAAGGGTTCATCTGTCCAGCGTGCAAAACGAGCGTAATTCCATGGCAAGCCAGCCATGTACGCTTGGTTTGTCCGCTTTGTCGCCATTTTAATTATGTCAGCGCAGG
>MNZQ01000154.1 GCA_001873745.1 Syntrophaceae bacterium CG2_30_58_14
ACAGGGGACATGTAGGCCCTATTGCCGATAAAAAATCTATCATCCCAGAGGTAAAGGCATTTTTGTATTCCCAAATACTCTCGAATGTGCTAAGAAAAGGTATCTGTATGGTTCGTCTGCCTTGTCTCAAGGGGGTAGGTCTTTGGCGCTGAAACCTTCGGACCTGCCTCCTTGGTCAGGGTGGTCAATCTTCCAAGGTCAATTCCTGACCTCACTCTTTTGCCCACCCCTATAGCACCGGTTAAAACACCACGCAAATCCTTTCCCGGTAAACACCTTCAGAGCGGGGTAAATAACACTGCTGCCTTTTATGATTCTTTGGTTGTGATCTCACTCCGTTCATTCAGAAGCATCTGTATGACATCGTTCCACCCCCTGGCCCCCGGCTCCTTCGCCCGGATCATTCCCGGCAGTTGAATATCCAGGTAGCCTTTCCCCGGACGGGGTAGTAGAACAGGGATGTCCACCTGTTCGAGCATCGGCAGGTCGTTTTCACTGTCGCCAAGGCCGATGGTTGTCAACTCCTTTCCGGAATTGATCCTGAAGATATCTCTCACGATCCGGACGGCTACCCCTTTGTCCTGTTCTCTGCCTGTCAAGTGATAAAAACGCCCTCCGCGGGTCAATTTCAATTCTTTTTCCGCCGCTAACGCACTCAAGTAACCGATGCCCTCCGGTCTTTTCAAAAGGAACGGCTCGGTGAATTCTCTCGCCTTTGCCATTTCCGCCCGGTCGGGAGGCAGGCCGGTCAGCCCGGATATTTCTTCGGTGGTCAGATCGCCGAACCCCGTGATTTCAAATCGTGCGCCGATCTTTTTCAAAAAATTGCGGACCGTGGAATAGGTTGTCCCGATGCGTATGAGGCTGTAATCCTCGTGCCACTTACCGTTCTTGATAATGAAGTCCCGATATCCTCGGGGGAAGAAGATGCCGCCGCCGTTTTCGACGATGAACGGTTCCCGTATATCCATATCACGCTGCAGGCGCTCCACTTCACGCATGGTCTTACTCGTCGTGATGATTAGGGGAATGCCCGCCCTTTTGATCCTCTCGATGGATGGCCTTGCCGCGGCGAAGGAATAATCCTCATGGTTGAGCAGACAGCCATCAAGATCCGTAAAAATGATCATTTGCACGGTAATCCCTCATCTGATCCGACCATTTTCGACTGGAAAATTTCCGCTTAACCGTTGAGTGCATAGTGAACAGATTGCCGCTGCTTAGCCGGTCCGCGGTCGGGAATGACGGCTTTAACGGTCCGGATTGTCTGGTTTACCGCTTTTCCCATGTGCGCCGGTCAGCTTTTCAGAGACCCTCAATATAATTCCGACCAGGCTTTTATCGCGACGTTTAAAGGATGTCTGGATATGGTCCAAATCGCTGCCGACTTCAACATTCACCGAAGCGGATTTCTTGAATGCCAGGACCTGTGTCGGGAAAACGCTTCTGTGGCCCGTCATGAGAAAACTGACGATGCAGGCGACAGCGGCGTACGGTGCGATCGCGCTGCCGAAGAATTCAACAGCCAGGATGCTGGCGGCGATCGGTGTGTTGGCCGCTCCTGCCAGAAGACTCACGAAGCCGACCGCAGCAAATGTCGCCCGATCCAGTCCCAGCATGCTCCCAAAAAGGCTTCCCGACGTGGCGCCGATGAACAGGACCGGCATGATCAGACCGCCGCTGCCGCCGAAGTTCAATGTGATGCTGGTGAAAACCGCCTTCAGGAAAAAGACGTAAAAGACGATCTCTTCCCCCCTGAGGGAGGCCTGAATGGTTTCAAGGCCGCTTCCCAGAAACTGCTTTGAGAAAATATAGGTCGTTCCGATGAGAATTGTACCGCCGATGAGACCTTTCAGCGGCAGCGATTTGCCGAACTTTTCAGAAAACCGCTTTCCGGTCTTCATGGCTTCGATGACGATGAGCGAGCAGATCCCGAAAAAGATACCGGCCAGAACGATCTTTAATATGAACATCTCTGACAGGGTCGGTGTAAAATTAAGAGGATAAAACTCGTAGTGGATCCCGAGGAGCGAAGCAATCTGATAACTGGTTATTCCGGCAATGAAGGACGGGAGAAGGACTTCATATAACAGACTTCCCACGAAAAGAACCTCGACGCCGAAAATGGCCCCGGAGAAAGGAGCACCGAGGACTGCCGCGAATCCGGCGCTGATACCGCAGATGACGATCTTTTTCCTGTCGTTGTCGTCGAGTTTGAACAGATCGGCCACAAAAGAAGACAAGGATGCGCCTATTTGGCCGCACGGTCCGACCTGCCCCGCAGATCCGCCCGTCGCGATCGTAATGATGGTTGTCAGGAGCTTGACCGGTACGATGCCGACGTTTATCCTGCCCCCGTTTCGATGAACGGCCGCGATCACCTTTTCTATGCCGTACCCTTTTGCATCCGATTCCAGGTATTGAGTGGCCAGGGCGCTGATCGCCAGTCCGACGGGCAGCAGCAGGAAATAGTGCGAATACCCGGTGCTGAAGACCAAACTCCGGTTCAACAGCGTCAGGAAGAGAGCCGTCGAAAGACCCACGATGATCCCTATGCCGGTGGCGATGACGACCCATTTCAGGATGCTGATGAACAGGATGGATTCTTCGATAAGGCCTTTTTTCAATTCGCTTTCCTTTTGTTCAGATTGATCTCGGGAGAAAGAATCAACCGCGGGGGAAGTTCCTGCGCCCCGAGTATATGAACCAGTTCCAGCAAAGCACCGGATATATCCTGAAGTCTTTTTTGCGGCAGAACCTCCAGTCCGGCTACAAGCAACCCCTGTGCGACCTGCGGCGCTGTTGACACGATCGCCTTCCCTGCATCCGTCAGCTCTATTTTCACGACGCGCCTGTCTTCGTTGCTGCGCATCCTTTTGATAAGGCCCTGTAATTCGAGGCGGTTCAGGATTCCGACCACCGTGGCAGGGTGAAGATACATTCTTACGGCCAGATCGGACACCCTGACCGGAGCCAGTTCCCCGATCATCTTGATGGCCCATAGTTGAGGTCCGGTGAGGCCGGTTTCTCGTTTGGCCTTTTTTGACTGTTCGTTGACGACCTGGAAAACCCTTCTGATATCATCAATGATTTCTGCAATGACTACAGTTTTCCTGCCCATAACACCCCCTATCCTTTGAACAAAGCTGCTTCTTAACATATTATTTGCTTTTATACAATTCGTTTGTGTAGAAATGATTTGACAAGCAACTATTCGTTTATTATATTGGCACAGCCAAAGAGGAATTGCTCATGCTCTACACGTGGATACCCGCGAAACCAAGAGAAAAATACAAAACCCATGACACCTGTAAACAGGCAAGGAGATGCCTCTGGACAACGGACATGACGAAACGGCATGGGCAAAAAACAGAAGGGCTCATTTCGTCATCTTCCCGCCGACGAAGAATTGACCTTGCCCGTTGTGCGCTTTTTATCCGGACGCATCTACAAAGATCAACCCTGCAGGTCTCGCCGGAAAGAGGGGCTTGCAGGATTCCCGCTTTATGGTTGGTATGTTGGATGGATAAGGTGAGTGAATGGACTGGTCGCGTTTTTTTCAGTGGTCGCTTTTTGATTTCCGGGGTCTCGTTTCCCGACGGACGGTGATCCTGGCCGTGATGGCCGTCATCCTCTATCAGGTAACGGGAATCTTCTATAAGGCCTTGGCGCTCCAACTCATCCGGATGAGACCGTCACCGGCGGCGGAGACGGCACAGAAGGCGGCCGCGCCGATCCGTGAGCCGCTGGACGCCTATCGGGTCATTCCGGAGCGGAACCTCTTCGGCACGACGACCAAGGCGGTTGCGGAAAAACAGGTAGCCGCCGTGCCGCAGCAGGATATCGCACTGCTCATCGATCTCAGGGGGACCGTCGCAGGCGGGGCCAGGTACGGCTTTGCGATCATCGAGGAGAAGGGGACGCGGAAACAGCGACTCGTGAAGGTGGGGGATGTCGTCACCGGGGCGAAGGTGGTCCGGATCAGGCGGAACGCCATCGATCTGCTGGTGAACGACCAGGAGAGTACCTTGGAGATGCTGGAGACGAAGAAAGGACCGATTCCGGTGCCTTTGAAGGCCGCGGCGGCGCCCGCGGTTTCATCCGGGACAACCATTGTCAGCCGGAGCGTGATCCAGGAGGCGATGGCGGACATGGGGAGCATACTCAGCCAGGCGCAGGTCCGGCCCTACTTTAACGCGGGGGTTCCCGACGGCTTCATCGTCAACAGCATCCGGCCGGGGAGTCTCTACCAGAGGATGGGGATCGCCAACGGAGATATTATCCAGGAGGTGAACAACCGGAAGATTCGAACGGTGGACGACGTGATGGGGTTGCTGAACATCATACAGTCAGGCTCCTCCCTTTCTCTGGGAATCAAACGCCGTGAGAAATCGGAGATACTGAATTATCGGTTTCAGTAGGGAAAAGAGGGGAACGGTCGCCATATGGGTACGGCTGGGGGTCAGGCTATGGCCCGGGGATGATGGGACCGGGCGCATATGAAGGTTACGGCATGGGACCTGGAATGATGGGGTACCGCGGAGATGGCAACTGGGGCGATTTGAGCAAGGAGGATGCCACGAAAGCCTAAACCTGCACGCTTTGCGGCTTACGACCGCGAACAGATTTAGGCGGCGGGGGAATCTTTTCCTTCTTAGAAACAGTATCGTTTTTTAGCGGATGGCCCCGCCGTTTTCCGGAGACGCCGCGCCGGCGGCCAATCCCTCTCGCTTGACGATCCGGACCTTGAGGATGGCCGTCTTCGTGACCTCTTCACAGGTGAGCAGATACTCCCGCCATTCGATTTTTTCCCCTTTTTCCGGGAACTTCCCGAGACGGTCGAGAATCAGACCGGCCAGCGTGTCGTAGGGGAGTCCCTCGCCGGGCGTGATGCCGAGATGTTCCTCCATTTCATTGACGGGCAGGAGCGCGTCCACCAGCAGGCTCCCGTCCGGGAGCTTCTGCACTCTACGAGCCTCGCCGATGTCATGCTCATCCTCGATCTCTCCCACGAGCTCTTCCAGCAGATCCTCCGTTGTGGCGAGGCCGCTCAGAATGCCGTACTCGTCTACCACAAGCGCCATCTGGACACGTTTACGCTGCATCTCCCGGAGGAGGCTGCTGACCTTCTTCCCCTCCGGGACGAACAGCGGGGCGCGTACGATCCCGGCGATGTCGAACGCTTTTTCCGTACACAGGTTTCCGATCAGGATGTCCTTCGTATGGACGAAGCCGACCACATGGTCCATGTCACCCCGGATGACCGGATAGCGCGAGTACATGTTCTCCCGGACGATCTGGAGGATCTCCTGCTGCGGCAGCTCCAGGTTGATCGCGACAATCCGCGCCCTCGGCACCATGACCTCGCGGACAAAGGTGTGCGAGAATTCGAAGACCTTCTCGATGTAGCGGTGTTCGGTCTCGGTCAGCGCGCCCGCTTCGCTTCCCTCAGCGAGGAAATGCTGCACCTCTTCGCGGGTGACGAAGGCCTGTCCCCCTTTCGGCGTGATGCCCAGGAGCGCAAGGACGGCCCGATTGGAGAAGGTCAGAAACCGGACGACAATCGCCGCGACGATCGACAGCAGATGAATCGGCCGGGCGACGTTCAAGGCGATCCGGTCCGCGTACTGCAGCCCGATGGTCTTGGGCGCCAGTTCGCCGAGGACGAGGAAGAGGTAAGAGATCCCCAGCACAACGATGGCGAGGGAAAGGGGCTCCGCCGCATGTTGGATGAACGGGACGGGTACGGCCTGGAGCAGGGGTTTTAGATATTGGACCGCCGCTGAACCGCCGATGGCTGAGGCGAGCGAGCCGACGACCGTGACGCCAATCTGGACGGTTGCCAGAAATCGGTGGGGGTCCTTCTGGATCTGCTCGACGAGCCCGGCTTGGCGGTTGCCGGCCGAGGCGAGGCTGGCGATCCGGCTCTTGCGTGCGGAAAGGACGGCAAGCTCGGCGCCGGCGAAAAAACCGTTCACCAAAATCAGAAGAAAAATGATCACAAATTCATTCAAGATCGGTTCCAAGGTTCTCTCCCTCCTTGAGAGGACTTCTTTTTTCTCAACATGTTGAGCAGCGCTTCGTGGTAATACCAGGCCAGAAGCGTGACCAGAATGCTGATTCCGAGGATGGCCACCATGGCGGTATTATGGCCGTTGCGGGCGTAATTTCCGCTCGCGGAGAGCATGATCGTGCCCAAGAGCCGTCCGGCGGTGCAGAGGATGAGAAAGGTTGTCGCCCTCATGCGGCTGAGGCCGACGATGTAGGAGAGGGCGTCCTTCGGGAAGCCGGGGATCAGAAACAGGACGAAGGTGACCGGGATGCCCCGGTGCTCCATGAAGTAATCGTATTTTTGGATGATCTCGGGGGTGATGATCTTCTCCACGAACGGCAGGCCGAGCCAGCGGGCCAGCAGAAAGGCAAGCCAGGAGCCGACGGCAAGACCGATTGTGGAATAGAGCGTCCCCAGGACGGGTCCGTAGAGATATCCGCCGATGAAACCGCTGATCTCTCCGGGAATCGGCGCGATCAGGACCTGGAGGATCTGGAGACCGATGAAAATCACTACGGAGAGGGGGCCGAAGGAGTTTACGAAATAGGTGAGCTTCCTCCGGCTGAGGAAGAGTCTGTAGAGGTCGTAATGGAAGAAAACGAAAACGCCGAAAAGGAGCAGCGCCAGCAGGAGCAATATTTTTACGATGGCATTTCTGTTCATGATTCCGTGACCGGTTCAACCGTTGATCTTGCTTCCCCCAAAAATCGGGCAGCTCCGAGACCACTCCGCACCTCGCGCTTCTGATCGGCAAGGATTTTTGCATTCCTTAACAAAAGGACGGGGGATTGTAAAGAGGGATATTCCCGAAAAATATTTCTTGACAAACAACACAAGGCGTAATAGGCAAAGCCATCTGTTGGTCCAACCAGCAGTCCAATAATAACCTAAACCGGAACAGGGGTTTTTATGTTTGATGAGTCTCTGGTCTCTGAAGTCGAATTAAAGGTGGCAGAGGTTTTCATCGAAGACGTTGGCAAGGGGTTGGCGCGCTTTGACCCGGACGACGTCAAGGCCCTGGGCGCTTCTCTTGGAGACATTGTTGAAATTATTGGAGAAAAAATTACCGTCGCCAGAATCTCCGGGATTTTCCCCGAATATGTTGGCAAAAAAATTGTCCAGATTGACGGGTACACCCGTGAGAACGCCAGGGTTCAGATCGGCGGCACGGTGAAGATTAAAAAGGCGCCCCGGAAAACCGCAACCATGATCGTGCTCACCCCGATCGATTCCGGAAACTGGTGGCCGGACGAAAACGAGGTCGGATATATCGGCAAGGTCCTGCAGGGGTTGGCGGTCATTGCCGGCGACAAAGTGAATATTCCGCTTTTTGGAGGCAAGGACCGTTTTTTTTCCGTGGAAGGCGCTTCACCCTCCGGCGCGGTTATCATCAACCAGCACACCCAATTCAAGGTCAATAAACCCGACTATGCCGAGACGGCGGACTCTCGCATTTCTTATGAAGATATCGGCGGATTGGAGCGGGAGCTCCGATCCATTCGGGAGATGGTGGAAATTCCGCTCCGTTACGGGGAAATTTTTGACCGACTGGGCGTCGAGGCGCCGAAAGGGCTGCTTCTCTACGGAGCGCCGGGAACCGGGAAAACCCTCATCGCCCGCGCCATTGCGGGGGAGGCGAAGCTCCACTTTATCAAAATCGACGGGCCGGAAATTATCCAGAAATATTACGGCGACAGCGAGGCCCGATTGCGTGAGATCTTTGAAGAGGCGACCCGCAAAGCGCCGAGCGTCATCTTCATTGATGAGATCGACGCCATTGCCCCGAAGCGCGCCGAGGTTGTTGGGGATGTGGAAAAGAGGGTGGTGGCGCAGCTTCTGGCCCTCATGGACGGCACGGTTCCCCGCGGTCATGTTCTCGTGATCGGCGCGACCAATGTTCCGGAAATGATAGACCCGGCGCTGCGCAGACCGGGCCGGTTCGATCGGGAAATCGGCCTCTCGGCGCCCCACGCGGACGGACGCCGGGCCATCCTGAAGATTCACAGCCGTCGTATGCCCCTTGCAACCGATGTCGATCTTGATCAGATTGCGCAGATTACCCACGGTTTTGTGGGGGCCGATCTGGAAGCGCTTTGCAAAGAGGCGGGCATGGCCGCCGTGCGGCGATATCTGCCGGTGGGCGCTTTGGGCAACTCCGACCGTCTCCCCGTCACTCCGGAAAGCATGCGGATTTCCCGCGAAGATTTTCTGACGGCCCTGCGGGAGGTTGAGCCTACGGCAACCCGTGAATTCTTCAACGAAAGGTCAACCTTGAAGCTCAGCGACATCGGCGGTCTGGCCCAAATCAAGGAGACGCTCCTCTCGATCGTCGATTGGCCGCTGAAATATCCCGACCTCTTCGCTTCGGGCAAGGTTTCGTCACGCGGCATCCTGCTCTCCGGTCCTTCCGGCACCGGGAAGACCACAATGGTAAGGGCTCTGGCCGGAGAAACCGGCATCAATTTTATCCCGATCAGCAGTTCGATCCTTTTTTCAAAGTGGCTGGGGGAGTCGGAAAAGGCGCTGCACGGGATATTTAAAAAAGCCAAGCAATCCGCTCCGACCATTCTCTTTTTCGATGAAATCGACGCCCTGGCGCCAAAACGCGGTGAAGATACGGGATCAGGCGCCATCGAACGCGTGGCCAGCCAGTTTTTCAACGAGTTGGATGGGTTGAGCGATCTCTCGCAGGTGATCGTAATCGGGGCGACCAATCGGGAAGACCTGCTTGACCCGGCCCTGGTACGACCCGGCCGTCTCGATTATATTCTCAATTTTTACGCCCCGGATGAGAGGGAGCGGCTCGAAATCTTCCGCATCCACACCCAGGGGAGGCCGCTTAGCGGCGATGTGAATCTTGGCGTGCTGGCGAGCATTACGGAAGGGCTGGTCGGGTCCCACATCGCCTTTCTGTGCAAGCGGGCGACGATGCTCGCCATTGCGGACCTGATTCGTGAAGAGCAGGGCAAGAATCACGAAAGGCTTTCCGTCTCCGCCGCGCACTTTAAAACGGCGATCGAAGAACTCCGAAAAAGCGATGAGGCCAGGCCATGCTGAAACCGGTCGAGAAAAAGAAGGCGTATGAGGACATCGTGCAACAGATCCGGACGCTCATTGAAGAGGGGAAATTGAAGCGGAACGATCATCTCCCCTCCGAACGGGAGCTGAGCGAAACCTTTCGGGTATCCCGCACCACCGTTCGGGAAGCCATCCGCACCCTCGAATCCATGAAGTTCCTCCAGAGCCGCCAGGGGAACGGCACCTATGTCGTGGCTTCGAGCGAAGAGGCTCTGATCCAGCCGTTGGCGGCTGCCCTTTTTAATGAGAAGGATGATATTCTCGACATCTTCTACATCCGGAAAATTATCGAACCCCATGTCGCCGCGCTGGCGGCGGAAAACGCCACGCCGCAGGAAATCGAAGAGTTGGAAAGGATACTGCGGGAGCAGGAAGGGTGTATCGGACGCGGAGGAAACATTATCGAAACCGATTCCGCTTTTCACAATCTGATGGTCAAGGCGACGAAGAATCGGGTCATGGAACGCCTGATCATCGCCCTGATCGATCTATTAAAACAGTCGCGCGAAAAATATCTTATGGAAGAGGAAAATGACAAGCGGGCCGTAAGATCACTGGAAGGCCATCAGCGGGTTCTTGCCGCCGTCAAAAAGGGTGATGGTGAAGCCGCCCGGAAGTCGATGCTACAGCATTTGGAAGATATAGAAGCGAATATTTAGCAAACTGAAGTTCCGAAAGTGGCGCAGGACAAGGGGACAGAGGTGCGATGGTTAGGTTTAGCCGGGGCAAATCCCGGATATAATTTAGAAAGGTCATGCCTTTCAATTGCCATCATGGTGCACCTCTATCCC
>MNZQ01000070.1 GCA_001873745.1 Syntrophaceae bacterium CG2_30_58_14
TACGTGCGAGGCTGGACGAGATAGACCGAATTCTTGCGGACTTCATTCGGTCCAATCCGCGGAAGTTCATGCAGGGTCCGCGATCCGCGGCCGGGTTGATTCGCCGGAAGCTGGACGAAATCCTGAAGCGGTTGGCGCTGGGGTCGTTGGACGGGCGGGTCTGGATACTGATCTTCGACGGAATGAGGTACGACACATGGGACGAGGTCGTTCGTCCAGCATTCAGCGGCCACTTTGAGATCGATGCTCAGCCCTATTTCACCGTCCTGCCGACATTCACCCTTTATGCCCGCAGCAGCCTGCTGGGCGGATGCCTGCCCGGCGAGGGGATGAACAACCAGGGCGAGCCGACGACAAACGAGTCAATCTTGGTGGCGAAGAACCTCGTGCTTTCACCGGAGGAGGCAAAGACCCGGCTTCGGTTTGTGACGGATGCCGAGACGACGGCGGCGCTGATGAAGGTCGGTTTCAAGGACAAGGACGTCCGGGATGTTAACGTTCTGATTTATTCGGTTTCCGACGATTGCCATGACTTCAACGGCGATCTGGCGGCATTCAATCATCGCATTCGGGCCGCAATCATCGGAGACAAGGCGCAGGGGGTTCGAGGAATTCTCGACGACCTTCAAGTCCGGGTGCGCCCGGAGGACACCCTGTTGCTCACATCGGATCACGGCTTCATCGAACTGTTGCGCACGCAGGCATTGCCCGTGGCGGTCGTAAACGGCGCTGAAGCCGGCAAGATCCAACCCCGCTATATCGGCGGCCAGGAGAAGAAAGTCGCCGATCCGTCTCTTTCGGTCACGGCGGGCGCTGAGGCGTTCCAACTGCCTGTCGGCAGCGTCTGGTTCAAGCGTGAAGGAATGCGTGCATCGCCCAGATATGGCCATGGCGGTTGCTCTATGGCCGAGATGGTGATCCCGGGCGCCCTTATGCGCAGGCTCGCGGGAAAGATCGCTCGGCCGGCTCTGGAGAGCGTGCCGACGCAAATCGTGGTCGAAGAGGACGCGGTAGCCGACGTTTCCCTGGTCGTGCGAAATGCCGGCAATGTGGATTTGTCCATAACCGTGAGGCTCCAGGACAATCTCGGCGTGGCTGTCGCGTTGCATGAGGCCACCTTGCCCGTGGGTCAAAAACTGACGGTTGCCGGCCAATTGACCGGCAGGTATCGGGAAACCGCCGCCCGCGAGGTGGATCCAAAGGGCACGGTGACATCCGTGGGTGTCCGTATCCACTATACGGATGTAGATGGAAAACGACGGGAATTTGAGGAAGGCATGGTCGTCATACCCGTCCGGGTTAAACCCAAGGCGACAAGACTTGAGGCGGACGCCCTCAAGAGTTTTGACGATATGTGATTTGTCATGGAAAGGAACACGATGACCGATAAGCAAGACGCCTCCCAGTCAGCCGCGGAAGAAGGCCGTCCCGGATCGGGCGATGGGCGATCCCCGATTCCCGAAGACCTCTTCAACCGGAAAATTATGGCACATCTGGCCGACCGGGTGATTCTCAAGCCATTGACGCGCTGGAACGAAGCTTACAAGGAGTTTCCGCGCTACGTGATGGAGTACCTGGTCAGCCGGTATGTGGACGCCCATGACCCCGTCAATGGGCAGCGGAAAATAGACAGGATTCTAACCGAGCGCTATGCCGATAGCGCCAAGAAGGAGTTGATCAAGAGCCGGATCAAGGAGAACGGCGAGTATGCCTTGCTGGGGCAGTTGTCTGTGCGACTGGATCAGTCCAGGGATCACTACTGGGCCGATGTCCCGGCCCTGGGTGACAACACGGTGCGCGTCGCCCAACGAATACTCGATGAGTACGCCGACGTGCTGCTCACGAGTGGGGCATGGGGCACAATGCTCATCGAATACGATGCCACCTATGAGATCAAGTCTCGCAAGTATCCCTTCTACATCCGCGAGTTCACGCCGCTTCAGTACACGCGTCTAAACCTGGATGATTTCATCGGCAAGCGGGAGCTGTTCACCGATGAAGAGTGGCTTGACCTTCTCGTACAGTCCATCGGTTTCAACCCCGCCCGGTTCACGCAGCGGGTAAAAATGCTCATGATGCTTCGCCTGGTCCCGTTTGTGGAATCGAACTACAACGCCATTGAACTTGGGCCGAGGGAAACGGGGAAGACCTACACCTACCGGAACACGTCGAACCGGTCGTTCGTGATCTCCGGCGGCAAAACCACGCCGGCAACCCTGTTCTTCAACAAAGGGACGCGACGGCTGGGCGTCCTGGGGCTCAAGCATGTCGTTTTCTTCGATGAAATCGCCAACACCCGCTTTGAAGACGCCGATGCCAGCGTGAGTGTCCTCAAGGACTACATGCAGACCGGCAAGTTTACCAGAGGGGATCAGGAGTTCTCCGCCCAGTGTTCCATCGTGCTCGGCGGCAACATCGACACCGACATGGAAAGGGTGGCGCCGAAGGACCACTATCGACATCTCTTTTCGCCCCTTCCTGAAGAGCTGCAGGACGCGGCGTTTCTGGACCGCATTCACGCCTATGTGCCGGGCTGGGAGATGCCCAAGATCAGACCCGAAAACTACGCCGACGGCTACGGGTTTCTGACCGACTATCTGGCGGAGATATTTGCCGAACTCCGGCGGCTGAACTTCCAAACCCATGTGGCCGCCGTCACGGATTTCGGCGGCATGACCAGCCGCAACCAGGATGCGATCAAGAAGACCGCTGCCGGAATGCTGAAACTCCTTTATCCAAACATGACCGCTGACAAGGTGGACGCCGCCAAAGTCCGCTCCCTGGTTATCTTCGCAGCCGAAATGCGCAAACGGGTCATCGATCAACTGGCCGTCATGAAGCCCGAAGAATTCGGCTCAGTGAGCTTCCCCTTTCTGGAGGCGCCGTAGCATAGTTGATGTTATATAACTATACAAATTGTATCATTCTCATGTTCAACGAAATTTCTTGACTTTATGGCTTCCTGAACCCCATATTGGCATCATGGAAACACGCTTTTGCCGGGATCAAAGAGGAGGATTTTATGAGGACCGCGAATAATTTAGAGAAGATAGAAAGCCAAATCATGAGTTTGCCCATATCCGAGCAGATTCATTTGATTGAGCGCATTGCCAGACGGGTCCGCTCCGTTCAGACAAAATCGGGGATAGCCCTGAATTGGAACGATCTTTACGGAACAGGAAAGGGGATCTGGGAAGGGGATGATGCCCAGGATTATGTGAATCGGGCGAGGGAAGAGCGGATATGATTCTTTCCGAAGCACTCGGGGAAATCAAGATTCTTGTTCTGAACGATTATCTCAACGATACCAAAATCTCGGACCGCACATAAAAATCAAGAGAAACCTGATCGCCACGGCCAGTCCGGTCGAGGTCCTTGGGGAGATTTTTTTAGGTTCTTTTCTTGACACGCCAAAGCTGCGCCGGTATATTGCGGCCCGCAAAAACCATCTCTCAGCCAGCAAAGGAGCATTATGTCCATATTTCAGCAGTTTCTCTTTAAAACGCCCTCGATCCATTTCGGCAACGGCGCCATTTCCATGCTGGGAAAGGAGGCCCGGAAGTTGGAAGGGCAACGGATTTTATTGATCACCGGACCATCGATCCAGAAGGCGGGTATTCTGGATAAGGCCCTGGCCTCCCTGAAGGAATCTTCCCTGGATGTTGAAGTGAATGTCCAGGGCAGGGACACGCCCGAGCCCGGCACCCACATCGTGGAGGAAACCTCCCGGATGGCCCGGGAAGGCCATTTTGACGTCATCGTCGGTTTGGGGGGCGGAAGTATTCTGGATGTTGCGAAGATGACCTCGGCCCTGATGATCAATCCGGGAAAGGTGCGCGATTATTTCGGACGGGAAAAGGTCTCCCGGAGGGGAAAACCCACCATCATGATTCCCACCACCTCGGGCGCCGGCGCCGAAGTGACCAAACACGCCATTTTTCTGGACTCGGAGGCCATGGTGAAAAAGGCGGTGGCCTCGGATGCACTGCTGCCCGACGTCGCGATTGTCGATCCCGAGCTGACCTACTCCTGCCCACGCGAAGTGACCGCCGCGTCCGGGATCGACGCCTTCATTCATGCCGCGGAACCGTTCGTTTCCAAGAACGCCAATCCCATCACCGACGCCCTCTCCCTGCAGGCGGTCGGCATCATTACGCGATGGCTTGGGGCGGCCGTGGCCGATGACGCGGATGTGGAGGCCCGCTACTGGATGTCCATGGGCAGCCTGATCTCCGGCATGGTGCTCAACAATGCCGGAACCAGCCTGGTTCATGCCATGGCCTATCCGATTGGCGGCGAGTTTCATACCCCCCACGGCATCTCGCTGACGGTGCTTCTGGTCTCCTGTTTCGAGGCGATCTTGCCCGCCAGGACGGACAAGTTCGTCCAACTCGCCGGGGCGATGGGCGAACCGGCGGCGGGTCGGCCCGCACGCGAGGGGGCCCGGCTCGCCCTCGATGCGGTGACCCACCTGCTCAAAAGCGCCGATCTTCCGGCCTCTCTTCCGGAGATCGGGATTACCGACCGGTCCAAGATTCCCCGCTGGGCGGTGGAAGCCCATGCGGAACGAAGGCTTCTCGGCCGCTGCGCCCGAAATCTCACGGTCCGGGATATCGAAAAAATATACGCACGCGCCTTCGAGCCCCGTTGACCGGCTCGAAAAAAAACCTTAAAATGGCGATATGGACGATATGCCTGCAACTTCCCCAAGGCTGGCTCTGCTCGGGGCTTCGGCTTCGTGCCATGACGTGAACAACGGACTTTTTCGAAGCCGTCCATACGGCCCCGGAGCAAATTCATGAACGGAGGGTGAATGATGCAGCGAATCGGATTTATCGGCATGGGTTTGATGGGTCGTCCCATGAGCCAGGCGCTCTTGAAGGCAGGTTTCCCTGTGACCGTCTGGAATCGCACCCGGGAGAAGGCGGCTGAAGTTCTCGCAGCCGGTGCGGCATGGGCCGGATCTCCGGCCGACGTGGCGGCGGCCTCCGAGGTCGTGATCGTCATGGTGACCAATGCGGCGGCATCGGAAGCGGTGATCTGCGGCCCGGAAGGGGTGCTGGAGGGCGCCGCTCCGGGACTTTGCCTGATCGACATGTCCAGCATCCCGCCGGAGAAATCCCGCGCCATTGCCGCGTGCGCCCGGGACAAAGGGGTGGCCATGCTGGACGCGCCGGTCACCGGAAACCCCAAAGTCGCCGCCCAGGGCAAGCTTGGGATCATGGTGGGCGGGCCGCTGGAAACCTTCGACCGGCGCCGGCCTGTTTTCGAGGCGATGGCGGCGAAGATTGTATATGTGGGGGAAGCCAACGGCCTCGGGACGACGCTCAAGCTGATCAACAACCTGATCATGGCGGTGGCCATCCAGGCCTCGGCGGAGGCCCTGGTGCTGGCAAAAAAGGCGGGTATCGATCCCGGGAAGGTCATGGAGATAACGAGTGTCGGCGGGGCCCGCACCGGCGCCATGGAGGTTCGCGGGCCCTGGATGATCGAACGTAAATTCGCTCCCCATTTCTCCGTGAACAACATGTACAAGGATCTCGCAACCGCCATGAAGCTGGCGGATGAATGCGGCGCGGTTCTTCCGACCGCCAGCCTGTCGCTTGAGATGCTGCGGGCGGCCCGCTCCCGGGGAGAAGGCGAGCAGGACTCCTGCGTCATCATCACCGTGGTCGAGGCGCTGTCGGGGCTTTAGGGAGTGCGGGTTTTATCTCTCCATTTCCGTTGTCAAATTCCGCTTGACAAAATCGGTTTTTGAAAGCATGGTGAGCCGCCGTTCATAAAATGAATGGCGGCTCAATTATCTGAATATGAGATCAACGATGGATAAAGCGGAGCGCAAGGAACGGGAATTCAATCTGAGACGGGCCGAGATCCTCGAACAGGCGGAAAAGATCTTTGCCGCCAAGGGATTTCATAACACTACCGTGGCGGAGATTGCAGGCGCCTCGGGGTTCGCCGTCGGTACGCTCTACCAGTTCTTCGAGAGCAAGGAGCAACTCTACACCGTGATGCTCACGGACAAGCTGAACCGAATGTACTCCGGCGTCCGGGAGGCGGTGGCCATCGAGGCGGACGCCATCCGGAAGATCGAATGTCTGGTCGCTTCACAATTCCGGTTCGTCGAAAACAATGCGGAGTTCTGCAGCATCTTCATCCGGGGGGATCATCTTTCTCTATCCCAGGGAAGCGCGGCGCTTCGGAAACGGATGGTGGCCGATTACGCCGTCCACGTCTCCTTCACGGAAGAGGTGCTTCGCGAGGGTATCCGCGCCGGCGTCCTGAAAGAGATGGATCCGCGGATGATGGCCGCCGCCCTGACGGGCATTATCAATTCCTGCGCCTCCAAGTGGCTGGCCATGATGGAAAGGGCGTCTTTGATGGGCAATGTGCCGTTTGTAATCGACATTTTTCTGGAGGGGGTCAGAAAAAATGCGCACTAATCGATGGTTTCTCTGCGGGGTCATCGTCACCCTGATTGCGACCGCGGTGACGGCCGTCCACGCGGCGGAGGCGGTCAAGCCGCTGTCGCTTTCCGAAAGCATTGATCTCGCGCTGAAGCGGAGCGTCCTCATCCATGCGGTACGGGAAGGGGTGAAGGGGGCGGAGGCGCAGCGGAAGGAGGCATTCACCGGCTTTCTCCCGAAGTTCAGTACCTCCTACAGCTATAACCGCCTCAACGAGGAACCGACCTTTAATTTTCCCGGCGCTCCGCCCGGGATCCCGGCGAGCACCATCAAAACGGGGACGAAGGAGAACTACGCGTGGACGATCGAGGTCCGACAGCCCCTCTTCGCCGGCGGCGGCATTCTCGCGAACTACGAGGCGAGCCGCATCGGGGCCGAGATTGTCCGCCTCGAAGAGACCGCGACGGTTCAGGACCTTGTCCAGGAGGTGAAGATCGCCTATTTCAATATCCTGAAGGCGGGTCGTATCGATGCGGTAGCCAGGCAGTCCGTCGAGCGGTTAACGGCCCACCGGGATACGGCCCAGGGGTTTTATGACGTCGGCATCATTCCCCGAAACGATCTTCTCTACGCCGAGGTCGAACTGGCGAACGGTCGGCAGTTTCTGGTGCGGGCGGAAAACAGCCTGGAAATGGCGAAATCGAAATTCAACACGCTCCTCCGGCGGGAGATCAACGCCCCCGTGGAGATCGAAGACACGCTGAATGACCGGCCCTTTGCCAAGCCGCTCGCCGGCTGCATCGCCGCGGCGCTGGAAAACCGGCCGGAGATCCGGTCAACCGCGCTCCGCCTGGAGCAGGCCAAGAGCCAGGTCAAACTGGCCCGAAGCGAGTATTACCCGAACGTCGGGCTGGTCGGGAATTACGCCAGGTACGGCGACACGCCGGGCGTCGCCGGAAGCCCCTACCGGGACCAGGAGAGCTGGTACGTCATGGCGGTGGCCAACTGGAATTTCTGGGAGTGGGGAAAGACCAAAAACCGTGTGGATGCGGGTCTTAGCCGGGAAAACCAGGCGGCGGACATCCTGACCAACATCCGGGAGCAGATCGCGCTTGAGGTCAAGAACGCCTGGCTCCTCCTTCATGAGGCAAAAAAGCAGGTCCATGTGGCGAACAAGGCGACCGAACAGGCCGAAGAGAATTTCCGGATCAACACCGAGCGATACCGGGAGCAGGTTGGGACCTCGACCGATGTGATCGACGCCCAGACCCTGCTGACCAAGGTAAGATCGGATCACGACAACGCCCTCGGAGATTACAGCATCAGCCGGGCGAGGCTGGAACGGGCGATGGGGGTTGCCGCGCCGGATGGGGTGGAGTGAGTAAGTGAGAGGAGTGATCATGAAAAAGGTGTTATTTCTGGCGGCGTCCGGCGCTCTCGCGTTTTCGCTCTGCTTGGCGACGCCGGCCTCCCTTTTTGCGGAGGAGTACTCTCTGGACGATCTCTGCCGGATCGCGCTGGCCCGTTCGGAAAAGCTCAAGGTGGCGGAGGAAAACCTCGTCATCGCCGAGACGGGCAAGGATAAGGCCTTTTCCTATTTGCTGCCCCGCCTGACGGCGACGGGCGGTTACACCCAGTATTCGGAAAAGAAGTTTACCGCAACGGGAAGTGTCTTGCAGCCGGAGTCGGCCTATGCTTGGGGGATTCGGGCCGACGAGACCGTCTCCCTGAGTGGCCGGGAACTGACGGCGCTCGGGATCTCCCGGCAGAACGTGGCGAAGAGCCGGTATGACCTCACCGCCATCCGCGAGGATTACCTCCTTCGGTACGTGGCCGCCGCCTACTACAACGTCCTTATGGCCCGGAAGGGTCTGGAAATCGCCGATTCCAATCTGGAACGTCTCCTGAAATACCGCGATGCGGCTGAAAAACGGCTCAGGGTCGGCGAGGTGACCAAGACGGCCCTCCTCCGTGCGGAGGGGGAGCTATCCGGGGCGAAGTCGGACCGCCTTCAGGCCCAGAACGGTCTGGAACTGGCGATGGCCGTGCTGGCGAGCAACGTCGGAATCAGGGATCCCTTCACGCTCCGTGACGTTCCCGCTGTGGGGGGGGAGATCCCGGATCTGCCCGTATTCCAGGAACGGGCCTTCGCGGTGAGGACGGACCTCAAAAGCATGGAGGTTCAGAAGCAGATTGCCGCCGAGCAGATCAAGTATGCCGAAGGCGCCTTCTGGCCCAGCATCTCCGTTTCCGGGGGCTATGCCGGGACCGATCAGTATCCGTCCACGTCGAGTCTGAACCGGGAGAGTATCTACGGCGGGGTCGCCCTGAACTTTCCCTTCTTTGATGGCGGGCTGCGGAAGGCCGATGTTTCTGAGGCGAAGGCCCGTGAACGTCAGGCCGCTTTCCTCTATGAGGATGCGAAGAAAGGGATCGAGATCGAGGTGCAGACCGCCTACCTGGACCTCGTCACCCAGAAGGGGATCCTCCGGTTCTTGAACGATCAGCTTGCCTTCGCCCGCGACAATTACCATGCCGTGGCGAGGCAGTTCGATTTCGGGCTGGCGAACAGCCTGGATGTGCTGGACGCCAACACCCTCCTGGTGTCGGCGGAGCGGAAGGCGTCGTCGGCTCTCTACAATTACGAGCTCGCCCTTCTCCGGATGAAGAAAGCTACGGGGACGCTGATTGCGACAGCGGCCGTGAAGCAGTAGAATATTTTGGCGTCAGGAAGGAGTTATCCATGTTGGGACGATCATCGTCTTTAGCCGGGGAAAACGGATCGAATCGGCGCCGGTTCAGGACCGGCGCTCTCATCGCGGTCATTCTGCTGTGCGCCGCGCTTTTCGTAAACGTCGGGTGCCAGAAGAAGGAACAGAAGGCGCAAAAGGAGAGGGCCGTCAACGTCCGCGTCTGGACGGCGGAGAGCCGCTCCCTCCGGCCTTTTGTGGAGTCGATCGGGACCCTCAATCCGTACGAAATTGTCAACGTCAGTTCCGAGCTGGACGGAATCCTCAAGACAATCCACGTTGACGAAGGATCTCCCGTAACCCCCGGTCAGGTCATCGCCGTGATCAAGGAGACCGATTACCAGCTTGCCGTTGAGCAAGCGACGGCCATATTGAAGCAGGCGGAGGCGGCCCTGGCCAACGCGAAACAGGAGCATCTGCGAAAAGAGGCCCTCTACCGGGAGGAACTGGTCACGAAGCAGCAGTTTGATGATATTGTCGCGCGTCTTGCCGTTGCCCGGGGCGATGTGGAACGGGCAGTGGCGGGGCTCGATCTGGCGAAGGAGAAATTGACCAAGACGAAGATCCATGCCCCCATGGCCGGCAGCATTAAAGAGAAGAAGGTTACCGCGGGGGACTATATCCGCAACGGCATGCTGCTTGTCTCGATTATCCGCACCGAGCTTCTCAAACTTACCTTCAGTGTTACCGAGAAGGATGTGGGAAGCCTCCGGGCGGGTCAGGATGTCTCCTTTGCGGTGGATGCCTTCCCCGGACGCGAATTTCGCGGCCAGGTGAAGACCATCTATCCCAGCCTGGAGGAGAAGACCCGTTCCCTCCAGGTCGAGGCCGTCGTGGCGAATACGGATCGGGGTCTCAAGCCGGGGCTTTTCGCCCGCGTGACGCTCTACACCGGGCCGGCAAAAGGCGCCGTCGTCGTACCGATTACCGCCCTTCTTTACGACAATTCCACCACCAAACTTTTCGTCGCGGAGGGGGATCGGGCAAAGGAACGGAAGGTCCGGATCGGCCGGAAATACGGTGAATTCATGGAGATCGTCGAGGGATTGAAGGCAAAGGAGATCGTCGTGACCGTGGGACAGAACAATCTGATGGAAGGGGTGCTGGTCCATGTGGCTCGCTGATACCTCGGTCAAGAGACCGGTTTTTGCCACCATGGCCATCATGGCCCTGGTGGTCCTCGGCGCCGTCAGTTATCCGGAGATCGGCGTTGATCTCTTCCCCAGGGTCGATTTCCCCATCGTCACGATCACCACGCACTTGAATGGGGCGAGCCCCGAGGTGATCGACGTTGACATCACCGACAAGATCGAAGGGGCGGTCAACACGATCAACGGCGTAAAGACGATCACCTCGAGCAGCACCGAGGGGGACTCCCGGGTCACGGTGGAGTTTATCCTCGAGCGGGACATCGATCTGGCCGTCCAGGACGTCCGGGAAAAGGTCGCCCTGATCCGGAACAAGCTTCCCCAAGACATCGACGAACCCCGGATCGCCAAGGTCGATCCGGATGCGACGGCGGTCATGTGGCTGAATCTGGCGGGGCAGAAAACGGTCCGGGAGCTTTCAACCTACGTTGACGAGGTCCTCAAGGAGAAACTCCAGCGGATCAACGGCGTCGGAGACGTCCAGTTGTATGGCCTGCAATTACGCCAGGTCCGCGTCTGGCTCGACTCCGGCAAGCTCCACGCCTACGGGCTTTCCGCGAGCGATGTTATGGGCGCCCTCCAGCGGCAGAACGTTGAGCTGCCGGGGGGCCGGATCGAGAGCCTCTCCAAGGAATATACGATCAAGGTCAAGGGGGAGTTCCTCCATGTCCCCGATTTCAACGACCTGGTCATCGCCTACGACAAGGGCGCCCCCATCCGCCTCCGGGACGTCGGGAAGGCGGAGGACGGGATGGAGGAGCGGCGCAGCATCGCCCGCTTCAACGGCATCCCGGCCGTGACGATGGGCGTTCAGAAGCAGTCCGGGACGAACACCGTGGCCGTCGTCAACGCGGTTAAGGCGGAGATCGTAAAGATCAACAAGACCCTCCCCCCAGGGATGAACCTGAACATCGCCATCGACCAGTCCACCTTCATCCGCCGTTCCATCGCGGAGGTGCAAAAGCACCTGATCCTGGGCTCGTTCTTCGCGATCCTCGCCGTCTTCATCTTCCTCCGAAACGTCCGAACGACGCTGATCAGCGCGGTCGCCCTGCCGATCTCGATCATCGCCACCTTCGCCCTGATCCGGGTTTTCGGGTTCACCTTCAACAACATGACGATGCTGGCGCTGACCCTCTCCGTCGGGCTCCTGATCGACGATGCCATCATTGTCATCGAGAACATCTACCGTCATGTCGAGGAGGGGATGGCGCCGCGCGAAGCGGCAACCTTCGCCACCACCGAGATCGGCCTGGCGGTCATGGCGACCACCTTTGCCATCGTGGCGATCTTTCTCCCCGTCGCCTTCATGAAGGGGATGATCGGCCGCTTCTTTCTCCAGTTCGCCCTGACGGTCGTC
>MNZQ01000174.1 GCA_001873745.1 Syntrophaceae bacterium CG2_30_58_14
AGCCGATCGCTGCGCCGGGCGGACTCCTCCAGGGGGTTGGTGAGGAAGATGCCGAGCCGCTGGTCAGAACCGAAGCTGTAGCCGGTCTCCTCCAATAGCATTCCGAGCTTGAGGTGGGCGATGGCATACGGCGCCATGAGGATTTCAAAGCCGAACAGCCGGTTGAGCAGGTGCTTCTCCACGTAGCTGTCCCACTGGCCGCGCTGCCTAGCGAACTTGGAGAAGATCAGGGTCAGCACGAAATAGAGGAAGGTGGCGGTTCCGACCGCGGGGTCGAGGATGAAGGTGTTATCGTCGGCCAACCCCTGGGGGCGGTTGAACCGGGTTTGCAGGAGCCAGTCCACGGAGCGGACGATGTACTGCACGACCGGTTCCGGCGTGTAGCGCACGCCACGCTGGTCGCGGACCTTAGGGTCGTAGGCGGCAAGGAAGGTTTCGTAGAAGTGGACAACCGGGTCTTCCTTGCCTCTGCCCTTGCCGAAGTCCCGCAGGATCTCCGCCATATCCGCATGACGGAGCAGATTCACGAGGTCCTCGACGGCCCAGGCGACGGTGTCCGGCATGTCCACGCCGGCGATCTCGGCAAAGAGTTTGCGGAGAAACGGATTCGTCTTGGGAAGTTTGAAGGCCGCCATTTCGCGGGAGAACTCCCGGTTCGCGGGGGCGTGGATGCGGGCGGCAAAAAGGCCATAGGCCAGCGTCTGCGCGAACATATCGGCGAACTCGGTTTCCGTGAGATCGGGAATCAGCGTCTCCTGGAAAGCCGTCAGCCAGTTGTGCAGCCACGGGCCGCGCGACGGCATAGCCGCGCCATAGGGTTCCCGCGCCTCTTGCACGAGTTTGCGTTCCGTCTCCTCGGTCTCGTGTTTGAAGGACGCAATGATCAAATCGCGGATGATCCGCGTCGTGCCCGCCATGCGCTGAGCGAGCTCCCTGGCGGTGCCGACCGTCAACGCAGGTTCATCGTAGAAGGCGGCGAGGAGTTGCTCGAGTTTCTTGTCGCCGTCCGGCTTGGCCTTGATGCGGCCCTTGCCGTCAAAGTCGGCCACCCGGACGGTCAAGCGTTTCTGACCGGCGGCATACCAGCGGAACTCCAGGTAGTCGGTGAGAATCCAGTTCGGCAACGTGGAGTATCGTCTGAACTGTTCTCCATTCGATCCTTTGCCGCGTTCCATCTCGTCGAGATTGACGCCGATGTCCTTCGTCTCGACGTGGCCTACCGGGACTCCCTTCCGGGTGATGTTGAAATCCGGCGCGCCGCAGGCAATCCGGCGGGGTTCGTTCGTGGCGTCAATGTCTTTGTCGCAAGCCTCCAAGAGGGCTTCCAAGGCGGTGCGGTGCGTGTGTTCCGTGGAGTCGCCTTTTTCAAGGCTCTTCCTGATCTCCCTGATGTATTCCGCAAAAGAGTTCATCTCTCGGCATTCCTCCCGCCTGTTTAACTTTTTACTGGCGCCTATCCACCGTCACTCCCATGATCTCAAGAAATTCGCGGGGCGTGACGATTTTGATCCCCTGATAAAGGCGAACATCGACCAATGCCTTGTCGCCGGAAACAACGCAAGCGGCCTTCAGGGCCAGGGAGCAGGCGATGAATTTGTCGTCGTCCGGATCGGCAACGACGTGAATTTCCGGTGTCCTGGTTGTGAAGACGATATGAAAGCCGGTGGCGAAAAGCTTCAACAGCTCTTCCAGTTCCGGGGTGTTGTCGAATCCCAGGCGACGGAGGACTTCAATATATTCATCAAAGATATCCTGTGAAAGGCAGAGCATCAGGCGGCCGTCCTTCCACAAATCGATGATGGTTCTGGGATTGCCGCCGAAAAAGGAGGAGATGAAGACATTGGTGTCCAGGACAATCCTCATCCTTTTCCTCGTCTGATTTCATGAATGGCCCCCGGAATCCGCTCGGCCGTGACGCCCTGCGCGGAAAGTCGCCTCTCGATCCTTTCCCAAAGGTTGTCGACATAGGCGGCGATATCTCGGCTGGAGATGTATTCCTCGAGCAATTCCCGGACGACGTCGCTCGTCGTTTTCCCCTCCGCCCGCGCAAATCGGCTGACTTTATCCTTAAGTTCCGGTTCGATTCGGATGATCATCTGGGTGGACATGACGCTTCTCCTGCCATGGAATCGTATTAATCGTCTATACGATATATCTCAGAGAAAGCGGCGTCAAGTAATATTCCGCATGGAAACCTGTTGATGAGCCTTGCCATTGCGAAAGTTTTGGGCTATCCTGTCGGTGTTTCCGTTCCGGGGTTCCTGCTCGCATTCGCCGCCTCCGCCCTCTCCGGTATTGTGGTGGGGATCTACCCCTCGTTCAAGGCGACGCAGATCCACCCGGTGAACATCATCCGCTCCTGAAAAATGGGATGACAGATAAATAGGGGGACGGCGCCCCTATTCCCTATTTGCATATTCTTAGGAGGTATCATGAGCCAGCACAAGAAGATCGAACGGAAAAAAGGGATAACAAATACAGGAGGTAAAAAATGAGCTTCAGCATTAAGAAAAATATCACATGGGTAGGGAAAATAGACTGGGAGCTGAGAAAGTTCCACGGGGAAGAATATTCCACACACCGCGGTTCTTCCTACAATTCCTATCTGGTCAAAGATAAAAAGACGGCGATCATCGATACGGTATGGACCCCGTTTGCCGAGGAGTTTGTCCGAAACCTGAAAGAGATGGACGCGCTCAAAAGCATTGATTTCGTTATCGCCAATCACGGTGAACCGGATCACAGCGGCGCGCTGCCGGAACTTATGCGGGAAATCCCCGACAAGCCGATATACTGCACGGCAAACGCCGTCAAATCTCTCAAGGCCCAATATCATCAGGACTGGAATTTCAAGCCGGTCAAGACCGGCGAAAAATTAAGCCTCGGGGATAAAGAGTTGATCTTCATCGAGGCGCCCATGCTGCACTGGCCGGACAGCATGTTCTGCTATCTTACAGGGGACGATACCCTGTTCAGCAACGACGCCTTCGGCCAGCACTACGCATCGGAGCTGATGTTCAACGACCTGGCGGACCAGGCGGAGCTGTATCAGGAATGCCTCAAGTACTACGCCAACATCCTGACCCCCTTCAGCAGGCTGGTGGACCGGAAAATAAAAGAGGTTGTGGGCTTTAACTTACCAGTGGACATGATCTGCACGAGCCACGGGGTTATATGGCGGAAAGACCCGCTCCAGATCGTCAATAAGTATCTGGAATGGGCCGATGACTATCAGGAAAACCAGATAACCGTCATCTACGACACCATGTGGGACAGTACGCGCAAAATGGCGGAGGCCATTGCCGATGGAATCCGGCAGACCGACGATAAAGTCGCCGTCAAGCTGTTCAACTGCGCCCGTTCCGACAAAAACGACATCATTTCGGAGGTGTTCAAGTCCCGGGCGATCCTTGCCGGATCCCCGACCATCAATAAGGGAATCCTTTCCGCCCTGGCCGGCATCCTGGAAGAAATGAGGGGCCTGGCCTTCAGGAACAAAAAAGCCGCCGCTTTCGGCAGTTACGGATGGAGCGGGGAATCGGTAAAAATGATAACTGAAAAGCTTAGAGAAGGCGGATTCGAAATCGTCCATGACGGGCTAAGGGAAATGTGGAATCCCGACAAACAGGGCCGGGAAAACTGCCTCAATTTCGGGAAAATCTTTGCCTCGCTGTTGAAATAGAAAAACCCATAAAAGAGAGCGGGGCTCAAGGCAATCAATCGATGGATGAATTGGCAAACCATTTACCCAGGCCGATCAAGGAAGTCATCACGGAATTCCCGGAGCTTGCCGCTATTCTGAATGAATACGACATCGGTTGTGGAACCTGCATGATAGGCGACTGCCTTTTCAAGGATATCGTCTCGATCCATAACCTTCCCCGGGAGCTGGAAAAGGAGATGATGGCCAGGCTTGCCGCAGCAATCTCCCCGGCAGGAGAAGGGAAGCTTCTGCAACCGGCCGCCGTCTCCCCGAAGAAATCACGGGAGAAGACCTATTCCCCCCCCATAAAAAGGCTGGTAGATTAACACCTGCTTATAAAGAAGTGGCTGGCGTTGATACCGGAAGTCATCAAGAACTTGGATGTGACTTCCCGAGAAGGACGGGAAGTCGTTGCGGCAGGGATAGACTTCATCCGTTCCTATGCCGATCAGTTTCACCACGCAAAAGAAGAAGCTATCCTTTTTAAGTATTTTGACGAGCAGACGGCAATTATCCGGGCCATGCTCAGCGACCACGAAACGGGACGTCGCCATGTAAGAGCAATGAGAGAGGCCCTCGACAAGGAGGATACGGATGCCGTCATCAAACACCTTCAGGCATACAGGGAACTTCTCGCCGATCATATCAAAAAAGAAGACGAAATCCTTTTCCCGTGGATGGACGGAAATTTGTCCGAAACCGATAAAAACGCAATCGCCGGCGAATTCGACAAGGCTGAACGGGAAATGGGAGCGGAACTCCCGGTTCGGTGCGCAACCTTTATCGATGACCTTGAAAAAATTCACCCTCCCTCTGAAATAATTTCTCGTATTTGACTTGCGTCAAGGATTCATTCCCAATAGTCGGTTATCTTGCAGTCAAGATTTGCGGCAACAAGGACTGTCCCCCAACGAATTCCCTTATGGGAGGAAAAACGAAAATGGATTTGACGGCTATTTTAGGGCAGTATGGGATGGGTTTCTATTTAAAAAAGGAGGTGGGTTATGTCTTTACGAAAGCTTAAATGGATCGCTATTTTTTGTTTCGTGTTTGCCATGGTCGTTCTTCTTGCCGGTGGATTCATGTCACGGGACCAGTTGCCGCCCTATCCGGGGAAGGTTGCAGGCCCCGACGGTAAAGTCCTTTTCCAGAAATCGGATATCCTGGCAGGGCAGGACGTGTACCAGCGTTACGGCCTGATGGACCATGGAAGCATTTGGGGCCACGGGAGCCAGAGAGGACCAGAGTTCTCGGCTTCCACGCTGCATCTCATGGGAGATACCGTAAGGGACTATTGGTCGGGGCAGGACTATCAAAAGAACTACCAACAGCTCGATGACCTGCAAAAAGCGGTGACCGATGCCAAGACCATAAACGAGATCAAAACGAACCGCTACGATTCTGCCAAGGATACCCTTACCTTGACTGTCGCGCAGGCGCACTCCTTGGACCGCATTTCCCAATACTGGGGAAAGACTTTCAAGGAAGGAGAGCGTCGGTACGGTTTCCTGCGCGATACAGTCCCCTCGGATCAGGAGCGGCTCCAAATCTCCCGGTTCTTCTTTTGGACAGCCTGGGTAGCCTCCACCCCCCGTACGGCCAATGCAGCCACCTATACCAATAACTGGCCGCCGGATCGAAGTATAGGGAATGTTCCGACACCAAACGTCTACTTTTGGTCTATCGGCGGTCTCCTCGTCTTTCTTGTCGCTCTGGGTCTGTTCATCTTCTGGGTTCATCATTATGAACTCTGGTATGGCCCTGCCAAGGGCGCCTCGCTTGCGGCGATACTGATCGATATGCCCTTGACCCCGAGCCAGTTCAAAGCGGCAAAATTTTTTCTTGTCGTGGTCCTGCTCCTCTTGCTGCAAACCTCCTTCGGGGGGCTGTTGGCCCATTATACCGTTAACCCGGCGAGCTTCTGGTTCCCCATTGTCGCTGCGATCATCCCCTATAGCCTGGCCAAGACTTGGCATCTGCAGCTTGCCATTTTCTGGATTGCAACCAGCTGGGTTGCATCGGCAATTTACCTGGCGCCGATCATCGGCGGCAAAGAACCGCGGAAACAGGGGCTCTTGGTGGAATTGTTGTTTGTCGCCATCCTGGTGGTTGCCGTCGGCAGCCTCGCGGGCGAGATGGCCGGGATTAAGGGCCTTTTGGGGGATTGGTGGTTCTGGTTCGGCCATCAGGGATGGGAGTACCTGGAGCTCGGACGGGCATGGCAGATACTGCTATTGGTGGGCCTGGTTGCCTGGCTCCTTATCGTATATCGCGCCGTCTTTCCTCATCTGCAAATGGGGCATAAGGATGAGTTCAATTCACTGATCTGGTTCTATATATTGAGCGCTATCTTTGTGGTGGCCTTTTTCGGCTTCGGCCTCTTCTACGGCCAGGGCTCTCATATGACGATGGCCGATTACTGGAGATGGTTCGTCGTGCACATCTGGGTAGAGGGCATCTTCGAGTTTTTCGGAGTCGCCGCCATCGCTGTCTTGCTTGTCGCCATGGGGCTCGTTACCGCCAAAGCGGCCTTGACCATCGCGTACTTTACCGCGGCGATCGTGTTCCTGTCGGGAATCGTCGGGACGGCGCATCACTACTTTTGGTTCGGAGGACCATCCTACTGGCTGGCATGGGGAACATTGTTTTCGTCCATGGAACCTATTCCTCTGATGGGTCTCGTTGTCCGAGGGATGATGGAGTTTAAAGCCATCAAGAGTGAAGGCAAGACCTTTCCCTATAAGTGGCCTCTGTACTTCCTTGTCGCTTCTTCCTTTTGGAACTTCCTGGGAGCGGGAATTTTCGGATTCCTCATCAATCTTCCGATTGTTAACTACTATGAACACGGAACGTATCTGACCATGAACCACGGTCATACGGCCCTCTTTGGGACCTACGGCATGCTCTCGATTGCGCTTCTCTTATTCTCCTGGCGGGGTCTGGTGAAGAAGGAACATTGGGATAACGGCATTCTGAAGCTTTCTTTCCTCGGGTTGAATGGCGGTCTGCTCATCATGTCCTTTGTTACTCTTTTCCCAGTTGGCCTCATCCAGGCCTGGGTCTCTTTTCAGGACGGACTATGGGCCGCGCGGGATGCTTCCTTCTTCGAAAGGACAATAATCGTGATATTGGGGAATCTTCGGGTCATCCCTGATCTGATCATCATCGTGCTCGGGGTGTTGCCTCTGGCCTACTTCCTGTTCAAGACCTATCCACGGCTCAAAGCGGTCGAAATCAAAGACGGGGAGTCGGTATGGGATAGGATGGGAATTCAGCTCTAATCATTGGTAAAAGGGGCGGCCGAGCCGAGGGGGCCGGCCACCCTCTGTTTGGCAAGGAAAGAAAAATGGCTAAAAAAGTACATATAAATGAGGATGAATGTATCGAATGCGGCGCCTGCGAGGAGATTTGCCCGGAGGTTTTTATGATCGACAGCAGCAGCGGAAAAGCAACGGTGATTAAACCAGCGAGCGGGCCAGAAGATCTGATCGAAGAAGCCATAGAATCCTGCCCAGTATCATGTATCAGATGGGAAATTTGATGGGGATTTTTTCAGAAAGGCAGGGCGAACCTTCCTGCCTTTCGTTTTGCCCTAGATTTGAACGGAAGAGGCGGGAAATTTATGATCCCCAAACAAGTTGTTCCCCTTTCCGGCGGAGGAAGACTTGCGACACTGGCAGATTGTGTTGACTTGAATCAAGACGGAAGCATTTACTTCATTTTTCCTCCATCCCGCAGTCGGCGGCGCCGATCAGGGCCGCCCGCGGTTCGAGGATCGCGTGGACAGGCATCCGGAAGAGCGGGTCGGCCATCCGTCCCTTCCGCCGGAAGGCATCGAGAAACGTTCCTGCTTCGAGGAAAGGCTGTATCCGCGGTGCGATCCCGCCCCCGATGTAAACGCCGCCCGTGGCCAGCGTCTTCAAGGCCAGATTCCCCGCCTCCGCTCCGAGAATGAAGCAGAAAAGCGTTACCGCACGCATACAGAGGACGGACTTACCCGCAAGCGCCGCCTTGATGAGGACCGGCACGGGATCGGCGGCCTCCGCCAGCCTTACAGCGAGCCAGGCCGGTCCCCGGGGCAATCACGGCGATCGCGCCGTCGGCGGCCGGCTCTCCCAGGCACAGCATGTGGAGTTCCCGCACCTCCAGCAGCGGCACGGCGCGGGCGGTCGCCGCAACGTCGTTCAGCAGGCGGACCGATCGGAAGCCGAACGTCCGCCGGATCGCCTCGGCGTCCGCGACCCAGGGGAGGTTGGTCACCGCAGCCCGGCCGTTGATGACCAGTCCGGCGATCGCAAAACAGGCCTGGTCCGCGGTCCAATTCGTCCGTTTCAAAAACACCCGGATCAGCGCCTCGATCCCGGGAAAACGGCCGCTGGGGAGAACCTCCTCCGCCAGCGGTTTCCGTGGATCCGCGTCGTCCGCAAAGATCGCCAGACAGCTCTTCGTGCCGCCGATATCGCCGGCTAAAAGCATGATCCTGCCTCAACGGTCTCGCAAACCTTATTTCACCACCCCCTGACGGGAGAGGATCGGGGCAATGGTGCTCCACTTCCCCGTGATCCCTTCTAAGTCTTCATTCCTCGCAGGGCGCTGCCAGTTGCCCCCGGAGCCAGTCCAGATAGTCACGGCTGCCGCCGGTCATTGCGACGGCGACGATCTCCGGCGTTTCGTAAGGGTGGAGGGAACGGATGGTCTGTTCAATCGCCCCGAAGCTCTCCTCCCGGCTCTTGATCAGGCAGAGCCACTCGCCGGCCGTCTCGATCCGGCCCTTCCAGCGGTAGATGCTTTCAATCGGCCCCACGATCTGTACGCAGGCGGCGAGCCTCGCCTCGACGAGCTCCAAGGCAATCCGCTCGGCATCCGCTTTGGTTTCCGTTGTTGTCGTCACCTGGATGAACCCTTCCATATGAATCACCTCACGGGACCGTCTTTCGCACGCATTCGTACATCATGATCGCCGCCGCCTGGGGCAGGCTCAGCGACTCCGCCTCCCCGGCGCCGGGGATCCGCCACCGCTCGTCGGTCTGCGCGAGGAGTGAGGCCGGCAGTCCATGACTTTCGCTCCCCATTAGCAGAGCCGTCCCGGCCGCACAGGAGTGGGGCGCAACACCCTCCCGGATCTCGCTTCCCACGACACGGAAACGCCCCCGGATCTCCAACAAAATGCTATCATAATCAAGATTTTCCATCACCGTCAGGTGGAAGAGGCTCCCCATCGATGTCCGGATCACCTTGGGATTCGTCGCCTCGCAGGATCCCTCGCTGAGCAGGACCGTACGGAAGCCGAACCAGTGCGCCGTCCGGAGAAGCGCGCCTAAGTTGTTGGGATTGTTCACCTGATGGAGGAGCAGCAGCGGCCCGCCTTCCATTTCCAGACGGTATGCGAGATCGGCGGGCGGTGGAACGACGGCCACCGCCATCACCCCTTCCGGGGACGGATCCTGGCTCAGGGTCGCCCATTCGCGGTCCGTCAGCCGGTAAATCGGGATTCCGGACAGAACGCCGGCAAGGATTTCCTCTCGCCGCTCGGACTTTTCAGAGGAAATCAGTAGAGCCTCCGTCTTCCAGAAGCTCCGGAGGAGTTCGCCGACGACCTTGGCCCCCTCCGCAAGGCAAAGCCCCTCCCGGCGGCGGTACTTCTCCATCGTCAGTTTTCCCCACCCTTTGAGCTGCGACCCGGATGGTTTTGCGATCCGTCCCGACATCGTTGCGCTCCCCTGCCGTCAAGGCGGGCGGCCTAAATCCGGCAGCCCTTACCGATCCCTTTGTGCCGGGACATTCTAACAGAGAAACCAGAAGAGAGGAAAGGGTTTTTGAAAAGAGGTGGGATGACCGCCTTGTCCGTTCACCACCGGTTCACACCGGCTATGCCTTCCTCTATTCCACCTCTTTGATCGTAATGGCAAAGTCGGGACAGATATAGAGGCATCGCAA
>MNZQ01000044.1 GCA_001873745.1 Syntrophaceae bacterium CG2_30_58_14
CGAAGATCAACGAAAAGCTGGCGAGGCTCCGGGGATTCGCCGCGGCCCATCCGCTGCTGCCGGCGGAACTTTCTCAGGGGGCGCTGCACTTGATGTTCGATCTGGAGCGGTTTTTGGTGGAGATCACCGGTCTGGGCGCGGTAACGCTTCAACCGGCGGCCGGCGCTCAGGGGGAGCTGACGGGGATGCTGATCGTCCATGCGTACCATCGCAGCCGGGGGAAGCAGCGGACGAAGATCCTGATCCCCGACACGGCGCACGGGACGAATCCGGCCAGCGCCGCCCTCTGCGGCTATGCCCCCGTCCCGGCGCCGTCCGGGCCGGACGGCATCCTTCTCCCGAAGGTTGTAGCGGGGCTGATGGACTCCGAGACGGCGGGGATCATGATCACCAACCCCAACACCTTGGGTCTCTTCGAGGAAAATATCCGCGAAATCGCGCGCATCGTTCACGACCGGGGCGGGCTCGTTTACGGCGACGGGGCCAACATGAACGCCGTCCTGGGTGTCGTGAGGCCGGGCGCGATCGGTGTGGACATCCTGCACCTGAACCTCCACAAGACCTTTTCAACACCCCACGGAGGCGGCGGGCCCGGCGCCGGGCCGGTGGCCGTCCGGAAGGATCTCGCCCGGTTTCTTCCCGTCCCCCGCATTGTCGAAAGGAACGGGATGTATGAGCTTTCCGAAGATTTCCCGGAATCCGTCGGCCGCGTCATGGCCTTTCACGGCCACTTCGGCATTCTTTTGAGGGCGTACGCCTACATCCTCAGCATGGGGCCGGACGGGCTTAAGGCAGCGAGCCGGCTTGCGGTCCTGAACGCCAACTATGTCCGGGAGAGGTTGAAAGACGTCCTGCACCCCGCCTTCGACCGCCCTTGCATGCACGAGTGCGTCTTTTCCGACCGGAATCAGCAAGGGACCGGGATCACGACCCTGGAGATGGCCAAGCGCCTCATAGATTACGGGTATCATCCGCCGACGATCTATTTCCCGCTCGTGGTTCGCGGCGCAATCATGATCGAACCCACGGAAACGGAAACAAAAGAGGATCTCGACGGTTTCATCGATGCCTTCCGGTCCGTCGTCCGGGAGGCATCGGAGAATCCCGGAGTCATCCGGGAGGCGCCGGCGCGCTGCAAAGCGAGAAGACTCGACGAGACGGCGGCGGCGCGGAATCCCTGTCTTACGGGATGATTCCCGCTCCCGGCCCGCTTCCGCGGGGGGAAGGCAAGTTTTTCAGGAGGTCATCATGAAAGCGCTGCGGACCGGGATGTTCGTCCGGAAACCCTCGTGGCTCCGTCGGGGAGTTCCCGCCGCTCCGGCCCATGACCGGTTGCGGTCGTTTCTGGACGACGGGCGCCTCCATACCGTCTGCCGGGAAGCCCGCTGTCCCAACTGTGAAGAGTGTTTTGCGCGAGGGACGGCAACCTTCATGATTCTTGGCAACACCTGCACCCGCCGCTGCCGCTTCTGCGCCGTGCATCAGGGAGAGCCGTCTCCGCCGGATCCCGATGAACCCCGCCGAGTCGCCGAGGCCGCCGTGCAGATGTCCCTGGATTATGTCGTGGTGACCTCCGTGACCCGCGACGATCTGGCCGATGGCGGCGCCGGGGCCTTCGCGGAGACGATCCGCGCCCTGCGCGCCCGACGGCCCGGGATCCGCATCGAGGTCCTCATCCCCGATTTCCGCGGAGATGAGACCGCCCTGCGGACCGTTATCGATGCCCGCCCCGACGTCCTCAACCACAATCTGGAAACGGTGCTGCGCCTCTATCCGGAGGTCAGACCCGAGGCTGTCTACGCCCGCTCCCTCGAACTTCTCAGCCGGGTCGGGCGCCGTGCGCCGGATGTGGCCGTCAAATCCGGGCTGATGCTCGGCCTGGGAGAGCGCCCGGACGAGTTGGAAGCGGCCTTGACGGACCTCCTCGCCGCCGGCTGCGGGATTCTCACACTCGGGCAGTACCTCCAGCCCCGGAAAGATTGTCTGCCGGTGGCCCGCTTTGTCCCCCCTGCGGAGTTCGACGCCTGGCGCAAGGCCGCCCTTGGTATGGGTTTCCGCCGTGTGGCCGCCGGCCCCCTTGTGCGAAGTTCCTACCATGCCGAAGAGCTTGACGCGCAGCGATCTGAATCATGGACAGTCACATGAAAACTTGGTTGCTCATTGCCGACCAAGTCCCGCGCCGGGGATCGCTGAACATGGCGGTGGACGAATATCTATTCGCGCGGGCACGGAAAGGGGACGAAACATTTCTCCGCTTCTACCGATGGGAGAAGCCCACGGTCTCCCTGAGTTACGGGCAGGAGGCCGCCCGGGCGGCGGACCTCGACTTCTGCCGCGCCAACGGCATCGATATCGTTCGGCGCATGACCGGCGGAAAGGTCGTCCTGCACATCAGAGAACTGACCTATTCCCTCGCCTCGTCCGACACGGAAACGTTCAATCCCACCCTCCAGGATTCCTACCGGCTCATCTCGCTGGCCCTGATCAAGGGTCTCGCTCTCATGGGTCTCTCCGCGCGTCTCGCCCCGGCGTCTCCGCCCTCCTATGCCCGGGGGACAATGCCGTGTTTCGCCTTTCCGGCCAAGGGCGAAGTCGAGATCGGCGGCCGGAAGATCATCGGCAGTGCCCAGAAGAGGACCGGCGCCTCTTTCATCCAGCACGGCTCCGTCCCCCTCGATAAGAACGAGACGCTCCTCAAGGCCGTAGCCAGGTTCGATGCGGAGGACACCGGGGTCAACATGACCTCCCTTTCCGAGGCCCTCGGTCGGCCCGTAGCCTTCGACTGGGCGGCCTTGCGGTTCTCCCAGGGCTTCTCCAAGTTCTTCGGAGTCAAGCTGGAACCTCTATCCCTTGACGAGAAGGCTTGGCAAGAAATCTTTGGAATCGAAGCCGAACGCTACGGCAACCACGCCTGGACCCTTAAGCGCTAGGTTAACTTACCCGGATTTCATTCCGTATTCCGGTGCTCAGAAAATTTTGGAACGGCCGGCTCACCTGTGATCGCACATCCCGAACACTTATAAGGCCTCCTCGTGTCAAGGAGGGGAATAATCCCCTTAACGGAGAATGAGAGTGATGTGGTTCCGGCGCTTCTTCGCCGCCGGGGAACATTTTTGTTAGCGACTACCCGACCAGCGGCAGGCTGACCCGCACGAGATCATCGGAGAAGCGGCTGCGGGTCATTCCTAACTTTTCGCAAAGCGCGGTCATGCGGCCGTTCGTCGGTTCAAGAATTCCGTAGAATTCCTTCAGCCCGCGCTCCGCGGCGATCCCGATGAGCACATCCAGGAGCTTGGAAGCCAGCCCCCGTCCCTGAAAGTCGTCGTGAACGATGACCGCAAACTCCCCGGCGGCGCCGTTGGCGTCGATGGTGAGGCTTCCGATGCCGACGATGCGTTTTTTCTGATCCGTCCGCGTCTCGGCCACGATGGCCATATCCCGATCGTAATCGATATGGCAGGAGTGCACGAGCATGGCATGGCTGATCTGCTTGAGGTTCTGGTAGAACCGGGAGCGGATGGTCGCCTCCGACACGGTGGTCAACAGCTCATGTTCCAGCGGCTCATCTTCGGGACGGATGGGGCGGAGGATCACCTCGGTTCCGTCGGTCAGCCGCCAGGGCGTCACGTACCGCGTGGGATAGGGGGTGATGACTAAGTGTGCGTAGGCCGGTGCCTTTTCGGCGGAGACTTCCTGATCCAGCAGGATCCGGGCGTCCAGGGCGATCGCCTTCCCCTGGCAGACGGCGAGGGGATTGATGTCCATCTCCCGGATCTCGGGGAAATCGATGATCATTCGGGAGAAACCCACCAGGATCTTCTCTAATTGGCGGAGATCGGCGGGAAGTTTCCCTCGGAAGCCCTGGAGCATGCGGTAAACGCCCGTCTCCTCCATGAGCCGCCGGGCCAGGGTTTGGTTCAGGGGCGGCAGGCCGATCGAGAAGTCCCTGAGCAGCTCCACACTGAGTCCTCCACTGCCAAACAGGATGACGGCGCCGAAGTGGCGATCCTTCTTCGCCCCCAAAATGAGTTCGTAATCGATGTGCTCGACCATCTTCTGGACGGTTACGCCCCGCACCTTCGCCTGCGGGGCGAACTGGCTGACCCCGTCGAGGATGCGGTGGTAGGCGGTCTTCAGCGCCTCCTCGCAATCGATGGCTGTGATGACGCCGCCCACGTCCTGGCGGAAAATGATGTTGGGAGAGGCCACCTTGAGGACCACGGGGTACCCCATATCCCGGGCGGCATCAACGGCCTCCTCCAAGGTGATTGCCATCCGGGAAGGGATGACGGGGATGCCGTAGTTGCGGAGGAACTTCCGCGAGTCCTCCTCCGTGAGGATGGAACAGGCCTCCCGGTTGGCGCGCCGGATGAGGGCCTTGAGATGGTTCTTCGGCGGGGCCTCGTCTAACGGAAGCTCTGCCGGCGTCTCCTGCAGGAGTTCGAGGTTTCGCTCATATTGGGTCATATAAATGTAGGCGCGGACGGCGGCCTCCGCCGTTTCATAGGCGGGAATGCCCTTCTCCACCATCCGCTCGCGTCCCCGTTGCACCTCCCGCCCCCCCATCCAGGCTGTCAACAGGGGTTTGTCCGTCTTTGACGCCGTTGCGATCAGGGCCGCCGCCAGTTCCTCGGGGGGGGCGAAGTCCTGGGGGGTGTAGATGGCCAGGAGCCCGTCCACGCCGGGATCCTTCAGGCAGATCTCCGCGGCCTCCGCATACCGGGAGGTATCGGCGTCGCGGAGGAGATGGACGGGATTTCCCCGGTTCCAGCAGGGGGGAATGAGGGCGTCCAGATCCTGGATGGTCTGTTCGGACAGCTCCGCCAGCTTGCCGCCGGCGCAAAGCAGTTGCTTGTTGGCGATGATCCCGATCCCTCTGGCGTTTGTCATGATGGCCAGCCGCGGTCCCCGGGGGCGGTTGCGGGAGGACAGGACGCCGGCGGCGTTGAAGAGGTCCTGGGCCTCGCGGACCCGGACGACGCCAAGGCGGCGGAAGAGGGCGTCGTAGACCTTTTCCGGGCCGGCCATTGCGCCCGAGTGGGTCAGGCCGGCGCAATCGCCATCCTCCAGTATCGGGGGTTTCAGTAGGATGATGGGCTTGCTGCGGGCGAAGCAGCGGACGGCGCTGACGAATCGTTTCACGTCGCCGACGACATCCTCCATGTAGAGGATGATGCTCTTCGTGTGGGGATCTTCGAAGAGAAAATCGATGACGTCCCCGAAATCCACGTCGATGGCGGAGCCCAGGGAAACGACCATGCTGAAGCCGATGTGGGAGCTGATGCCCCAGTCGAGCAGGGTCCGGCCAAAGCTTCCCACGTCGGAGACGAAGGCAATGTTTCCCGCTTCCGGGTTCTCCCGGAGGAAGGTGGCGTTGAGGTTCACGGGGGGCCGCATGATTCCGAGGCAGTTGGGGCCGACGATCCTCATGCCGTAGGCCTTGTTGATTCGGATGATCTCCTCCTCCAGGCGCCTTCCCGTTTCGCCCGTTTCCCGGAAACCGGCGGAAATGATGGTGAGCCCCTCCACGCCGGCCTGGCCGCAGGCGTCGACGATTCCCGGGACCGTGGCGGCGGGGGTTGCAATGACGGCCAGATCGATCGGTTCGGGGAGGGCGCCAATCTCGGAGAAGCAGGGGTGTCCCAGGACCGTTTCCCGGTTTGGATTGACAGGATAGACCGTCCGATTGCCGGAAGCGAGCGCGTTTTCCAGAACGGCCCGCCCGAATGGGAACACCCCCTCCTTGTCCGTGGCGCCGATTACGGCGATCGTCCGTGGATTGAAGATCTTCTGCAGATCACCCATGTCCTTCTCTCCTTCGAGCGCGAGCGCAATGTGCCCGGACGTGAGATAGATACATGCGCCCACGCTCCCCCATTCTCTCCTTCGAGCGCGCAACGAGTCTCTTTCGCCCTGACTGCAAGCTTTTTGCGGGTATAAAGTTCCTTCGCGCGTGTGAGCGCAATGCGCCCGGCTGCAGCAAGCGAGAGTTTTGAAAAATACCCCCACTTTGTCATTCCCGCGAAGCTCGTCCCCGCGTAGGCGGGGAGCGGGAATCCAGAAGGTCTTGCAAGGACTGGATTCCTGCTGGAGTTTACCCTCGCGAAAGCGGGGGGCAGGAATGACGATTTACCGAATTTCAGAGGTGGTGCACATACTAACGATTGTAATCCGAAAATGCAAACATTTTTCCAGTTTGCCGGCAAGTTGGGGGAGGGGAGAAGTCCGAACCGATTGCGGACAACCGGTCAGCCGGGGAATGCTGTCCGGATCGGGAGCGGACAACCGGTCAGCCAGTGCCGTCACGCAAGGGTCATATCCGGAGCGATCTGTTGGATATGTTGAATAGAACGTTTTACCCAATCCTCGGGATCGCCGATCCGGTTCCCGGGGACGCCTAATTCGAAGCTGATGACCAGCTCGTCATAGCCGAACCGTTTGACACGCTGGTCGATGCCCATGCGGCGCAGTTCATCGAGGTAATCTTTGGTGCGCGTAAAGCCGGTCCCGATCACCTGGTTAGTATGCATAAACGGCTTGTGGTCGCTGAAGTGGGCGTGGACGATCGCGTCGCCGACCCTGGCCAGCTCCTCCGGGCCTTCGCGCGCCAGCGCCATATGGCCGAGATCCACCAGCGCCGTGAAGTTCCGGCGATCGACATCCGCCATCATCCGCACCGTGGAGGCGATGTCGTTCACCAGAAACCAGACGTAAGGCTCCGGTTCCTGGGCGATGAAAACCCCCCGCGGCGCGGCATAATCGCACACCCGCCGCAAGAAACGCACCGACTTCTCCCATGCCGCCTGGCGCGTCATCCCATAGGCCCATTGGCCCGCATTGAGCATCAACTGGTTAACCCCCCAGGTCAGGGCCATGTCGATCCCCTCCCGCAGGCAGGCGAAGTTTTCTTCGACCTCGACCTCATTGGCTGAGGGCGGGTTGTGCGGGGCATGCAGCACGTAGTTGCGCGGGGCCAGCCCCAGCGCTTTCATCTCCGACTTTACCGTCAGCCGCTCCCCGGGCTTCAGATGCGCCGGACCGCCATGAAATACCCCGTGGATGTCCACATAACGGAAGCCCAAAGCCGCCGCCCTGCGCAGGCTTTTGATCAGCGTCGCCCCGTCGGCGACAAACCACAGACCTGTTAGCATCCCGATTTTCATTGGCTATTTTGCTCGCAAGACCGGGTAGTTTTTGGCCGCCGTTATCATGGATTTTCCCTCGTGATCCAGACCTGGGGAAGATCCATTCGGGCCAGTTCCTCAAAATGGTGCTGCACTTCCGTGTAGAGTTTTTTGTACATGGGATACAACCGGTTGTAGGCGGCGTGGGCCTCGGGGTTCGGTTTGAACGCTTTTCCCGGAACCACGATCTTTTCGATGGCGGACGCGAGATCCGGATAGAGGCCCTGGCTGACGCCGGCCAGGATCGCTGCGCCCAGCACCTCCGTATGGCTTTGGGTCAGGCTGACCACCTTTTTCCCCAGAATGTCGGCGATGATCTGGTTCCAGACCCCGCTTACGGCGGCGGCGCCGCCGATCCGCAACTCCTGAATGCCAAGGCCATTATCGGTTTCAAGAAGTTCGATCACATGCCGGATCGCAAAGGCGGCACCCTCCAGCACCGACCGGAAAAAATCATGGCGGTTGTGGCCCAGCGTGACGCCGAAAAAGACCCCGCGGGCATACGGGTTCCAGATCGGGGTCCGCTCGCCTGAAATGTAAGGCAGAAACAGCAACCCCTTGCTTCCGGGAGGGGCCTGCGCGGCCTGCGCGGTGATCAGGTCATAGACATCTTGACCGGTGAGGTCGGCGACCCCCTGCTCCATTTGGCAAAACGTGTCGCGAATCCACCTGAGCGATGAGCCCACCCCATTGACCGCCCCGATGTAGAGCCAGCGATCGGGGAGCACATGGGTGCAGTTCATGAAACGGCTGTCGAAACAGGGTTTTTCCAGCGGGCCGGAAACCCGGGCCGCGGTGCCCATGATCACAAAACACTCGCCCTGCCTGATGACGCCGGACCCGATGGAGGCGCCGATGGTATCCATGCAGCCGGCAATCACCGGAGTTCCCGGCATCAAACCGGTCAAACGGGCGGCCTCCGCGGTGACCCTTCCGACCACCGCATCGGAAGGCGCCGGTCGGGGGAGCTTTTCCGCAGGGATGTCGAGCGCCTCCAGGAAAGGCCGGTGCCACTCCTTCTTGCGGATATCGAACAGCAGGGTCGTCGAGGCCCGCGAATGGTCGATCGTGAACTCTCCGGTGAAACGGGCCACCAGATACCCGCCGGGAACCATGAGTTTGTATGCCGCCTGAAAGGTCTCCGGTTCATGGTGCTTCAACCAGAGAATCGTCGGCAACGAATAGGCGCCAGGCGCAACGGGATTGCCGGTGATGTTGAAAACCGTATCCGCATCCAGTATCTTTCTGATTCGGTCGACTTCAGGCAGGGCGCGCTGATCCCAGAGCATGATCGCCGGCCTTAAGGGTTTTCCCTGGCGGTCGACCGCAACGAGTCCATTGGTGCAGCCGATGCCGATCGCCAAAATCTCACAGGCAGGCACGTCGCGGATGGCATCCCGAACCGCTTTTACCGTCGATAGCCACCACGCCTCGGCATCATGTTCGGCTTGACCCGGAACGGCGCTGATCATTTTATACTCGCCATAACCGGTCCCGATCCGTTCGCCGCCGGCGGTGAAAACGCCCGCCTTGGCGCCGGTTCCCCCGATATCAATGCCCAGTAAATATGGACCCTGTTTCATGAATCATCCTATTAGCTTGTTGATCTCCGGCGCGATAAAATCGAGACTGGAGAAGACCCGGCCCTGGATGGCGCCGGGCAGAGAATCCTTAACCCGGGCGATGGAAATCTGCGCAAGCATCACGACATCGACCTCTGCCAGCAGATCTTCAACGGTTTTGATCACTTCAAGATCATGCCCCGGGATATCGCCCTGGTTCAGTTTGGCAAAGGCATGCGGACAGAGGCGCGGGACAAGGGTTACGTCCCGGCCCAACTTTTGGGAAACCTCCTGAAACAGTATTTTCGACGGGGCCTTGGTTGTCGGGTTTGTCATGACCAGCCCGATCCGTTTTGCATGGATCACGGCGTGTTCCATCATCGGCGCATCGATTCGTAATACCGGAATATCCACCCGTTCTTGAACCGCGGGGACACAGGGGGAGAGAGAGGAACAGCTTACCACGGCCATATCCGCGCCCGCCCGCTTGGCCGAAAGGACCATTTCGGCGAGCCACTGGATGATCTCCGGGGTAATTTGTCCGGAGGCGGTCAGCTTTCGGAGGATGCCCTCGTCCAGCAGATGGAAGAAATCGATGTCAGGGCATTGCCGGGCCATCACCCGCTGTACGGGTTCAATCACCAGTCGTGTCGAGTGGATCAGTCCAACCCGTCGCATCGTTTTCAAACCCCTTTCACTCGAAAATGCACCCCAAATCCCCCTCAATCCCCCTTTGTTAGAGGGGGACTTTATTATTCCCCTCTTTGGCAAAGAGGGGTTAGGGGAGATTTTCATTGTCCCTTGTGACGGTGTGCCGTCATGAGCGTTTCGCCGCTTTGGCTTTTGGACGGAGCGTTGCTATGCCTTCAACCT
>MNZQ01000048.1 GCA_001873745.1 Syntrophaceae bacterium CG2_30_58_14
AAAGAGGTCCTCGATCAGGCCGGCCTGCCGCCGGAATTTGTAACCTCCGGCCGCTTGGGGGTGGCCTTTGGCTCCACCCACGGCAGCCCTACGGTCCAGAGGGAGATCTATAAAATCTTTTTCGGCGCTTCCCAGTCCGAGTTTCGCGCCATCGGCGCCGTCGATTACCTCAAGTCCATGGTGCATACGACGGCGGTGAACATCACGAAGATGTTCGGCATCACCGGCAGGGTCATCTCCTCCTCCACGGCCTGCACGACGAGCAGTCAGTCCATCGGCTTCGGCTACGAGGCAGTCAAGTACGGCATGCAGGACGCGATGCTGTGCGGCGGGGCGGATGAGTACGATACGACTACCGTGGCCGTCTTCGACAACCTGATGGCCTGTTCCACGGCCTTCAACGACCGTCCCCGATGTACGCCGCGGCCGTTCGACAGGCAACGCGACGGACTGGTCGTCGGGGAGGGCGCCGGGGCGGTGCTTTTGGAGGAGTACGAACATGCGAGGAAGCGCGGGGCACAGATCCTGGGCGAGGTCGTGGGTTTTGCATGCAACAACAACGGGGGCGATCTCATTCTGCCGAATCGGGCCGGAATCAGCGAAACCCTGCGTCTCGGCCTCGAGGATGCGGCCCTAACGGCCGATGAGGTCGATTTCGCGAGCGCCCACGCCACGGGAACCAGGATGGGCGACGTGATCGAAGCCCAGGCCATCCATGCCGTTTACGGCGGCGGACCCTTCGTGACAGGTCTCAAGGGATACATGGGGCATACGATGGGTTCCTGCGGCGTCATCGAGACCATCCTGACCCTCTATATGATGCAGGACGGATTCATCGCCCCGACTCTCAATCTGGAGGAACCCGACGAACGATGCGCCATGATCCGGCATACCATGTGTCTGCGGGAACAGCCGATCCGTGTTGCGTCCATCCAGAACTTTGCCTTTGGCGGCGTCAATACGGACCTGTTGATCAAGAGGTTCGTCTGAATTCCGCCATGGTTTTTCCCGTGAGACATATCAATCCGGCGATTTGCGGAGGGATAGGAAGGCGTTTATTTCCCTATCTGTCGTCGGTGCGCAGCAGTCTTCGAATGGCCTTCCCCGTGGGCTGTTTCGGAATTTCGGCCACAAAACGGATGGTGCGCGGCGCCTTGTGAGGCACAAGCTGCTCTTGGCAATGGGTCAGCAGCTCTGCCGCCGTCGCTGTCGCGCCGTCGCGCAGGACCACGCTGGCGACAACAACCTGTCCGCGCACCGCGTCGTTCGCCCCGACCACGGCGGCCTCCTGGACGGCCGGATGCCGGACGAGCGCCGCCTCCACCTCACTCGGATAGACGTTGAAGCCGCTTGTGATGATCAGGTCGTCCTTCCGGTCGACGAGGTAGAAGTAGCCGTCCTCGTCCATGCGGGCGAGGTCGCCGGTGTAGAGCCAGCCGGAACGCAGCGTCCGTGCGGTCAGCGCTTCGTCTTTCCAATAACCGCGCATGATCTGTGGCCCCTTCACCGCCAGTTCGCCCACCTCGCCGACGCCGAGCTCACGCTCGCCGGTCTCTGGATCGACGATCCGGGCATCTGTGTCGAGCAGCGGGATGCCGATGCTGCCTTGCCGCTCCGGCCGTGCGGTGGGAAACATGTGCGTCGAAGGCGCCTCCGACAGACCGTAGGCCTCCATGATCGCGTGCCCGGTCAGCCGCCGGAACTGTTCTTGAACATGGGCGGGCAGGGGCGCGCCGCCGCTGCATGGCACTTCGATGCCGCAGAGAATCTTCCGCATCGACTCGCCCTGTGCGGCGAGCACGGCCCAAAGCGCCGGTACGGCGGGGAAGGAGATGGGCCGGTATTTCTCTAAAAGCGGGACCAGCGGCGCAATAGACATGACGTCGAAGCGCGGCACCAGAACCATGCGGTACCCCCGGAGGACCGACAACTGCAGGCAGACGGTGAATCCGAAGACGTGGAAAAAGGGCAGGATGCAGATCACCGCCCCATTGTTATCCTCAATGGGTGGCCGACGGCTGTGGATGAGCTGCCAGACGTTGGCCACCAGGTTTCTGTGCGTCAGCATGACCGCTTTGGGCGCGCCGACCGTCCCGCTGGTGAGCTGCAAGAGCGCCAGGTCGTCGGGGGCGTTCACCGACGGAGGCGGGTCGGCGGGCTGGCGGCCAAGAAGGTCGGTCATCAGCGCCAGTCGGGGCCGCACCGCACTCAGGTCCAAGGTCTTTTCCGCACCGAAGACGCTGTGGAAAATAACGTGCTCGACGGGCGATTGCGCCGTCCCCTGCAGTACGCCCTCCAGGAAGATGTCGAGCGTGACCACGACACGGGCTCCGGTGCGCGAAAGGATGCGAGAAAGCTCCGGGCCGCGGGTCATCACGTTTGCATTGACCAGCACGCCGCCCGCTTTGAACACGCCGTAGCTGGCAATGACGTATGTGGGCGAATTCGGCAGCAGCAGGACGATGCGATCTCCGGGGAGTACGCCGAGTTCACGGAGCGCCCAGGCGAACTGATTGGTGCGCCGATCGAGCTGCCCGAAGGTCATGTCGATGTCGTTGAAGCTTGTTGCCACCCAATCGGGGTGCGCGCGGGCGGTGCGGTCAAGCAACCCCTGCAGTGGGATTTCCGGGTAGTCGAGCGGTTCGCTCAGCGGCTGATCGTACTGTGCTGCCCAACGTTTGTTCATGGTGCGCCCCCCTTGTTCGACGAACACGATGAAGGATGGATGGAAAGTGACTCTAACCGTTGGCGGAGGTTACGAGGAACGGCTTTGTATGTCAACGAATTTCTGCCATATCAAACCTGCGCAACGCCTGATGCACTCATCCGGTTGAAGGGTTTCTTCCTCGCAGGATAGCGACGGGTAATCATTTTGTTTCCCCAATATTTATGATATGGATGGCGGGAATTTGGACGTCTGTCCCGCCGGGATCCGCGCCGCCCCCCTGGCGCTGTCGGTCCGGGAGGGGGTTGTTCCGCTCCTTAAGAGGTGAACCATGGGCACAAACAACGTCGTTTTTCTGGAAGTCATCGGGTGGTTCGACGAATCGGGAAAGGAGTTGGTCCATCGGATTCCCGAGCAGGGTTCCGGAGAGATCAAATGGGGCGCCCAGATGACCGTCCGGGAGAGCCAGGCTGCCGTTTTCTTTTACAACGGCAGGGCTTGCGACGCCTTCGGACCGGGGCGGCACACCTTAAAGACGGCAAACATCCCCCTTCTCACGAAGGTCCTCAGCCTCCCCTGGGGGATGACAAGCCCGCTCCGCGCCGAGGTCTATTTCACAAACATGAAGGTCTTCCCCAATCTCACCTGGGGCACGCGCGACCCTGTCGCCTTTCGGGACCGTGAGCTCGGTCTCATCCGCCTGAGGGCGTTCGGGGTTTTCAACCTCCGAATCATCCAGCCCGTCCTCTTCATCAACAGCCTTGTCGGGACACAAGGGGTTTTCACGACAGAAGCGATTTCCGAATACCTGAACCGGGTGATCGTCTCCCGCTTCAACGACTTCATGGGGGAAAAAATCGACACGATCTTCGATCTCCCCGCGAAATACAACGAGCTCTCGGGGGAGCTGAAAAAGGTTCTTCAGACCGACTTCACGCAGTTTGGCCTGGGTCTCGCGGACCTCTACATCAACTCGATCACGCCCCCCCCGGAGGTGCAGAAGGCGATCGACGACAAGAGCCGGCTCGGCGTCTTCGACGACCTGAACAAACTCCTGAAGATGAAGGCCGCGATGGCTCTGGAAGCCGCCTCCCAATCGCAAGGCGAAGCGGGGGCCGGCCTCGGGATGGGGATGGGATTCATGATGCCGGCGATGTTCGCCGAGACCTTCCGCGGAGGATCTACCCCGACGGCGCCGGTGGAATCCGTCTCATGCCCCGGCTGCGGCCAGCCGGTCCAGAGGGAGGCGAAATTCTGTCCCAAGTGCGGCCAGCAGATCCTGATCTTCCAAAAGTGCGCTGGATGTGGGGAAAACCTCCCCGCGAACGCGAAATTCTGCGTTCAGTGCGGTCGATCCGTCGAGCAGAAGCCGCAGCAGAAAAAGTGCCCCCATTGCGGTGCGGCGAACCTGCCGAACTCGATCTACTGCAACCAGTGCGGCGAAAAAACGGTCAAATGAGGTCATTGCAAAACGTTTTGTCATGCCCGAATGCTCTTATCGGGCACCCAGGATTTTAGGCAGTTACAAGCTGAATTCCCGCCCGGAAACGTCGCGGGAATGACAGAAGGGGAAGTTTTGCAATGAGCTCAAATAGGAATTGGACCCTACTCAGGTCCTCCACCTTTTTCTTCTAACTGGAATGTGGTGAACGGATCTTACTGGCAGATCGAACACGGCTGCCCCCAGTGCGGGGCGCCGGTGACGCTGGAAGAGACGGACCGGCTTTTGGTCTGCCCCTTCTGCCGAACCCGTCTTTATCTCGTCGCTGAGGACCATTTCCGCTATCATATTCCACCGCCCACCGCCGGCGTCGATGGAGAACTCCTCTACATCCCCTACTGGCGCCTCCGGGGTTCCCTGTTTTCCGTCAACGCCTCCGAAGTGACCCGCCGTTTTGTCGATGCGACCACCCTGGCCGTCAACTTCCAGGGACTGCCTTTTTCGCTCGGTCTCCGGCCGCAGGTCCTGAAGCTCCGCTTCATTTCGCCGGACACGCAGGGTCGGTTCATCACTCCGGACCTGCCCTTTGACCGGGCGATTCCCGGCCTGGGCGCCGCCCCGAAAGGGGTCTTTTACCAGAATTTTATCGGCGAGACGGTGTCTCTGCTCCATACCCCGCTTCTCCTCCGGGGAGAGACTCTCTACGACGCCGTCCTCGGAAGGCCAATTTCTACATGTACCGCCGGCGACAGCGAACGTCTGCAACGCTCGTCCCTTTCGACACGGAGGCAGGTCCGCTTCATTCCGACTCTTTGCCCCCACTGTGGGTGGGACATGGAAGGGGAAAAGGATTCCCTTGTCCTGATCTGCCGGAACTGCAATACCGCCTGGACCTGCCCGGAAAATGCGTTCCGACAGGTTCCATTCGCCGTGATGACGCCCCCCGCAGGGACGGGAGAGATCGCCGGTTACATCCCTTTCTGGCGGATGAGACCGCGGATCGAGGGAATGGCCCTCGCCTCCTATGCCGACCTGATCCGCGTGGCAAACCTGCCGAAGGCAACGGTTCCCGCCTTCGAAACCGCGCCTCTCTACTTCTGGTCGCCGGCCTTCAAGGTCAATCCGGTCCTCTATTCCCGGTGGGCGCAGCAGATGACGATCCTGAGGCCCACAGGCGACGCGGATGACCGCCTCCCTGAGACCGCCCTCTACCCGGTCACGCTCCCGCTTGCCGAAGCGGTCGAGGGGATCATCATCATCCTTGCCCAGATGAGCGCCGATAAGCGGAAGCTTTACCCGAAACTTGCCGGACTCCGCGTAACACTGGAAGAATCCCGCTTGGAATACCACCCATTCGTCATAAACCACAACGAACTTATCCACGCTTCCCTGCGGATCGCCCTCGACCGGACCTCCCTCACCTACGGCGCCCGGATGTAGCCGTTCCTTTCCCGACTAACCCCCCATGCCCAGGCGCGGGCACAACGAAACATGAAAATCCTCCCGTGCCCCCCCTTTAGCAAAGGGGGGTTGGGGGGATTTTCATATAAAATCCTGTCCGGATCGCCAAAATGACCGCCCATCAACCATTCGGGCCGGCATTGCTGCATAGCCGCTTGTACATCTGCCTTTTGTTGACAGAATCCAGATTGAGGGGCATACTGACCTCGCTTGAATCCGACGTCATGCGCGGTGACGCCGGTTGCATTTTCTGGCGGAGGAACCGGGGAGACGATGGGCTTTTGCCAACGCCTCCTGTTCGCTGGATGTTTTCCCGGCCAAGGAAGCAGGATGACCGACCATGAGCGACGCTTTGACGAAAGAGGCCGGGAAATCCGGCGAGAAAAAGGCCCTGGTCTTTGATATCCAGCGTTTCTGCCTTCATGACGGGCCGGGAATCAGAACGGTCCTCTTTTTCAAGGGCTGCGCCCTCCGATGCGCCTGGTGCCACAACCCGGAATCCCATCAGTCGAGGCAGGAGGTCGCCTTTTTCGCCCACTGCTGCGTCCGGTGCTATGCCTGCCGCGAGGTCTGCCCGAAAACGGCCATTCTCACCGGACCCGATCGCAGGATCGATCACTCGCTTTGCGACGGTTGCGGAAACTGCGTGGCTGCCTGCCTGACCCGGGCCCTGAGAATGATCGGAAAAACATGGGGGACGGCGGATCTGCTTGCGGAGGTGCGGAAGGATCGGGATTTTTTTATCTCCTCCGGGGGAGGGGTCACCCTGTCGGGCGGCGAGCCGATGCTGCAGGCCGCTTTCTTAGAGGGGTTCCTGCCGTTTCTCAAGGGCGATGGCATCCATGTAACCCTTGAGACCTGCGGCCATTTTCCCTGGGCGGACATGGAGAGGATAGCCCCCTTCCTGGACCTGATCTATTTTGATCTGAAGCAGATGGATTCGGCGCGTCACGAATCCTATACGACCCGGGGGAACGGACTTATTCTGGACAACTTCCGGAGGCTGGCCGCCGTGTTCCAGCACTTGCAGCCCCGAATGCCGGTCATTCCGGGCTGCAACGACGACGAGAAAAATATCTTCGCCACTGCGGCGTTGCTTCATGAATGCGCGCTGGAGACGATTCATTGCCTGCCCTACCACAGGCTGGGGGAGGCGAAACGAGGCCGGATCGGGATGGGCAGGCCCAGCCCCGACCTCAACATTCCCGACAGGCCGGGCCTTGGGCCGGCAGTCGAGCGCTTTACCAGGGAGGAAATCCATGTTGTCGCCTACGACTGAAAGCACACAATGTTCGAGACGGATCAATGCATTGAGGCAAGCCGTTCAGGGCGCTAAACCCGGGGTTTGCACCGAGCGGGCCATGATCTGGACGCGGTACTTCAAAGACAAAGAGAATCGAAAGAAGTCGCCCTATATCCGGATCGCGGAGGCCTTGACGGAGGTCCTGAAAGACAAATCGATCCGGATCTATCCCGATGAACTGATCGTGGGCAATTATTCGTCCAAGCGGGTAGGGGGCGCCATCTACCCGGAGCTCCACGGCATCCCCGTCATTGCCGAGGCGCACACGTTCGCCAAAAGGAAGACCAATCCGCTGGATATATCGAACGGCGAATTGCGGCAATTGCTCTCCATCGTCCCCTTCTGGCTGCCGCGATTTCTCGCGATGAAATTAGATGCGGGATTTGTAAAGAAGCTGGCCCTCATCGCCGATCAGTTGACGGCAAAATTCTATCTCATCAATGAACTGGGCGGGGTGGCCCACATTGCCCCGGATTATGCGAAACTCATCGCCGTCGGAACGGAGGGAATCGCGGCCGAGGCCGAGGGATACCAGAAGGATGCTCCCCCGGGGTCGGAAACGTGGTGTTTCTATGAAGGGGTGAGGATCATCCTCGCCGGCCTGGCCCGCTTCGGCGAACGGTATGCCGGCCTGGCCCTGGAAATGGCCGCCCAAGAAAAAGAGCCAAAGCGAAAAGCGGAACTGGAAACCATCGCGGAGGTGTGTCAGCGGGCGCCCCGCCTGGGCGCCAGGACATTTTACGAGGCCCTTCAGTCCCTCTTCTTCGCCCAGATCGCCGTCAACCTGGAGAGCCTGGATAACGGCATCTGTCCGGGCCGGATCGACCAGTACCTCTACCCATACTACCAAACCAGCCTGAAGGATCCTTCCTTCTCACCGCGGCAGGCGAAGGAACTTCTCGCCGCCTTTTCGATCAAGATGGCGGAGATCGTTCCCGTCTTCTCGAAACCGATGATGAGGTTCCACGGGGGCATGTTCAACGGGCAGGTGGTCACCGTGGGAGGGGTGGACGAAAGCGGCAACGATGCCGCCAATGAGCTCAGCGATCTGCTCCTCGAAATCATGGATGAGCTCCGGATGCGCCAGCCGAATTTTCACGCCCGGGTGCACCGATCCTCCCCGGAGGCGTACCGGCATAAAATCAGCCGGACATTGGCCTCCGGCAGCGGCTCGCCGGCCCTTTACAACGACGAGGTGATCATCGAGGCCCTCTGCAAGCACGGCTATAAGACCGCCGATGCGAGAAACTACACCGCCGTCGGCTGCGTGGAACCCGTTTGCCAGGGGAAGAGCTTCTCTTCGACCGATGCGGCCCTCTTCAACCTCCCCATCATGCTGGAGATGGCCCTCAATGAGGGGCGGCGCTTCGGTTCCTTTTTCCGGAGCGGCCGGAAGACCAAACCGGCAAACCGGATGAAATCCATGGAAGATGTCCGGGAGGCCTTCGAAGGGCAGTTGCATTTCTTGATCCAGCGATTGATCGGTGATCTGCATCTCGTGGAGAAGGCCAATCACAAAGAGCATCCCACGCCGCTGAGCAGCGCGCTGCTCGATGGTTGCCTCAAGTCGGGCCGATGTTCCACCGGCGGCGGCGCCGTTTACAATTTCTCCGGCATTCAGTGCGTGGGGCCTGCCGACACGGGCGACGCCCTCTATGCCATCGACCGAGCGGTTTTCCGGGAGCGGAAAATGACCCTGCCTGGCCTGGTGGAACTCCTGAAGAAGGACATCCCGGATGAGAAATGGCTGCTGTACTTGAGGGGTCTGGACAAATTCGGCAATGACGAACCGGAGGCGGACGGTTGGACCCGATACGTCATCGCCGCCTTCGACGGCGCACTCGGCGGATATGCCAGCGCCCGGGGAGGCCGGTATGTGACCGGCCTCTACTCGGTCACGGCCCATCAATATTTCGGGAAAATCACCGGCGCCCTGCCCCACGGACGCCGGCGGGGAGAGGCCTTCGCCTCCGGGATCGCCCCGGTGAACGGCATGGATCGAAAAGGCCCGACGGCCCTCTTGAACTCGGTCAACAGCATCGATTTTACCCAGATCGCCAATGGGGTCAACCTGAATCTCCAGTTTGACCGGGCCCTCTTGAAGGGTGAAAAGGGGGCCTCTCTCCTTGACGCTTTGCTGAAGATCTACTTTGAACGGGGAGGAATGCAGGTCCAGGTGAATGCCTTCGATCCCCGGATTCTGGTGGAAGCGAGAAATGACCCGCACAAATATCCCCATCTCCTGGTTCGCGTTTCCGGATATTCCGCCTATTTCAACGATCTGGCGCCGGCCATGAAGGATGAGATCATCAGCCGAACCGTGATCGCAGCCGTCCATTGACATGGAATGCACCGCTGATCCGGAAATACCAGCAGGAGAAGGAGATATTGTTCTCCCAGGGATGCGGGATGACGGAGACCTTCCGCCTCACCTCGCTGGATCTGGAGAATTAATCCGGAAGGCCGGTTCCGTGGGCAAGATCCTCAAGAAGGAGCTGAAGGAACAGTTGTTGTAAACGTCGGGAAAACATAGGGAGAAGGAGAGAGAACCATGGGTGAACAGAAGATTGCCGTTGTTACGGGAGGCAGCCGCGGGATCGGCCGGGCCATCGCCGTAGAACTGGCCGCGCACGGGTACCAAATCGTAATCACGTATAAAACCAACGACGAGGCGGCGGCGGAGACGCTGCGGCTGATCCGGGAGGCCGGTGGGAGCGCTGAGGCGGTGAGGTTCGACGTCGGCAATGCCGCCGAGGCG
>MNZQ01000133.1 GCA_001873745.1 Syntrophaceae bacterium CG2_30_58_14
TCCCTCTGCGGCGAGCGCGGCGACGGCCTTCTCTCTCGATGTTTTCAAGCCATTCACGCGGACGGCGAGCGGCGGAATTGTGTTGTTCACCTGGCAGGCGGCGATCGTTTCGTCGATGCCGTACCGGTCGAGCCAGCGATCCACAAGCCAGCGGGGGTGGGAGTGGAGGACGGCGATGGCTTTGCCTGGATCCTTTGCCATCTCCGGCCAGGCGATCTGCTCCTTCTTTCGGAGAACGTTTCGGAGGATGGCGTTCACCAGCCCCGCGGCGGCGGGGCAGCCCTTCTTCGCGACGGCGACGGCCTCATTCACCGCGGCGAAGGAGGGGATCCGGTCGGTGAAAAAGAGCTGGTAGATGCCTGTCCGGAGGATGTTCCGGACCGGTATCTCCAGGGTGGAAAAATCGCCACGGTAATGCCGGGCGATGATCCAGTCCAGTCGGCCCCGCATCCGGAGCGTTCCATAGACGAGCTCGGTGAGAAGCCCCCGGTCCTGGGGATTCCGAATCTCCGTTCCGGAGAGGAACACGTCGAGGAGCGGTTCCGCATGGGCGCCCTGCTGGTCGATCCGGTTCAGGATCTCGACGGCGGCGCCCCGCGGCGTCTTCTGTTTTTTCCTCTCCTCCGTCATGTCCGGCTCCATTCCTGCCGCACTAACCCAGCGTTTGCCCGGGGACAACGCGGCAGCCGCGGAGAAAGTCGCGGACGGCCATCCGCTTCTTTCCCTCTAATTGCACCTCTTTCAGCAGAACATAACCATTCCCCGCGGCGACGCGAACCGCGCCGGGCGTCTCCCCGGCGATGGTTCCCGGCGCCTCCGCAATGGGGGCCGGTTCCGCCGCGGCCGTGAAAACCTTGAGCTTTTTCCCATCCAGTCCTGTGTAAGCGCAGGGGACGGGAGAGAGCCCCCGGATGAGCGAGACGATCGTCCGGCAATCGTTGTCCCAGCGGATCAGACCGGCCTCCCGGTCCAGACGGGGGGCAAGGGTGGCCAGTTTATGGTTCTGCGGCCTGGGTCGGACCGTTCCGGCCGCCGCCATTTCGAGGGTTTTGATGAGCATTTCCGCGCCCAGGATGGCCAGACGGTCGTGGAGTTCCCCGAAGGTCTCCTCCGGTCCGATCGGCGTCTCTTCCTGGAGCAGAATCGCGCCGGAGTCCACCCCCTCGTCCATCCGCATGATCGTAACGCCGGTCGTCGGTTCGCCGCGGATGAGGGCCCAGTTGATCGGCGCCGCCCCCCGGTACTTCGGGAGCAGCGAGGGGTGGATGTTGATGCACCCCTCCTGCGGGGCGTGAAGGATCTCCCCGGGGAGAATCGGGCCGAAGGCGGCGACGATGACGAGATCCGGCGCGAGTCTCCGGAAGGTATCGAGAAAAAGCGGTTCCCGGACCTTCTCCGGCTGAAGGAGTGGAAGGTTCAGGTTTTCGGCGAGAATCTTGATAGGGGGCGGCGCCGTTGCGCGGCCCCGCCCCTGCGGCCGGTCGGGCTGCGTTACGACGCCGATGACGGGGTATTCGCATCTTACCAGACCCTGAAGCGCCGGAACGGCGAAAGCGGGCGTTCCCATGAAGAGGATGCGCGGTTTCGACATCGTGATCACCTCCTACATGAAATGGACCGGATCCACATCCACCCGGATCTCCAGGCCGTTTCGTTTTGCGCCCTCCATGAGCTTCTCCGCCAGAAGATGGAGGGGACGACTCTCTTTTCCCCGGAGCAGCATCTGCCAGCGGTACCGTCCCCGGAGCCGGGCGAGCGGAGATTCCGCGGGTCCGATTACATCCGCCTTTCCGCTGGCGATGGTCCCGGCCATCTCCCGGGCCCTCTTCCCGATCTCCGCGACGGCCTTTTTCCCTTCCTCCTTTTTCAGGCTGGAAAAATGGAGGCCGATGAGGCGGGAGAAGGGCGGGTAGCCGAGCTCCCGGCGCAGCGGCAACTCATCTTCGTAAAAACCGGCATAGTCGTGTTGCTGTGCCCGGCGGATCGCATAATGGTTGGGGTTGAAGGTCTGGACGACGACCCGTCCCGGCTGATCGCCCCGGCCGCCCCGGCCGGACACCTGGGTCAGGAGTTGGAAGGTCCGCTCGCCGGCACGGAAATCCGGGATGTTCATGGAGGCGTCGGCGGCGAGGACGCCTACCAGCGTGATCTCCGGGAAATCGTGCCCCTTGGTGATCATCTGTGTGCCGACGAGGATATCGATTTCCCGCCGGTCGAGAGCCCAGAGGATCCTTTCCGTCTCCCCCTTCCGGGAGGTGGTGTCGCTGTCCATCCGGGCGATCCGCGCCTCCGGGAAGAATTTTCGGACCTCGTCCTCGACCCGTTCGGTTCCCGCCCCCTGGCTGCGGACATGGCTTCCCCGACAGGCGGGACAAATCGTCGGTGGTTTTGAGGTGAAATCACAATGATGACATTTCAGGACCCCCAGGGCGGCATGGTGCGTCAGCGACAGGTCGCAGGAGGGGCAGGTGAAGACGTGGCCGCAGTCCGGGCAGAAGAGGAAGGTGTGGAACCCGCGCCGGTTGAGGAACAGGAGCGTCTGCTTCCGCTGGGCCAAGGTCTCCCCGAGCGCCGCGACCAACGCACGGGAGAGGAGCGGCGTCCGGCCATGTTCGTCCCTTTCCGTTTTCATGTCAACGACTTCGACACAGGGGAGGGGCCGGTCGTCCACCCGGAATGGAAGCTTCAATAGTCGGTAAGCGCCTCCCTTCGTCCGGAAAAAGGTCTGAATGCCTGGCGTCGCGGAGCCGAGGATCACCAAAGCCGTTGCGGCCTTTCCGCGGACCAGGGCCAGATCCCGGGCGTTGTAACGCAGCCGGTCGTCCTGCTTGTAGGAGGGGTCGTGCTCCTCGTCAACAACGATCAACCGGAGGTTCCGGACCGGCGCGAAGAGGGCCGACCGGGCGCCGACGACCAGGTTGATCTCTCCGCTGCGGATCCGCTTCCACTGATCGTACCGCGCGCTCCGGGCGATGCCGCTGTGGATAACGGCGATCTCCCGCTCCGGAAACCGGCTTTGAACGCGGGAGAGAAGTTGCGCCGTGAGGGCGATCTCCGGAACGAGGTAGATCGCGCCGCCGCCGCTCCGGAGGACCAGATCGACGGCCCGCAGATAGACCTCGGTCTTGCCGCTTCCCGTCACGCCGTGGAGCAGAGAGGGCGAGAAGCGTTCCGAGGCGAGCAGCGTCCGGATTTCGTCGAGCGCTTCGGCCTGCGCCCCGTTCAGAATGATATCATTTCCGTTCTTCCCGATCTCCGGCGCGGGACCCGCTCCCCGGAAGAGCTCCCTCTCGCAAAGGCGGACGATGCCCTTTTCCTCCAGGGTCCGGAGAAAAGCGGCCCCCCGGAAGCGGTTTTCAAGGCCGGAGAACGGCAGGTCGCCCTTCTCCCGGAGGAGGGCGACGAGGGCCGACTGCTTTGGGGTGAGTTTGATCCCGACGGGGATCTTGGCTTGGATGCCGATCCATTTCTCTCGCTTCGGCCGAGCTGCGATTCCTCCGGGGAGAATCTCCGCCAGAACCTTCCCCAGCGGGTGAAGGTAATAGCGGGAGATCCACTCGTAAAAGGCAAGATCCTCCGAACCGAAGAGGGGTTCGGGGTCGGGAAGGTCGAGGATCTCCTTGACGGTCTGATCGCAGGCCGCCTCGGCCGGAATCTCGATGATCCAGCCGGTCATGCGCTTCCTCCCGAAAGGGACAATGACCCGCTTTCCCACGGCAGCGGCGGGGACGAACGTCTCGGGGACGGCATAGGTGAAGCTCTTCGCAGAGGGGATCGGAATGGCAACTCGGACAAACATCTTTGGTGCTCTCGGTAAAAGTCGAAAATCGCCCTTTTTTTATCATTCCCGCGAAAGCGGGAAACTAGCATTTTTTGTGGTTAGATACTCCCTGGATACCCGCTTTCGCGGGAATGACAACATTTTGCGAGGTCGTCATCTTTGCTGGTCCTGAAAAAAGATGCCGACCCGATGCCGGGCCGATGCCAAAAAAAATCCCCATCCGTCCCGCCCTTGACACAGGGGGAACGAGGGGGGATCGGAAAGCGGCCGCGTGGCCGCGCGGGGTTGCCTTGGGGGACGGAAGGTTATTCCCCCTTGAGCTTTTCCATCTTCTCCTGCTTCATCTTGCAGTCGATGCAGAGGGTGGTCACCGGCCTTGCCATCAGCCTTTTTTCGGAAATCAGGCCGGCGCAGACCTCGCAGATCCCGAAAACGCCGTCATCCATTCGCTTGAGGGCCTCCTGCATCTTGATAATCAACTTTCTCTCCCGGTCCCGGATCCGGAGCTCAAAATTCCGGTCCGATTCGAGCGAGGCGCGGTCGTTGGGGTCGGGGTAGTTCTCCTTCTCACCGTATGTCATCTCCGAGACGGTCTTCCCCGCCTCATCCAGAAGGTCGTTGATCCTCCGGTTCAACATGTGGCGGAAGAACTCCACCTTTTCAGGTTTCATGGTCGTTTTCAGCACGTTGCTTCTCTATCTCCTGATGACTGAATTGGGATGTAGCTCATACATGATCGCGGGGAATTTGTAAAGAAAAAAATAAGGGGGGTGTTTCATGGCCGCCCATAGAGACGGAGGACCTTCTCCACAATGTTCGTAGTCGATGCCCCTTCGACCACGGGAACGAGGACCACCTCTCCGCCCCAAGACCGGACGGCGTCCCGTCCCACAACGGCCTCCTCCTTCCAGTCCCCTCCTTTGACAAGAACATCCGGCCGCAGGTATTCGATGAGCCGGAGCGGTGTTGTTTCGTTAAAGAGGGTCACATAATCAACCGCCTCCAGCGATGCGACGACCTCGGCCCGCTCCGCCTCGGGGAGCAGCGGCCGCCTTTCTCCCTTGATCGCCCGGACGGAAACGTCGCTGTTGAGGGCAAGGATCAGCAGATCCCCCCTCTTCCGCGCCTCCCGCAGATACCGGACGTGCCCCACGTGCAGAATGTCGAAGCAGCCGTTCGTGAAGGCAATCTTCTCCCCTTGGCGCCGGCGGCGTTCCACCTCGATCTTCAATGCGTCCCAGCTTAGAATCTTCTCCATCCGTCTCGTTCCTTCCGTTTCACAAATCTTTTTTTAGCGGCGCGTTTATATGAAATATGAAAATGCCCCTCTTCCCTGTATCCCTCCCTCTCAGATGGGGGAGGGAGAGGTGGAGATGATTTTCATCCTTCGTTGTGCCCGCGCTTAGGCATGGGGGCTATTCGAGGGAAGTCGGCGCCGGCTCGGGCGGCCGATCGTGATCGTAAACCGCCCGGGCCAGCGTTAAAATAGCCACGGCCTCCGCCTTCGCCCGGATGAGAACGCGGGCGCATTCGGTCAGCGTGCTTCCGGTGGTGTAAACGTCATCCACGAGGAGGAGCCGCCGGCCGACGATCCGTTCCGGATGAGCTACGGTAAATGCGCCGCGAACATTTGCCAACCGCTGTTTTCGGTCCAGGCCGACCTGCGGCGGTGTGAAGAGATCCCTCCGGAGCGCTGTGAAATCGAGCGGTATGTTGAACCGCTTGGAGAGCCCGCGCGCCAGGATCACCGCTTGGTTAAAGCCCCGTTCCCGCAGCCGTCTCCGGTGCAGCGGAACCGGCAGGATCCGCTCGAAGACCGTCATGTCCCATGTTTTGTCTGCAAAATCGGCCATAATTCTGCTCAGCAGATCGCCGATCCCGGTCTTCCCCCGGTACTTGAACCGATGGATGGCCGTCAGCAGCGTTTCCTCGTATCGTCCGACCGATCGCGCGACCGCATAGGGTCTTTCCGTGATGAGACACCCCCCGCAAAGGTGGTCTTCCCCTTCCGCGGCGGGAAAGGGGGTTCCGCAGCGGGGGCAGAGGGGGGAGCCGATGAAATGGATGCCCGCCATGCAGGGTGGGCAGAAGGGGAGGGGATCGTGCCGCTCCAGAAGTTCTCCACAGGCGATGCAGCGGGGCGGAAAGATGATGTCGGCGATCCCGGTCAGGATCTCTTTCAAGGCTACATCCCCTCCGCCAGCGCCTTCAGGGAAACCGTTTGGTCGGGTACGGCCATCCGGGGCGTCTCCGACCAGAGCCGTTCCAGGTCATAGAAGGTCCGGACCGATTCGAGAAAGATGTGGATGATCACGTCGTCGTAATCCAGAAGGATCCACTTTCCTCCGGCCTCTCCCTCGACGCCCAGCGGCAGCATCCCGGCCTTTTTCACATTCTCCTGGATCGCGGCGGCGATCGCTCGGACCTGGCGATCGGACGTCCCGCTGCAGAGGATGAAGTAGTCGGCAAAGGAGGAGATCCCGCTGACATTGAGGATGACGAGCTCCTTCGCCTTTTTTTCCAGCGAGGCGTTGATGCACAGGAGCGCCCGCGCGCGCGAATCGGGTTCTTTTTTTTTGGCCAATCGTCCTCCAGCTCTCTTGTTGCCGGGAAACCGGTTCCGGCGGCCGTTTCCCCACATCTTCCCAATGTTTGCGGGATAGATTCTTTTAATTAGCAGAACAAGGGGGGTTGTGTCAATGACCATCCGGTCCGACCGGTCCGAATTGGCGGTTGTGAAAAGGAACCGCTTGTGGTAAACGAGGCGCACATGCGAACGGAGGTACGATCCCCATGCGGGAGATTCTTCAAAAAATCCAAGTCCATGTGCCTTTCCATCTCCTCCGGGAAAAACTGCTGCCGCGCGTGATCCGGGATGGAATCAATCCGGAGATCGGTTTCAACCACCACGACCTCGATCGTTTTCAGATGGAAGATTTTCGGGATATTGCCGACCGTCTGGCGGATACGGAACTTTCGGTGACCTTTCACGCCCCCTTCATGGACCTGAGACCGGGGGCGCTCGATCCCCGGATCCGTCAAATCACCGTCGATCGTCTCCGCCAGGTCTTTGATTTGATTCCCTGGTTCCGGCCCCGTTCCGTGGTCTGCCACCCCTCCTTCGACGAGCGATACTACATCTCCACCGAGGCGCAGTGGCTCGATAACAGCCTTGACACCTGGCGGACGCTGCTCGGGGGCATTTGCGGCATGGAGACGATCATCGCGCTGGAGAACGTCTATGAGCGGGATCCCGGGCAGATGAAACTCCTCTTGGACGCGCTCGCTTCGCCGCAGGTTCGCTTCTGTTTTGACGCCGGGCATGCCAACGCCTTCGGCGGCGCGCCGATTGGCATCTGGATGGATGCGCTGGGCGATTTTCTGGGTGAGATCCACATCCACGACAACCACGGCTTGGCCGATGAGCACCTGCCGGTGGGGGAGGGGAACATCCCGTTTTCGGAACTGTTCTCGATCCTCCGGCAGAAGAACCTGCGGCCGATCCTCACCGTCGAATCCCATTCGGAACAAGGTCTTCGGCTGATGCTGGAAAACATCCGCGCCATGGAACTGTTGGAAGGGTGGTGAGGCTCTAAACGATGCTTCGCTATATCGCCAAAAGAGCGCTCTTCATGGTTCCGCTCCTCTTTGGGATCACGGTCATCTGCTTTACCGTGATGCACCTCGCGCCCGGTTCTCCGACCGACCTCCAGACGCAGATGAACCCGCGCGCTTCGGTGGAGATGAAGGAGCGGCTCCGGGCCATGTACGACCTGGACCGGCCTCTCCACGAGCAATACCTCCGCTGGGTCGGCAGGCTGGCCGTCCTCGATCTCGGAATCTCTTTCTCGACGGACCGCCGGCCGGTGGCGGACAAGATCCTGGAGCGGCTGCCGATCACGATCCTGTTGAACGCGCTTTCCCTGATCCTGATCCTCGTCGTTGCGATTCCGCTGGGGGTGCTCTCCGCCGTCCGTCAGGATTCCCTCTTCGACCGGGTCGCGGGCGTGGTCGTCTTTATCGGCTTTGCCGTGCCGACCTTCTGGCTTGCCCTCCTGCTGATGATCCTCTTCGGCGTCCACCTGGGGTGGTTTCCCATCTCCGGGATCCGCTCGCTGAACGCCGAGTACCTGCCGCCGGGAATGGCCTTCTGGGATCTGATCCGGCATCTCATCCTGCCGGTCCTGCTTGCCGCGTTCGGGGGGCTTGCCGGGCTCTCGCGGTACATGCGGGCGAACATGTTAGAGGTGATCCGCCAGGATTACATCCTGACGGCGAGAGCCAAGGGACTATCCGAGCGAACCGTCATCTACCGGCACGCGCTGCGAAACGCCCTCCTCCCGGTGATCACCATCCTCGGCCTGTCGGTGCCCGGACTCATCGGGGGGAGCGTCATCTTCGAAACGATCTTCGCCATCCCCGGCATGGGGCAGCTCTTCTACATGGCGGTTATGGCGCGGGACTATCCGGTGGTCATGGGGATCCTCTTCATCGGCGCAGTGCTCACACTGCTGGGGAATCTGCTCGCCGACGTCTCCTATGCGCTGGCCGATCCGCGAATACGGGTCTCATGAGGGAATGACGATGGGAAAGGATTTCCGGAAACGATTCTGGAAGAACCGGATGGCGGTCGCGGGAAGCGTCATCGTTGTCCTGCTGTTCATCGTCTCCCTGCTTGCGCCCTGGCTTGCCCCTTACGATCCGAACGCCATCGACCTGAAGAACATCCTTGCGCCGCCCTCGGGGGGGCGCCCCTTTGGCACCGATCCGCTCGGGCGGGATGTCCTCTCTCGGATGATCTGGGGGGCAGGGATTTCTCTGAAAGTGGGTTTCGTGGCGACCGGGATTGCCATCCTCATCGGGACGATGCTCGGGGCGGTGGCTGGCTACTATGGCCGGTGGGTGGACGCGGTGATCATGCGGTTCGTGGACATCATGCTCTGCTTTCCGTCCTTCTTCCTCATTTTGGCCGTGATCGCGCTCTTGGAGCCATCCATCTGGAACATCATGATCGTGATCGGCTTAACCGGCTGGATGGGGGTGACCCGGCTCGTCCGGGCGGATTTCATCTCGCTCAAGGAGCGGGACTTCGTTCAGGCCGCGCGGGTGATCGGCGCCGGGGATCTCCGGATCATCTTTCTCCATATCCTTCCGAACGCGATGGCGTCGGTCCTGGTCACGGCGACGCTCGGCGTGGCGGGCGCAATCCTCACGGAGTCCGCGTTAAGCTTTCTCGGCATCGGGGTTCAACCGCCCACGCCGAGCTGGGGGAACATCCTCACGGCGGGAAAGGACAACATCGACATCGCCTGGTGGCTCTCCCTCTATCCGGGGCTCGCCATCCTGGTCACCGTCCTCGGCTATAACCTGCTGGGGGAGGGGATCCGGGACGCCCTCGACCCCAGGCTGCGACGCTGAAGCGGCCTGATTTGCATACACCCCAGGTAAAGCAGGCACTACCGATGACACTACCGCATGGAAAGTGCCGGAAAAGTCAAAGATCGCAACCGAAGGGATGATTGCAAAGGTCATTGATATTGGAGATGCGGCAGCCGGCACTTCCAATGTGGGCATGTAGTCAGGCCATCAAATCGGCAGGGAGTCCAGGTAGGGGGCTGTGGTCGGTTCGGTGTTGACTCCGGTAATTGAAAACATTATGATGGATAATCGGATTTCACGGAGGCCATGAAGGCTTGGATTGTTCGAAG
>MNZQ01000201.1 GCA_001873745.1 Syntrophaceae bacterium CG2_30_58_14
ATCTCATCCAGAATCCGCTTGCACTTTTCGGTATCAAGCTCGCCCGAGTAAGGCTCGCAGACGATCTCATCCAGAATCCGCTTGCACTTTTCGGTATCAAGCTCGCCCGAGTAAGGCTCGCAGACGGCCGAGGCGCGGCAGTGGACACAGGCCAGGTTGCAGCTCCGCGTCACCTCCCAGGCGACCATCCGGAGCGTATTGGGCAAAACGCGCGATATTTTTTCACTCATCTCTTTGTCCTTCTCGATCTTTATCAATCTATTTTCCCAAAAGCGGCGCGACCTCGGGGGCGAAATAGGTGATGATCATGTCCGCCCCGGCACGCCGGATCGCCGTCAGCGACTCCAGCATTGCCCGCTCGCCGTCGATCCAGCCCATCTGCGCGGCCGCCTTGACCATCGCGAATTCTCCGCTCACGTTGTAGGCGGCAAGCGGCAGGTCGAACTCCTCTTTCGCCCGGCGGATCACATCCAGATACGCGAGCGCCGGCTTCACCATGATGATGTCCGCCCCCTCCGCCACATCGAGGGTGATCTCCCGGATCGCCTCGTCGCTGTTCGCCGGATCCATCTGGTAGGCCCTCCGATCGCCGAAGGAAGGGGCGCTCTCCGCCGCCTCCCGGAAGGGACCGTAGAAGCAGGAGGCGTATTTCGCCGAGTAGGCCATGATCGGAACGGCATCGAAGCCCGCCTCGTCAAGCCCCTCCCTGAGCGCGCCGATCTGGCCGTCCATCATCGCCGACGGGGCGACCATGTCCGCCCCCGCCGTGGCGTGGGAGACGGCCTGTTCCGCCAGGACCTCCAGCGTCAGATCGTTGATCACCTCGCCCTTCTCGACCATCCCGCAGTGGCCATGGCTCATATACTCGCAGAGACAGACGTCGGTGATGACGAGGATGTCGGGGACCTTGTCCTTGATCTCCCGGATCGCCCGTTGGACGACCCCGTCCTTCGCAAGCGCGCCGGAAGCGACCTCGTCCTTCTTCTCGGGGATCCCGAAGAGGAGGACCGCCGGAATCCCCAACGTCTTCATCCGCGCCGCCTCCCGGACGATGTGATCGACGGACATCTGAAAGTTCCCCGGCATCGAGGCAATCGGTTTTTTCACCTTCGTCCCCGGCACCACAAACAGCGGATAGATCAGGTTGTCCACCGAGAGCGCCGTCTCCCGGATCATCCTCCGGAAGTTCTCATTCTTCCTCAGCCTCCGCGGCCGGTAATCTGGAAATTGCATGATAGGACTCCTTTCTATGAAAAAAAATAGGCCGCAATCGTATCCACCAGCTCCGGGATCGTGTAGCGCTCCTGGAGGATGTCCACGTGAAGGCCGGCCTTTCTCGCCGCTGCTTCCGTTACCGGACCGATGCAGGCAATCCGGACCTTGGGCGGAAGATGGAAATCCGGCCCCATGATCCCGAGGAAATGGGCCACCGTCGAGGGGCTCGTAAATGTGATCGCGTCAACCTTATCTTGGGCAAGGAACGACAACATCTCGGCGGCCTCGCGATCCGAACGGACGGTCCGGTAAGTCGCCGCCACATCGACGGTTGCACCCATTTTTGCGAGCCCCTCCGGAATGACGTCCCGCGCCTCTTTGGCCCGCGGAAGGAGGACCCGGCTTCCCCGAATATCCTCACCGGCAAAGGCCCGGACGACACCCTCGGAGACAAACTCCTCCGGAACGAGATCCACCCGGATTCGGAGCGCCTCGACCGCGGCGGCCGTCGCCGGGCCGATCGCGGCAATCCGGATCCCCTTCAGATCCCGGATGTCCCGACCCTGCTCCTGCAGGCGTTGGAAGAAGAAGGCGACACCGTTGGCGCTCGTGAAGATGAGCCACCGGTAGCTCTCCAGACGGTCGATGGCCGCGTCAAGCTCCGCCCAAGTTTCCGGCGGCGCGATCCGGATGACCGGGAAATGGATCACTCTCGCCCCTCGGGCCCGAAGAAGTTTCGAAAACCCCTCCGCCTGCGCCTCCGGTCGGGTAACGACGATCCCAAGGCCGAAGAGGGGTTTCGTCTCGAACCAGTTTAAGGTTTCCCTGAGACCGACCACATCCCCGATTACGAAGACGGCGGGCGGCGAAAAATGGCCCTCCTTGGCTTTCCGCGCGATATCGCCAAGGGTCCCGGTCAACGTCTGCTGGTCCGGCGTCGTACCCCAGCGGATCAGCGCGGCCGGTGTTGAGGGCTCTTTTCCGCAGCGGATCAGGTTCTCCGCGATCGCCGGGAGATTCTTCACCCCCATCAGAAAGACGAGCGTCCCGATTCCGGCGAGTTTCGGCCAGTTCAGGTCGCTCTTCCCCTTGGTCGGATCCTCATGGCCCGTCACGAAGGCGACCGACGCGGCATGGTTCCGGTGGGTCAACGGGATCCCGGCATAGGCGGGAACGGCGATCGCCGAACTGACGCCGGGCACGACCTCAAAGGGGATGCCCGCCTCCCGGAGGACCTCAGCCTCCTCGCCGCCGCGGCCGAAGATGAAGGGATCGCCGCCCTTGAGACGGGCGACCACCGCCCCGTTTCCCGCCTCTTCGACGAGGCGTCGATTGATCTCATCCTGGACAAGGGTGTGTTCGCCCCCCCGTTTTCCGGCGTAGATCCGGCGGGCATCCGGCCGGGCATGGCGGAGAATCTCCGGATTAACCAGATGGTCGTAAATGACCACATCGGCCTCCCGGATGCACTCCACCCCCCGGAGGGTAATCAGCCCCGGATCACCCGGCCCGGCGCCGATGATATAAACCCTGCCCTGTTTCGTCATGAGTCCCTTCTCATGGTGTTATCAAATTCATCGTGTCCCCATAACGCCTTTAATAGACCGCATCCAGCAGCGCGCGGCCACCCTTCTCCAGGATGTACTCCGCCAGATTTTCTCCGAGTTTTGCAAATGCCGTGGCAGCTCCCGTCACCCGATGGCTGATCACCTCCCGCCCGTCGAGGCTCCCGACCAGCCCCGCCACAGCGATCTCTGCGCCGTTCTTCTTCGCGTAGGCCGCAATCGGCAGTTGGCAGCCGCCGCCCAACCGTTTCAGGAAGCCCCGCTCCGCGCCGACCTCGCAGAAGGTCACCGGATCGTTCAGGAAGGAAATCACCTCGCGGCAGCGGGCGTCATTCCGCCGGGTTTCGATGCCGATCACCCCCTGGCCGACGGCCGGGAGCATCAGCTCCACCGGGATGAATTGGGAGACCCGTGAGGCCCACCCCATCCGCCGAATCCCCGCAGCCGCGACGATCACGCCGTCGAGCCCCTCCGTTTCCAGCTTCCGGATCCGCGTATCGAGGTTCCCGCGGAGCGGAACGATCTCGAGATCCGGCATCCGGTTTCGGAGCTGAAAGGCGCGCCGGAGCGAGCCGGTGCCGATCCGCGCCCCGTGGGGCATCTCCTCGAGCTTGCGGTCCCCCCGCGAAATCAGGACGTCCCGCGGATCTTCCCTGAGCGGCGTCACCACGATCTCCAGGGCCTCCGGCAGCTCGGCCGGGACATCTTTCATGCTGTGAACGGCCAGGTCCACGTCACCCCGGAGGAGCTCCTCTTCGATCTCCTTGATGAAGAGCCCCTTCCCGCCAATCGCGGCCAGGGAGACGTCCTGCATGATGTCCCCTTTCGTCCGGATGGTGACCAGTTCCACGACAACCCCCGGATGGCGCTCCCGGATACGGTCGGCTACCCACCCGGACTGCGTCATCGCCAGGTCGCTCCCCCTCGTTCCAAGTCTGAATGTCTTCTGAATGGTATCCTCCTAAACCTGACAATCTAACAAAAAGTCCGCAGAACCACTTTTTGTGTCATTCAATGAAAACAGGAATCCGATATTTTGAAGTTATCACGTACTCTCTGCGTTTTATGGGGACACGATGCCGCATCGTGTCCCCAACCGTCATAACTTGAACAACCTCCGGACGGCCGCGACATACGGGAGCTCATCCTTCTCGCGGCTCTCCTCCTTGAGACCGATGATCGGGTCGTGCAGGATCTTGTTGACGATGGAGGCGGCCAGCCACTCGATCCGCAACCGCTCCTCCGCTTCCAGCCCTCCGAGCCAGTGAGAGGATCTCTCCATTTCCCCCCGGACAATCCCCTCCATCTTCCCGCGCAGCGCCACGATCGTGGGCACGACGGAGAGGGCGTTGAACCACTTCTCGAAGGCCGTAACCTCTTGGGCGATGATCTCCTCCGCCTTCGTCGCCTCGGTCTTCCGCACCTCCCGGTTCGCATCGACCACATCCTGCAGGTGGTCGATATTGTAGAGATAGACGTTGTCGATCTCGCCGGCCGCGGGATCGATGTCCCTTGGAACGGCGATATCGATCAGAAAGAGCAGGCGGTCCCGCTTCCGCCGAAGCGCCGTGGCCACCATCTCCTTGGTCAGAATGTAGCCCGGCGCCCCGGTGGAGGCGATGACGATATCCACCTCCGGCAGGACCTCGGGAAACCGGTCGAAGGCCACAGGCTTCCCCTGAAACAGGGCCGCCATCTCCTCGGCCCGGGCATAGGTCCGGTTCGCGATGTGGATGCGGCCCACCCCCTGGCGGAGCAGGTGGCGGGCCGCCAGTTCCGACATCTCTCCGGCGCCGATCAGCAGAACCGACTTCCCCTTGAGATTGCCGAAGATCTTTTTCGCCAGTTCCACCGCCGCATAACTGACGGAAACGGCATTGCCGGCGATCCCCGTCTCCGTCCGAACCCGCTTGGCAACCAGGAAGGCGTGGTGACTCAGCCGGTTCAGGAGGACCCCCGTCGTCCGGTGATCGACCGCCCTGCGGTAGGCCTCCTTCATCTGCCCCAGGATCTGCGGCTCCCCCATCACCATCGAATCGAGGCTTGACGTCACGCGGAAGAGATGGCGGACCGCCTCAAGATCCCGGTAAACATACAGGCATCTCTCCATCTCGGCGATGTCGAGGTTCCCCTGACCGTATATGAAGGACTTCAGCCCGGCGACGGCCTGCTCGCCGTCTGTCACACGGGAGATGACCTCCAGCCGGTTGCAGGTGGAAAGACAGATCGCCTCGCGGACCTCCGTCAGGCGCATCAGCTCCGGGAGAGCCCGTTCCACATCCCCGCAGGAGAGTTGAAGCCGCTCCCGGATCTCGAGAGGCGCCGTCTTATGGTTCATGCCAATGAGAACAAGTTGCATAGATTCACATAAAATTATGGGCCGTCTGGAAGAAAAGCTTTCCGACGATCAGCAGAAAGGCAAGCGCCGTGAACACCATCAGCGACCAGCGGGCCGCCTTGCGTCCCTGCCACCCGATGACAAGCCGTTGATGGAGAAGGAAGGCATAGAGACCCCATGCCAGAAGCGTCCAGACCTGTTTGGAATCCCACTGCCAGTGGCTTCCCCAGACGATCCGCGCCCAGAACGAGCCGGCCAGAATGCCCAGCGTCAGCAGCGGAAATCCCCAAAACAGGCAGAGATAATTGATCCGGTCCAGATCGCGGAGCGACGGGAAGAGCCGGATCAGGCTCCCCTCTTTCTTCCGCCGGATCAGATTGTCCTGGAGCAGATACATGATGCCGGCGCAGGAAGCCACCGCAAACAGGGCCTCCCCGGTGATGGAGAGCATCACGTGGGCCGTGACCAAAGACCCCTTCAGCATGGCCGACGCGCCGACTCTCCCCCCCAACTCCACGGAAGCGATCACCATGATCACACAGATCACGGGCGAGACGAACGCCCCCAGGACCCGGGTTTTGGTCCTCAGTTGCAGCGCAAGATAGGCCGCCGCCATGACCCAGGCAAAGAAGGAGAGGACATCGTAAAGGCCGATGGCCGGGATCACCCCCTCCGCCAACCAGCGAGAAATAAAGGAGAAGGTATGGATGACAAGGGCCGCAAACATGAGCCCCGTGGCAAATCGCGCCGGCATGACCCTTCTACCCCAGAGCGAACCTCCGTAAACGACGGCGGAGGCCAGATAGACGACCAAAGCCACCTTGAACAGGACAATTCCCATCATCGCGGTTCCACCTCCATCTCTACGCCCGTCAGCCTCCGAATCAGATCCTTCACATCTCCCCACCGGCCAGCGCGGATATGATCCAGGATCTCCGAAGAGACGACGGCCTCGAAACAGGCCCGATTCTCGTCGGAGGGGCGCCCTCCGGCGATGACCTTTCCCCGGAGCTCGCCCAGGATCTCAAGCAGAATCAAGTACTCGGGACCGTAGAGGGTCTCCAGCTCTTTCCGGATTTTTTTGGCCAGGGCGGGACTTCGGCCGCCGGTGGAGACGGCGATTGTCAGATCCCCCCGCTCCACGATGGACGGGAGGATGAAATCGCACCGCGCCGGGTCGTCAACGATGCTGACCGGAATCCCTAAGGCGCGGGCGTCCCTTGCGATCCGCCCATTGACGGCCTCGTCGTCCGTCGCGCCAATCACGAGAAAGGCGCCGGCAAGAAAGGAATCCTCATAGCCGGCGTCGCGGTGGACGACTTTTCCTTCCCCGTTCCACGCCGTGAGGAGCGGCGTCAGGCTCTTCCCCACAATTTCCACGCGGGCGCCGCAGGCGAGAAGCCTTTCGACCTTCCGTTCGGCGACGTTTCCGCCGCCGACAACGACGCATTTACGTCCGGTAATATCGAGAAACAGGGGGTAATATCTCACAACCGCTCCCTAAGCCAATCTTTCACGATGCCGCATCGTGTCCCCAGATGCGGGTAGAAGCTATCATGAAGATTCCCAAAATTCAAGCCGCTTGAAATATCCGCCCGAAAAAGTTATAGGCATGCAGAATATTTTTCCCGATGAAAGGGGCTGCGGATCATGCCGAAACAGCATGGAAAAGCGGGGGAGAAGAAGGGCGACTGGCTGAAAATCGAGTTTTCCGCCCCGCTGGAAATGATCGACGCGTTGAACAACTTCGTGACGGAGATCGGCGCCCAGGGCGCCTTCCAGGAAACCCTGGAACCGCTATCGTCGAACGGCTCCCCAGCCCCCCCCTCCGGGGAAGTCCTGAAAGCCTTTCTCCCGTTCGACGTCCGCCTGGAGCAGCGTCTTGCCGCGCTTCAGGTCTATATCGACAGCCTGACGGAGCTCTTTCCGGAGCTTGAGAAACCCGGTTTCCGGACAGAGGTCATCCGCGATCCCGATTGGGGGGAGGCGTGGAAGAAATACTTCAAACCCCTCCGGGTGAGCCGGAACATCGTCATCAAACCGACATGGGAACGCTTCTCACCGGCAGGCCGGGACATCGTCATTGAAATTGACCCCGGCATGGCCTTCGGCACCGGCCAGCACCCCTCCACGAAGATGTGTCTGGAGGCGATCGACGAACTCCTCATCGAGGAGCGTCCGGTCGAGTCGTGGCGCGTTCTTGACATCGGAACGGGAACGGGCATCCTCGGCATCGCGTGCGCGAAGCTTGGCGCCGGGCGGGTCCTCTGCGTGGACAACGACGAGCAGGCAACGGAGATCGCACGGGAGAATGTCCGGATCAATCTTGTCGAAGACCGCGTCACGGTCACCGGCCGGGACGTCGCCGAACTCACGGAACCTTTTCACCTGATCGTGGCGAACCTGACGGCGAAGATCCTGATCGAACTTTATCCCCATCTCGTCCGCCTCGTCCGCCCCTGCGGCAACCTCGTCATCTCGGGGATCATCAAACAGAACAAACCGGAGATCGAGGCCCGTTTTTTGGGCGACGCCTTCCCGATCCACCGCTTCATCACCGAAAAGGAGTGGGGTTGTTATCTCCTGAAGAAAGCAGGCGACCATCCGTGACGATTCCCCGAATCTACCTGCCGCACACCATCGAGACGGGCTCGCTCTGCAAAGTAACGGCGGATCAGGCGCGTTACCTGAGCACCATCCTCCGGATGAAGCAGGGCGACCCGCTGCGGATTTTCAACGGCACGGGGTGGGAATACAAGGCGCTCATCCGGCGGCAGACGGCGGAAGGGATCGAGCTTACGATCACCGAGCAGGTTGCGGCGCCCGCCCCCGAAATTCATATTACCCTCTGCCAGGCCATCCCCAAGGCGGAGAAGATGGACGGAATCATCCGGCACGCGACGGAATTAGGCGTGGAACGGATCATCCCTTTCTTCGCGGCGCGGTCCATCCCCCACTGGGCGTCGGAGCGGCTTCCGCGCAAACAGCAGCGGTGGCAGAAGATCGCGGTCGAGGCCTCCCGCCAGTGCGGCCGGTCCGACATCCCGGCGATCGGGGAGATCGCGACGTTTGCGCGGATGCTTCGCGCCGTCCCCGAAAGCGGCCTCAGACTGATCCCCTGGGAAGAGGAGACGACGACGGGGATCAGCGCGGTCCTCCGGGACCCGGCTTGGTCGCGCATGAAGGGGTTCATCCTGGTGATCGGTCCGGAGGGAGGCTTCAGCGCGGAAGAGATCGAACTGGCCCGGCGTGCGGGCTTCCTGTCCGTCAGCCTCGGAAAGCGGGTGCTCCGCGTGGAGACGGCGTCACTCGCGCTTCTCGCCATCCTCCAGTACGAGATTGGCGCACGGGAAACGGGATCGACGGCATGAAGAGACCTTTCAAATAGCCGTATATGGTCTAAATTGTCATTCCCGTGCAGGCGGGAATCCATTTCTTTCAAGACCTTCTGGATTCCCGCTTTCGCGGGAATGACAAAGCAGGGGCATTTTTCAAAGCCTCGATGAGAGATGGAGGAGAGGAGCATGACGGGCATAAGGTATGGCGGTTTCTGGCGGCGACTTTTCGCTTTTCTCATCGACGAGGTCATCCTCTACTTCGTATCGCTGATTCTGTTTCTGATCGGCCTGCTCGCCCTCGGACTGAAGGGGAACATGATGGGCCGTCTTCTCTCCTCCCTCGGGGATCCGGCGCACGGAATAGGCGTCTTCGCGCTCCTCTACATCGCCGCGTCCCTCCTCGCCGGCATGATCTACTTCACCGGATTCCACGGGATCGCGGGCCGGACGCCGGGAAAGATGCTCCTCGGCCTCCGCGTGATCCAGGCGTCGGGCGACCCGATCACCCCGGGCATCGCCTTCTTGCGGTGGGTGGGCTACCTGATCTCCGGACCCTTCTTTGGCCTCGGCTTCCTCTGGGTCGCCTTTGACGGCAGGAAGCAGGGGTGGCACGACAAGATCGCCGCAACCCTCGTTATCCGCGACAGAAGCGACTCCGATCGGGATGCCGAAAGGAGTTTCACCGAAAGCGCCGCATGCATCCCGACAACGCCGATGGGTGTCGCAGCCGGAACACCCCCATCCGCCGGAGCGGAAAATGGTTTCATTCCACTTCCGGAACAATCGCTGGAAAAGCCGTGCACCGACGGCGTATTGCAAAAGCCCGTAACGGGCCGCGACCCTGCCGGAAAAATGGCTTGACAAACGGGGGCATATTTTATAGAGAAACTCTCCATTTCGGCGATCGCCCGCCGAACGGGGGCCGGTAGCTCAGTCGGTAGAGCAACGGACTGAAAATCCGTGTGTCGGCAGTTCAATTCTGCCCTGGCCCACCATAAGAATCAAGGGGTTGCGGAACTTTGCCGCAACCCCTTTTTTTGTTCGGTGATTTTATCCCCACGCTGTCCCCATTTTTCACAGTATCCGATA
>MNZQ01000072.1 GCA_001873745.1 Syntrophaceae bacterium CG2_30_58_14
GATTTGCCAAGGCGGTGTGACGTGGGTACCAAGCTCAATGCCAAGGGATACAAGACAAGTTGGATCGGCTACAAAATGCATATTGATTCGATTGATGGGGACATTCCGGTAAGCGCCATTTTGAGTTCGGCCTCGCTGCATGATTCTCAAGTAGCCATCCCGTTGGCGCAAATGACCGCCGAACGAATCATCAGTCTTTACGACTTGATGGATTCGGCCTACGATGCGCCGCAGATCAGGAGCTACAGCGCCGGACTGGGGCATGTCCCGATCATCGATACCAACCCCAGACGAGGGGAAAAGAAAGAGATGGATCCTGCGCAAGCGGTGCGTTTCAGGAATCGTACTACTGCCGAGCGGGTCAACTCGAATTTGAAGGACAATTATGGTGGAAGGTTCGTGCGAGTGCGCGGGGCAGCCAAGGTGATGACGCATCTGATGTTCGGACTGATCGCGATAACGGCAACGCAGCTCTTCCGACTCCTGGAATGAGATAAGGATGAATGATATAAAATGCTTACAAGTTAAACGTGGTTGCAACCGAGTCACCCGCACGGCATAGCTGTGTCCAAAAAATGGATATTTTGAGGGTTTTGGCGTTATATTGGCTATATTTATCAATTCTGCCCCAGGTTTGACGTTATGACTTTAGTTTACGCAGTGTCGGCTGCCAGTGAATTTTGAGTTTTGCAATTGGCTCATAAGTCTAGTATATGAAAGTGGCGATTGTGTATTAAGAGAAAACGACCGCAGGAGATGTTGGGATAATAACTATTGCCAGTTGAAAGAAAGTATGCCGGTCAAAATTGCCGGATTCTTGACTTCAGGAAGTTGTCCTCATCCCCGCTCTCCCGAAAAATCACCCTCTGAAAACTGCGTCTTTCGAACCGAAAGCAACGGTTACACGCTATTTCTTCCGGTAGACGTTCAGCCCGACCTTAGCCTCTTCATGACCATCAACGGTGACATTCCCTTCTGTCGAGGCAATGATAATGGTCTTTCCTGATGATGATGGGCCAAAGTCTTTCGTCAGATCAACCCTAATGGTCAAGATGTTGCCGTCAAGTTTCATTTCTACGTTCTTCATGGTTATCATCTCCCTCGCCGGTTTTCCTTTGGATCCTCAGGGATGGTTGGTTATTTTGTCACGCCTTTCTGGTTATTAAGCCCTTTTCCCGATAGATGCAAGATAAAGTGTGGATTCTCCCGATCGGTCGAATCATGACGCCATAGCCTTGACCTTGGAATTCCAATACTCGATATAGGTATGGTATGCCTTCAGTGAGGTCAGAAATGGCATGTGATGTCGAGGCTTGAGTTTGTAGGCAGTAACATGCTCAATGCCCATTCTATGAGCCTTTTCAAGTCGATGGCGACCATCGATCACATTGTATCTCGTCGGGCTTATTTCAGCCAAAATAAGGGGGATCGAAATATCTGTCTGGTCAATATGGCTCTCATTCAGCACTGACAAGCCTCTTGAGTATGCTTTTACCTCAATGCTTTCCATCGGTATTTCATCCTTATGAGTTCGAATATACTCAATAATTTTTGTAATATTGAACACAAATATCCCATTCGGAAAAAGCTCATCGCCGTCATCCTCCGAAGCAGGAACGTAATTTTTATCTGCCGTAAGCAGTCCTGAATATTTCTTTCGCATGGTTATGACTTACTGGCGTCGTAATTTAACCCACTTGACTGCCATCGTTCGACTCGCCCCTGAACAATAATAAACCATTGGGATTTAGAAATGTCAAATTAGCGACCTTGGAAGTCAGTTCACGAAAAGTCTTTACATGGTGTGGAACGGATTTCATAATTTTCGTACTCTGATTTTCTGATTATCAACGATTATGAGGCTGCCAATCCACTCTTCTGTCGGAAGCTGATGCAGCAAGCGATCCAACGCTTCTTTCGTCTTCTCGATGGTTGTCGGCCATACGCGGAGTCTGATGACACCATGATGCCGTCCCAAAGGGCACAGGCGGGAGTCGGCAAAATCCTCATCGTAAGTAATTACGATGGCTTTTTCCTTTTGAGCCCAGCGAAAAAGGAAATCATCGGAACGGCCTTCGAATCCGAGGGCCTTGACATGCCGAACCAGCCAAGAGGAGCGTTGCGCGCGAAGCCACACCGCCACGTCAAAAGGAATATTCTGATCCAGGAGAATGTGAAGCGCTGTCTCAGGCATGAGCCAGAACCTTTTCTTCGTCAATAACCATCATGGCGTACTGAAGCGCGGCTTCAACCATCTCACGGGTCAATTCAGGGTAGGCCTCCATTACTTGATCCAATGCGTAACCACCGGCAATCATGCCAAGAATATTCTTCACCATAATCCTGGTACCCCGTACGGTCGGTTTGCCCGCACAGATTGTTGAATCTACGACAATCCAGTCATTCATGATTCACCCCCAACGATGATTGGTCTAATACTGCGGAAATATAGACATTCGTATCGAAGACGACTTTTTGCACCTTATCGCCCCGCAAAGATGAGGCGTTCAATTTCCTCTTCCGAGATGTTCAGCTCTTTTGCCTTTTCAACGCCATAATCCTGCTGGGCGAAAAACTCCTTTTTCAGCTTCTCCTGCTTGTAGAAAAAGAACATTTCGCGAAACAGGCCGCTGATCGTCTTCCCCTCCGTTTTGGCGATTTCTTTGTATTCCTTGGCCGTATCAGGAGAAAGAGAGAGACTCATCACTGCACGCTGACGTGTTCCCATAAGAACCTCCTTTGTATGACAGGGTATGACCATAACAGAGTGAAACGGCAAAGACAATACCGAAAGAAAAAAATTAGAACCACCCCCAGTTGCACCCGAATTTTGATAAAACCCGATCTTGACAAGGGGCAGGAAAAAAAATGTTTCGGCATCCCCTTAATTATTCTGGGCATCTCCTGGTTAAAGCCGTTTTTGAGAAAATAAATGGAGCCTTTTCGGTTCGTTACGGCATACGCCTCACGCACCCTACATCTCTGCTGGAGCAATCTTGTAGATTGCTCCGGATTGTTAACTCATGGTTCAATCTACAAGATTGAACCGGCAATTAGATGAGATTTTCCTTGCGACTTGAAGTCACGTTCCGGTTGCTATAAATAATCATTTATGGTAACATAAGCCCATAAATAGTTCTTTAAATATCATATTTGATATTAAGGTGACATATGCAATTATCAACTCCCTCAGATATCTTGCAGGCAATTGCCCGGTTTGTCAAAACTTCCCGGCTGAGCGCCAATATTACCCTGGATGAACTTGCCGAGCGTTCCGGTGTCGGCATTGCCACGCTGGCGCGTATTGAAAAACGGGGGGTATGCTCTACCGATACCCTGGTGCGGGCGCTTGCCGCTCTGGGACGCCTGGAGCGCCTGCTTGCAGCCCTGACCCCTGATGAACCCGCAAGCATAGCCGATCTGCGGGCGCAGCATGTCACCAAGCCCCGGCAGCGGGCGCGGAGAAAAACATGAGCTTTCAGGAAATCCGGATACTGTTTGACAATGGTTTGGTGAAAACTCCGGTCGGCGTACTGGCGGAAACCAATGGCCGAGTTCTGTTCGAATACGATTCTGCCTGGGTTTCCGGCGGGGTTGAATTATCCCCTTTTCACTTGCCGCTGGCAGAGCAAACCTACCGGTTTGAGAGCGGACGTCTGCCGGATCGGCTGCCCGGATTGTGCGCTGATTCCCTTCCCGATGGCTGGGGGATGCTGATCATGGACCGCCATTTCATGCGCCAGGGGATTGCCAGAAACGATATTTCACCGTTTCAACGGCTGGCATGGCTTGGTGATGAGGCGATGGGAGCGCTTTGCTATCAGCCATCCCTGCGCAGCAGCGAAGCTTTACTCGAGGCGATTCAGATTGGCGTTACGGCCCGTGAGGCGATCCAGCTTTTTGAGGGGAGGATTTTGGATGCCGGACGGTTGCTGGCCAGAATCGGCGGTTCGCCCGGGGGAGCAAGGCCAAAGGCATTGATCGGTTGTGCGCCGGATGGCGTCAACTTTGTTTCCGGCGCCGGATCGTTGCCGGAGGGGTACTCGCACTGGCTGGTAAAGTTTTCAGCTTCGCGCAAAAGCATCACCAGCGAGTACGGTCGTTATGAAGGGACGTTGGAGCATATCTGTCTGGCCATGGCCGCGGCTGCCGGGATAACGGTTCCGGAAAGTAGATTGATAGATGACGGCAGCGGTGTATGGCATATAGCGGTTCGCCGCTTTGATCGTCCTTCACCATCGGCCCGTCTGCATTCGGCAACGGCAAGCGGTCTGTTGCATGCAGACCACCGTCTGCCGTCGCTTGATTACGCCGATCTGCTGAAACTTGCATGGTCGTTGACAAGCGACATGAGGCATGTGTTGGAACAGTATCGCCGGGCTGTATTCAACCTGTTCGTCGGCAACCGGGACGACCATGCAAAGAATCACGGTTATCTGCTGGATGGAAACGGTGGATGGGGGCTATCACCGGTATATGACGTGACCTTTGCCGGCGGCCCCGGAGGCGAGCATTATACCGCATACCTGGGTGAAGGGAGACAGCCTGATATTTCCATCCTGCTGAAGCTGGCAGAACAGGCGTCCATCAAGGCCGCAGATGCCCGGCTGATAATCGGGCAGGCGCAATCCGCCGTGGCGACATTTTCAGCATTGGCAAAGGAGCAGGGGATTCCATCAGGTTTGCGCCGGCAGATTGAGAAACAGCTCACTCAAATAGGAAGTTCTGTCTGCGGCAAACGCTGAAGCCGTAAATAAGGCCGCAAGACTGCTGGTCTCCTTACTCTTTGATGATCGTGGCGTCGCCGGCGGTGATTCGACTGACGACACCCTGTTCGTCCGCAATCAGAAGCGCCCCGTCCCGATCGATGCCGGCAAACATCCCCTCCCGCATCTCATCGCCAAACAGGACGCGGATGCGTTTTCCCGTCATCTCCGCGCGGGCGAGCCACCCTTCCCGCACCGCTGCAAATCCGTTCCGTTCGAGGATTTCATACCACCCTTCGAACCGCCCGCAAAGCGACAAAAACAGATCCTCCCGGGAATGGTTCCTGCCCGTCTCCTCCCGAAGCGAAGTGGCCGTCTCGCGGTGCGACGGATCGAAATCGGCCTTTCCCATGTTCACGTTAAGGCCGATCCCTACAACGACCGAATCGATCTTCCCCCGGTCCGTCCTCGCCTCCGCCAGTATCCCGCAGACCTTTCGGCCGCCGATCAGGATATCGTTCGGCCATTTGATCCCGACACGCCCCTCCGGGCAGGCTTCGGAAACCGCCTCCGCCGCGGCCAGCCCCGCCATCAGAGTAATCTGGGAGGCTTCCTGCTGCGGAATCGTCGGGCGGAGAATGATGGAAAGATAGAGATTGCACACGGGCGGCGACTGCCAGCTCCGTTGCATCCGGCCCCTTCCGGCAGTCTGCCGGTCGGCGAGGACAACCGTTCCCTCAGGGGCGCCAGCCTGCGCAAGTTCCAGCGCAATACGGTTTGTCGAATCGACCGTCTCCTCACAGTGGAGCCGGCAGCCGATCCTTCTCCCTGTCAGACGCGACTGCAATGCCATTGCGTCGAATTGCATTTACTTCACCTGGACCACATTGAGGGAGATATCCGCCGCCGCCGCCGAATGTGTCAGGGCGCCCACCGAAATCAGATCGACGCCGGTGGAAGCGACCTCCCGGACCCTCTCCAGCGTCATGTTTCCCGAGGCCTCAACAGGGATCTTTCTCCCGACCCTTGTCACCGCGGCGGCCATCTCCGGAAGACCCATGTTGTCCAGGAGGACCGAGTCGGCGCCGGCAATGAGCGCCTCCTCCAATTCCGCCATGTTCTTCACCTCGACCTCAATCCGAAAGGTGTGGGGAACCCGCTCGCGGACCCGCCGCACCGCCGGCCCGATCCCGCCCGCCGCCGCGATGTGGTTGTCCTTGATCAGCACCCCGTCATAGAGGGCAAAGCGGTGGTTGCAGCCGCCTCCGGCGCGGACGGCATACTTGTCGAGGATCCGGAGACCCGGCGCGGTCTTCCGGGTGTCCAGGATTTTCGCTTCCGTTCCCGCGATCTCATCGACATAGCGCCGGGTGAGGGTGGCAATCCCGCACATCCGCTGCAGGAGGTTCAGGGCGACCCGCTCCGCGGTCAGGATGGAGGCGAGGCTGCCTGCGATCTCCGCGAGAAGCTCGCCCGCCGCCGCCTTCTCTCCGTCCCGTTTCCGGGGCGTAAAGGAGAGAGCCGGGTCCAGCGTTCGAAAGACCTCTCCGAAGACCTCGATTCCGGCCACGATCAGCTCCGCCTTGGCCGTCGCGCGGGCGAGGCCCGTCTCATCCCCCAAAAGCGCCGCCCCGGTCGTGACGTCCCCCGCCCCGACGTCCTCCGCAAGGGCGTTCCGGATCAATTCCGTTAACAGGTGACGCGGCCACATGATCAATTCCTCTAAAAGAAGACGTTAAATGCTAAGTGCTAAGTGCAAGATCTCGTTACTCGTTTATATGAAAATTCCCCCATCCCCCCTTTACCAAAGGGGGGTAAGGGGGGATTTTCATGCTTCGTTGAGCCCGCTTCGGGCATGGGGGTTACTCAGCACTCGTTACTTGTTCCTCAGCACTATTCTCCCCCGCAAGGACCGCCAGCCTCTCCAACGCCGCACTTAGGGCGGCCCGCTTCTCCCCGAACACGCGGGCCTTCTCCTGCTCCTTCTTCACGACCGCCTCCGCCGCCTTGGCCAGAAAGTCCGGGTTGGCCAGCTTCTTCGCGACGACGGCCAGCTCCTTTTCGACCTTGCCGATCTCCTTTGCGAGACGGCCCTTCTCTCCTTCGATATCGATGACACCCGCGAGAAAAACATAGACATGCACCGGACCGGCCACCGCCGTTGCGGCCCCCTTCGGTTCGGCCATCTCTCCGGTGATCGAAAGCCTCCCCAGATTGGCCAGATTTGTGATATAGACCCGTCCCCTCTCCAGAGAGATCCGCAGCGTTTCGGAGTGCGCCGTCAGGGTCGCCTTCAACTTCAGCGACGGCGCCACGTTCATCTCCCCGCGGATATTCCGGATGCGGGTGATCACCTCCATGATCTGCGCCATCTCCTTCTCCGCCCCGGAATCGGCGCAGGCTTCGTTCGCCGCCGGGAACGCGCTGACCATGATGGAGGTGGCATCCGCAATTAGCGTCTGCCAGATCTCCTCGGTCAGGAAGGGCATGAAGGGGTGGAGCAGCTTGAGCGACGTCGTCAGGACCGTAAGCAGGGTCTTCTGGGCCGCCCGCCTCCCTGTCGGATTCTCCTTGCCGTAGAGGACCGGCTTGATCAATTCGAGGTACCAGTCGCAGAACTCATGCCAGACGAACTGGTAAACCGCCGCCGCCGCGTCATTGAAACGATATTCGTCCAACCCCCGGATCACCTCGGCGACGGTCCGGTTCAGCCTCGCGAGGATCCAGCGGTCGGCAATCGATGCATCCTCCTTGCGGACCGGAACCGCGGCGTCGTAATCCTCCAGGTTCATCATGGAGAACCGCGTCGCATTCCAGATCTTGTTCACGAAAAACTTGTACCCCTCGATCCGCTCCTCCGACATCCGGACGTCCCGCCCCTGCGCGGTGAAGGCGGCCAGCGTGAACCGGAAGGCGTCCGTCCCGAACTTATCCATCATCTCGAGGGGATCGATGCTGTTTCCCTTCGATTTGCTCATCTTTTCGCCGTTCTCGTCCCGAACGAGGGCATGGAGATAGACGTCGTGGAATGGGACCTCCTTCATCACGTAGAGCCCCATCATCATCATCCGGGCGACCCAGAAGAAGAGGATGTCGAATCCGGTCACAAGCAGTGATGTGGGATAAAAGGTCTTGACCGCTTCGGTGTTCTCGGGCCATCCCAAGGTCGAAAAGGGCCACAGCCCCGAACTGAACCAGGTATCGAGGACATCCTCCTCCTGCCGCAGCTTGGCGCCGCCGCAATCGGGGCAACGGTCGGGATCCTGCGCGGAAACGATCAGCTTCCCGCACCCCTCGCAGGTCCAGACGGGTATCCGGTGGCCCCACCAGATCTGCCGCGAGATGCACCAGTCGCGGATGTTGTTCATCCACTCGAAATAGGTGGCCTCCCAGGTGGGCGGAACGATCCGGGTCCTTCCCGTAACCACCGCGGCGATGGCCTCTTTGGCAAGGGGGGCGATCCGGACGAACCACTGCCGGGAAACGGCGGGTTCGATGTCGGTCTTGCAGCGGTAGCACTGGCCGATGTTGTGCGTGTAAGGCTCCATCCCAACGAGGAAGCCCCCCTGCTCCAGATCCCGGAGGACGTTCTTCCGGCACGCGTAGCGATCCTGACCCCGATAGACCCCGCCGTTTTCATTGATGACCGCGCCGTCGTCCATGACCCGGAGGATCGGAAGCCCGTGGCGCCCGGCCATCGCAAAGTCGTTCGGGTCGGACGCGGGCGTGATCTTGACGGCGCCGGAACCGAATTCCATCGTGACGTAGTCGTCGGCAATAATCGGAATTCGGCGGTTCACGAGGGGAAGGACGACCTCCTTCCCGACGAGATGGCGGTACCGATCGTCGTTGGGATTGACGGCCACCGCGGTATCGCCAAGCATCGTCTCCGGCCGCGTCGTGGCGACCACGATCCCCCCCTCTCCCTCCGCGAAGGGATAGCGGATGCTCCAGAGACGCCCCGCCTCCGGATGGTACTCAACCTCCAGATCGGAGATCGCGGTCCGGCAGCGGGGACACCAGTTGACGATATAATCCCCCTGGTAGATGAGACCGTCGTTATAGAGGCGGACGAACACCTCGCGGACGGCCTTCGAAAGCCCCTCATCCATCGTGAAACGTTCGCGCGACCAGTCGCAGGAACAGCCAAGGCGTTTGAGCTGGTGGATGATGACCCCGCCGTATCTTGCCTTCCACTCCCACACCCGCTCGATGAACTTCTCCCGGCCAAGGTCGTGGCGCGTCAACCCCTCCTTGGCCAGCTCCTGTTCGACGACGTTCTGCGTGGCGATTCCGGCATGGTCCATCCCCGGCATCCAGAGGACATTCATTCCCTGCATCCTCCGATAGCGGCAACAGATGTCCTGGAGGACGTTGTTCAGGGCATGCCCCATGTGGAGCATCCCGGTGACATTCGGCGGCGGGATGACAATCGAAAACGGCTTTTTTGCACTGGCGTCCGCCGCATGAAAATAATCATGATCCAGCCAGTATTGATACCATTTGGCCTCCGCTTCGCGGGGCTCATAAACCTTGGGCAGTGCACCGTTCCCCATTCATTCTCTCCAGTCCGTCCGTACTTCACTCCTCACATTATCAAGGCATTCAAAAATCAAGGGGCTTCCGGCACAGAGAAGCCGACGCAACCGCGCCCAAGCGTCTGTGACCGCAAGCCCCTGTTCTGTCCGCATTTGAAGTTAATAACGCAATATGGGGTATCTCCTTAGCTCCAGTCGCCCCTATATGTTGTGGTTCTGGCGGCCAAGGCCGCGAATGCCCTTGATAACGTTCTTGTAGGGCGCAGGTGCTACGGCCATGGCGTTCTGCATCAGCCGGTAGAATAGCTTGCCTCGACTGCGCGATGTGCGCCGGTTAAACCGGAACGTGAACTCGTCAAGGTAACCATCCAGGTGCTCTGGACTGACCGCGCCCTGATGGGTGCCGAGAATCCACCGCTTTAGGAGCGACGCAACACGATGAACGCGG
>MNZQ01000134.1:0-745 GCA_001873745.1 Syntrophaceae bacterium CG2_30_58_14
AGAGAATAGCGTTGCTTGATCATCTCTTTATCCATGAACCCATTATATCACGGATACACTAAATTGCAAGAGTTATTTTGTGACAACGCCTTAGAAGGTCTAAAACCAATCATATTCAAACAGAAGGAGGCGCAAATGAAAAAATTTGTAATTTTGCTATCGGTTTTCGTGTTTGTCGGTGTCTTCGGTTACGGCAGCGGCATGGCGGCCAATCCCAGCAAGATCAAAGTCGGTATCCTGCTCCCTCTGACCGGAACGTTTGCGGCGGTGGCCGAGACCCAGAAGGAGGGCGCGCTGCTGGCGGTGGATGTCGTCAACAAAAAAGGCGGCCTCGCCATGCCCTGGGGAAAGGTCAAGGTCGAGGGCATTGTCGCCGATGATGAGGCCAAACAGGATGTAGGCGTCCGCCGCTACCGTTACATGGTTTCCGAAGGGGTCAAAGGGGTGGGCGGTCAGACCTGGGCGCCGCTGGCCTTTGCGATCAATTCCCTGGTTTCAAAAGAACCCATGCCCTATTTCCCCGTCTGTGTTCTGGCCAAGGATGCCTTCAAAAAAGGGACGTTGGCCCCTTCCACCTTCGCGACCGCCTTTAGCCCCTGGACTGTGGGCTATATGGCCGGCTCCGCCGCCGTAAAAACCCTCGGCAAGAAGCGCATTTTCTTCCTGGCGCGCGCCGACAGTTGGGGCTGGGACATCCGCGACGGCGTCTATGCGGCCGCCAAAGAGTTCGGCGCCGAGATCGTCG
>MNZQ01000134.1:761-9306 GCA_001873745.1 Syntrophaceae bacterium CG2_30_58_14
GCTGGGGACTGGCGATTTCACAACGATCCTGCAGAAGGTAAGGGCGGCCAAGCCGGATGTCTTTATCTCCGCCCAATTCGCCGCCGATGCGGTGGCGCTGCTGAAACAGGTCCAGCAGATGGGCCTGAACAAGGAGATGACCATCTTCAACTCCTTCATTACCAACGTGGTCGCCAAGGGCCTTCCCCCCGAGGCGCTGGAAGGCGTCTATTCGATGCACTATTTTTACCACGACCTGACGGGTTTCGAAGACAAGGCCGTCGTAAAAAGCGCCAAGGTGTTTACCGATCTCTACCGCGCGAAATACAACAAGCCGCCGGACGCCTATGCGACGATCGCCTATGTCGCATACACGGAGATGTTCCGGGGGATCGAAACCGCAAAATCCTTTGATCCGATCAAGGTCGCCGCAGCGCTGATGGCCAACAAGGGCGAGTTTGCCACAGTCAAGGGACCTGCCCGATGGCGCGAAGATCACTCGGCCGTTTACAAGTACGCCGCCTTTTTGGTCAAGGGAAAAGGTCGGGCGGAGCAGAAAGGCGAGTGGGACCTTTTTAAAGTCATGGGCTATCAGGGCGGCGATTCGGTCATGCCTGACCTGAAGACTTTGGGTTACTAATCCTCATGCCCAGGCCGGGCGCTGATGAAGGATCCATCACCCCTCCCTCCCCCGTCGAGGGGGAGGGAGGCCTTTTCATCTTGAGCCTCTCTTTGCCCCGGTGATCCTCTGTTCCCTTCACCGGGTCGTATCCTGAGAAAAGGGCTGCCTGTGAGTTCAGATCTGCGCGTAGAAATCATCAAGGCGGAAGGGGTTACGAAACGTTTTGGCGAATTGATCGCCGTGGACCGGGTCGATTATCTGCTGCATGAAAACGAAGTCGCCGGCATCATTGGCTCCAATGGCGCCGGGAAGACCACCTTCTTCAACCTCCTGACGGGATATTACCCTCCCGATGAAGGCGCCATCCGCTACCAAGGTCAGGATATCACCCACAAGACGCCCCAGGAAAGGGTCGCCCTCGGGATGATGCGGACCTTTCAGTTGACCTCCACGTTCGACAATCTTAGCGTCATCGACAACCTCGTACTCTCCTTTTTCCGGGCGCACAAAAAATCGTCGCTGCTTCATCTGCTGCTGAATACCTGCAAAAGGTACCGGAAAGACGAGAAAATCGTCGCCATCCTGGAAACCTTCAGCCTGCAGGATGTGGCCGACAGGCCGGTGAAGAATCTCAGCCTGGGTGAGAAGCGAAGGTTGGAAATCGCGATGGCCATCCTGGCCGAACCGAAGGTGCTGCTGTTAGACGAACCTCTGGCAGGGCTGGCCGAATCCGAGATCAAGGGCGTCCTGAGTGTGCTGCGCCGGCATGTGGGCGCGCAGACGATCCTGATTGTGGAACATAAGATTTCCCAGGTGGAAGATTTCCTGCAGCGGCTCACCGTTATGCACGACGGCAGAATTATCGCGGATGGCGGGTATGAGGAATGTCTCCGGGATCCGGAGGTGCGCCGAAGCTACTGGCAGATCGACGCCGCTGCGGATGGTTGAAATCGTGTTAAGTTTTAGGTGTTAAGTGTTACGTAATACTCAGCACTCAGCACTTAGCACTATGGTTTTAAAGGGTGTTCATGACGATGAATAACGAAGAGATCCTGACCGTCAGAAACCTCAATGTCTCTTACGGTGAATCGAAGGTTCTGTTTGATATCGATCTGGGCGTCAAACCGGGGCAGATCGTGGCTTGCGTGGGCCGCAACGGGGCGGGCAAATCCACCCTGCTCAAGAGCATTGCGGGATTTTTGAAACCGCTCTCCGGATCGATCACCTGTGACGGCGTCGGTTTGATCGGTCGGATGTCCTACGATATCGCCAAAATGGGGATCAAGTACATTCCCCAGGACAAAAAGGTCTTTTCCGATCTGACCGTCCGGGAAAATCTGGAGCTGGGCAGTTACGCAACCAGGGATTACAACTGGGACCAGGTCACCGACTATTTCCCCAAACTCAAAGAGCTCATGGATCGCAAGGCGGGGCATCTGAGCGGCGGGGAGCGCCAGATGCTGATGATCGGCAGGGCCATCCTCGGCAGCCCCAAGGTGCTCTTGATCGATGAACCCACCGAGGGGTTGGCCCCCAGTATCGTTTCCCATTTAAGGATCGTTTTCGGTGAGTTGAGAAAGAAATCGTCCCTGGTGATTGTCGAACAGAACCTGCCCCTGATTTGCGCCATCTCCGACAAGGTTTACGCCATCAAAGAAGGACGCATCATCAAGGAACTTGCGGGGGAATCTGTCAGGGCGAATATCTGCGAACAGTATCTCTAAGAAGGATGAACGAGGGATTCCCATGATGAACGTGTTCCGATGGTGGTGGGGCATACTGTTGGCGTTTTCGCTGCTGGCCGTGTTGAGGGTCTTCCTGCCGCTGCCCTTCTCCAACGAGATCATCATTTTCTCCATCTACACGATGGGTTGCAGCTTCCTTCTGGGGCGCGTCGGGTTTATTTCATTCGGGCAGCCGGCTTATCTGGCGACCGGGGCCTATGCAACCGCCTTTTATCTCTATTACTTCGGCACGAACCCCTATATCGGCATCCTGATCGGAATTCTGGCGGGGGTGCTCATCTCTCTCATCGTCGGCCCGCTTTTCGTCCGACTGCGCAGCGACTATTTTGCGCTGGTGAATCTGGCGCTGGCGGTGATCATCTTCTATATGATGCAGAAGGTCCTGGCTTCGATTACCAAGGGAGACAACGGGCTTTGGTTTTTGACCAACATCGCTTCCACGCCCATACTGGATCTTTCCAGACCAAACCATTTCTATATCTTCGCTTTTCTCGTTGCCCTGGCCATCTGGGCTTTCTACAAATACCTCAACGACACCCTATTCGGCGCCTGCTGTCTGGCCTCGAAGATCAATGAAGACAAGGTCAAATTTCTCGGGTACAGCAATTTCAAAATCCGGCTGCTGGCTTTCGTCATCGCCAATACGACGACAGCGCTGGCCGGTTCGATGTATGCCGTTTATCTCGGCTTTGTGAGCCCGGAAATGACCAGTGCGCACCGTGCCGCCGATCCGGTCGTGGTCACGATTCTCGGAGGCGTTGGAACGCTTTACGGGCCCATCGTCGGGGCGATCGCCTACACCGGCATGAAGGACCTGATCAGCGGACTGATCGGCAACTGGGAGCTGTTTATCGGCTTTCTGCTGGTGTTTATCATGCTTGCCGGCGAAAAGGGCATCTGGGGCACATTGGAGCCGCTGCTGAAAAAGGCGCTCTTCCGGAAGAATGTTTTCAAACCAGAACGATAGGGGTGACGATTGGCGATGATGGACACACAGTTGCTGATTTCCGGCGTGATCTTCGGGTTGAGCATCGGCAGCATCTTTTTCCTGATGGCTATCGGCTTGTCTCTCTGTTTCGGCTTGATGCGCATCATCAGCCTGGATCAGTTGCTCTACTATTCCATCGGCGCGTATATCACCTACACCATCAGCCTCGTAACGGGCAGCATGTGGCAGGGCGCGCTGGCGGGGATGGTCGTTGCCGGCATTGTCAGTTTCGGCGTGGAACGGTTCATATTTTTGCGCATCTACGAACGGGATATCGCCTTCACGATGATCGCCTCTTTCGGGATTCTGATCGGCGGCGTGGGCGTGATCAAGTCCATCTGGGGGCTGGTTCCCCGTCCGGTTCCCGTTCCGATGGTCACGCAGATCAGTATTATGGGCACGGAAATCCCCGTTTACCGGTTGATTGTGATTGCCATCTCGCTGCTCGTTTACCTCGGCATCTGGCTTTTTTTGAACCGGACGATCATCGGGAAGGCGATCCGGGCCGGCATCGAGGATGTGGAACATGTCGAGGGGCTCGGCATCAACGTCTATCGCTTGTTCACCACCACCTTCATCATCGCCGGAACGTTGTCCGGGCTGGCCGGGGGACTGCATGCGCCGCTCATTATGGTCGATCCCCAGATGGGGCTCGAGGTGATGCCGTTCATATTCATGGTCGTCATCATCGGCGGGCTGGGCAGCATCAAAGGGACGCTGATATCGGCTTTTCTCGTCGGTCAGGTCGTTTCGCTTGGATCCCTCATCTACGCCCCGCTGGCGCAGATGGCGCCGTTTGCGATCATGCTGCTGATTCTACTGATCAAGCCGACCGGTCTTTATGGCAGCAAGCTATTGAAACGTTGACGGCGACAGAGGCTACTTGAGCAGGTTGTAGGCCGCAGGATCGAAGGGCGAGCCCGCCACGAAGATCCGGGTCCCCATCTCACGGTCCAGCATGAAGAGTCCCTGCTTGCTGTCGCCGACCATTTCGATCTGCCGGGCTGCCTTGTCTGTGTTGCTCTCCTCCTCGATCTGCTCGTTGGCAAACCATGCGAGCATCGGCTCCGCCGTGTAGTCGTTTTCCTCGCGGGCGATCCTGATCAGGTTGTGGATCTTTGCCGTGATGAACTGTTCGTGGGCATAGGCGCCCTTCCATGCCTCCAACGGGCTTTTCCATGTCAGCTTGAGCTGCTTGAGATCCAGGAGGACCACCTCGCCCCCCCGGCTGATGACATGGTCGAAAAACTTCATCGCGTGGATCGTCTCCTCATGGACCTGGCAACGCATCCAGTGGGCCATCCCGTCTAAGTTTCGGGAATGGAAATAGGCGACCATGGAGAGATAGAGATAGGAGGACTCCAGTTCCATTTTAATCTGCTCGTTCATCGAATCGAACATCTTCTTGCTGATCATCTTTTTTTCTCCTTTCTGTTTGACGGCTTCGTAAAAAGTCCCCCAATTCCGTCTCCCTCAGGGAGAGGGAATCGGGGGAGGCGGGGTTTTCTCCGGCCTCGCGCCCGGAACGACCGGACGCCGCTTATGCCTGTCTAACGATAGAGTAGAGCTATGGGTTTGTCAACGACAAAACCCGGGGGCGAATTGCCTCAAATAAACTGTTGCCCAAGGAGGGTAAAAAGGGATCATTGGCTCATCATTCGATGTTGCCGAACATTGACTTCCCAAAGGAGGGATAAGTTATGGGCGGTGCGGGATACCCCCCGTTCCCCAATTAAGTCTTGCCTTTTTCCGGAGTGATCCATATGATCGCCGCCGAAGAGAGATGGAAGGATTTCACCGAGGCGCTTTTGAAGCAATCCTTCACGGGGTCATCCACGGGCATCCGTTCGGAAGCCCTTGATTTTTGAGGAGGTTCGTACAATGGATTTTCCAGACATGATTCGCCTGCGGCAGACCTTTGACCGGACAATGGTTACGGATATCCCCGGCGCGGTCCAGGCCGAATTGAAAAAACTCGCCCTGGGGCAGCGGGTCCGACCGGGGCAGCGTATCGCCTTGACCGGCGGCAGCCGCGGCGTCGCCAATATCGCGCTGATTCTGAAGAGCGCTGCAGACTATTTGAAATCGCTCGGCGCCAGGCCGTTTATCTTTCCCGCCATGGGGAGCCATGGCGGGGCAACGGCGGAGGGGCAGACGGCCATGCTGGCCCATTATCACGTAACCGAGGCGTTCACGGACGCGCCGATTCTCTCCTCCATGGAAACCGTGGAGATCTCCAAAACACAAGACGGGGTTCCGGTGTTTATCGACAAGAACGCCTTCGAGGCGGACGGGATCATCGTTGTCAATCGGATCAAGCCCCACACCAAATTCAAGGCCCCGATCGAGAGCGGCCTGATGAAGATGATGGCCATCGGCATGGGCAAGCAAAAGGGCGCCGAATATTACCACAAGGCAGCGATCCAATACACCTTTCCCAAGATCATCGTCGATGTGGGCAGGGAGGTCCTGAAAAAAGTCCCCATTCTTTGCGGCCTGGGGCTCGTGGAGAACGGATACGATCAGACGGCGGCAATCGCCGCGGTTCTTCCCGATGAGCTGGAGAAGAAAGAGAAAGAACTCCTGATCTTGGCAAAAAGGATGATGCCCCGTCTCCCATTCACGGAAATAGACCTGCTGATCATCGATGAGATGGGAAAGGACATCAGTGGCACGGGCATCGATCCGAATGTCACCGGGCGTAACCGCGACATCCTCGGCGTCTTCCCCCACCCCGTGAACGTTAGACGGCTTTTTGTGAGGGATCTGACCCCTTTCTCCGGCGGAAACGCTACGGGCATCGGCCTCGCGGATCTAACCACAAAAAGGCTGGTGGACAAGATCGACCGTTTATCCACCTACATGAACTGCATCACCGGCATCAGTCTCGAAAAGGCGGCAATCCCCATGCACTTTGAAACGGATCGGGAATGTATCCAGGTTGCCCTGGGGTCCGTCGGCCTGATCCCTCCCCGGAAAAGCCGTATCGTCCGCATAAAAAACACGCTTCAATTGGATGAGGTGGAGGTTTCTGAAATTTATGGGGGTGAAATCCCCAGCAGGCCGGATCTTGAGATTCTTGAGGGCCCCCGCCCCATGTCTTTTGACGTTCGGGGAAATCTCATCCCCTTGGTTGTCCATGGCGCCGACCGGAAAGGGGACAACTGACATTAAGGCAAGGTGCGCGAGTCCTGAGGAGTGAGGAATCGGGGAGGGGCTTATTCCGGAAGCTCAAAAGCGATCGGAACATATCTCCGGAACACGCCGCAAAAAGCCTGCCCCTGCGAGAGCAGGGGCAGGCTGAAGCTTTAGCGCAGCCCCCGGACTTTTTACGAAGCCGCTTAATCTTTGCGGTCGATGAGCGGCTTGATCCATGCAATCACCAGGGGGGCCGCCAGGACAATCGCTCCGACGAACAGGATGGTTGCCGAAAACTAATTGAATTGATTGATTGAATTGATTGATAAGGCATTGCTTTTTTGTTGATTTACCCGCCACGAAGGCCATTGTTAGCGGCATTCAGGCAGACCTATCCTGCAAGCCTCAAATCAGCTTCGCTGATTCTTCGAAATAGATCTTTTGAATAAGCCGCGCCCAGTTCTGCTGCTCTCCCCTGATTCTGCAAACCTGATCCTTTGAAACCAAGCCGGCATCGCTGACCGTGTTACAGCACCATCGGTACCAGTAAAGCGGAACCACATCACTTTCATTCTCCGTTAAGGGGATTATTTTTCCCCTTGACATGAGGAGGCCTTATAAGTGTTCGGGATGTGGGAGCACAGGTTGGCCAGCCATCCCAGGGCGGGGAAGCTCTTGCTTGTCCTGCCGTCTTTGGATGTATAGACGACCTTCCCCTTCGGATCCAGGTAGTGCATCCTTTCCCAGGAGAATCACGTCCGGATGATGTAGCGGGCCAGGTTCTCCATGGCCGTATCATCGTCGGGCAAGATGCGGTTGCCGCAGAAGAGGTGGAAGCCGGAATGCCGCCATGTTGAGAGCATCCGGATCATCTTTAACGAACTCGTCGAGCAAACCGTTTACGCGTTTCTTGATTTCGTCCGTCATCTCGATCTCATCCGGCCACGGTCTTATGTGGCCGTCCGCCGGGCCCTTTTTTGTTGCATCGATGATGATCCCCGCCCCACTGATCGTTACGTCCCGTGAAGAGTCCGTATTGTTGAAGACCTTCCACAGCAAAAGGGAGTCGTCCGCCAAGTCGATGCCGGCGTCGTAGAGGACGCAGACGCCCTGAGAAAGCGCCTCCCAGTCGATCCTGTCCATGTAATAGCGGGAGTTTTTCCCGTTTTCCTTGTCGATCGCAATCAAGAGGAGCGGATTTTTACACCCGGGAAAGATTCTGCGCAACGCGACGAATCCCCTGTCGATGCCCCGGAGATGTTGAAGCAGCTCTTCGTCGCCCCGCGAGACCTTTGCAGCATTTGTCTTCGGGCGGGGCTGTTCGCCGGCGATCCGGGCGGTCGCATCGATGGCGATCTTCGAGCCGTAGAGGGGCTGCGGCGAGGAGTGGTCGAGGACGTCGAGGATGCCTCTGGTCACCGTGATATCGGAATGGAAATCAATCGTATTCAAGATATGCGCAAGCAGCCGTTCCCCGTCGGACAGGAGAGACCGATCGTCAACAACCGCGATCGCCTTGGCGAAGCTCATCTGCCCCATTCCCCACAGGCCGCTGATGATCTTGGCGGCGTGCTGGGGGTACTCCTTGTCAATCGCGACCACGACGATATTGTGGAAGACCCCCTCCCAGGGGAGCCAGTAGTCCATTATCTCGGGCATGACGGCCTTGATCATCGGCAGGAAGAGGCGTTCCGTGACAAGCGCGAGATAGCAGTCCTCCATGGGCGGGCGTCCGACAACCGTGGCGCTGTAGACGGGATTCCGCCGGTGGGTGACGGCGGTCAAATGGAAGACCGGATACTCGCCCTCCAGGGAGTAGTACCCCGTGTGATCCCCGAACGGCCCCTCGATCCTCGTCTCTTCCGGGTCGACATAGCCTTCCAGGACGAACTCCGCCTCGGCCGGAACCTCGATCGCGACCGTGACGCCCTTGACCATGACGACTGGCTTCTGCCGGATGAAGCCGGCGAGGATCATCTCGTCCACCCCTCTGGGCAGAGGCGCCGTCGCCGCATAGGTCACGGCGGGGTCCGTGCCTATGGCCACCGCAACCTCCATGCGTCTGCCGGCCTT
>MNZQ01000046.1 GCA_001873745.1 Syntrophaceae bacterium CG2_30_58_14
TGTTCCCCCGTCTCCAGACACACCCGAGCCGGCACATGCTCTACGATGTAGAATTTCCCATCCATTTCCAGTGTATACGTCACGTGCTGCTCGCTGTATGTTTCCCTAATTGCGCTTCCCATCGTTACTTCCTCCTGATCTTATAGTCGATCAACAGGTCTTTATCAGGTTCATAAACCGTTATGATTTTAATCATGGAATCAATTTCCCTAATAAATTTATTCGTATCAGCAATCGGTTAATTTGTCAAACTTGCATCAAATTCTATGATCTTCCCGTATAACAACCCTGCTTCCCCCATGGATGCTTGTACCCCAGTTCTTGGGGGCCTTAATCGATTTCAGTCGATCGAGTTCACCGATATTCTTGAGCCTCTGATAGATGAGCTGCCAGGCGCAGGGCCGATCGGCTCTCACCTCGCACCGGTCCTCCCGCGAGCCGCTGCACGGGCCGTTCAGCATGTGCTTCGCACACCGGGTGACGGGGCAGATGCCGCCGTACTCATGGAGAACGCATTTACCGCAGGCGATACATTTTTCCGTCCAGGTGGCCCGCTCTTCGAGGATACCAATGAACACCGTATCGAGTCCTGCATATACCGGTTTGTCATACCGTTCGGCAATCGCCTGGACCCCGGCGCCACAGCCCAGCGAAAGGACGACATCGTTTCTTTTGATCGTATCTGCCGCCTTTTCTATAAAAACGTTATCACACTGCCGTTCAATCGTCAGCTCTTCAACCTCGAACGCGAGGTTCTTCAGCCTCGAGGCGATGCGCAGCGCCGATGCATTGATGCTGACTTCGCGCTCCCCTCCGGCCAGGCAGACCGTGACGCATGTGCCGCAACCCAGCACGAGGATCTTCTTTTGGCCTTTCAGTATATCGATGAGTTCGGGGATGCTTTTCCTTTGTGCTACTATCATATCCTAATCTCCGCATTTTTTGATGGGTTCATGCTCTTTAACGGGCTTGGCCCGAGGTTTTTCAGGGTGGCCAGCATCTCATTGATGTAATCGACAAGCGGTCTGGCCTGTGCCGCCGATATGTTGATCATGCGGATGCGCTCCTCCTCCAGCCCGCTCTCGGAAAGGAATTTCCGCGTATAGCCGACCCTGCCCCTGGCCAGAAGATTGCCCTCCGTAAAATGGCAGCCGCCTTCCAGGCATCCCGCGACGAGAATTCCATCGGCGCCCTTTTCGAAGGCCTTCATAAAAAACTCCACTTCCAGCCTTCCCGTACAGGGTGTTCGGATGATGCGCACATTCGGGGGATATTGCAGTCTCATGGAACCTGCCAGATCTGCGGCGGAATAGGAGCAGTACTGGCAGCAGAATGCAATAAGCAGTGGTTCAGAATTCTCGTTACTCATAGAATGCCTCTGTCTTCATTACAGTCGACAGTCAAATGGTGCTCCAACAGATTTTCCAGCATCGCATTGAACTGCATAGACTCAAAATGGTTGAGCTGAATCGCACAGGCGGGACATTCGGAAGCGCAAATGCCGCAGCCCATGCATTTCGCCGCCGTAATCTCCCCCTTGTTGTCAACGTTCGCAAAGGGTGCGCCGTAGGGGCAAACATGAACACAAGTCATGCAGGAGATACACTTGTCCTGATTAACCTCCGCGACTTGGGCGCCGACATCCAGATGCGTTTTGGAGAGGACGGTCGCCGCCCGCGAAGCGGCCGCACGGGCCTGGGAAATATTTTCATCGATCATCTTCGGCGAATGGGCCAAACCACAGAGATAGATGCCTTCGGTGGCGAAATCCACAGGGCGCAGCTTAACATGCGCTTCCAGGAAGAACCCGTCGGCATTAAGCTGCAATTTGAGCATGTCCGATAGTTGTCTGTTACCGGCCGGCGCACTGATTCCGGTGCTCAGGATGACATGATCGGCTTCAATTTCCACCCTGTCGTTGACATCGGGGCTGTCAACCTGAACCAGAAGCCCGTTGTCCCGTGAGACCACCGGCGGCTTCCCTTCATCATACCGGACAAAGACGATTCCGGCGTCGCGGGCCATCCGGTAATACTTCTCTCTGAAACCATAGGTCCTGATATCGCGGTAAAGGATATAAATATTGGCATCCGGATTTTTCTTCTTGATGCTCAGGGCATTCTTAACCGCCATGGAACAGCAGATGCGGCTGCAATAGGGATGTTTATCATTGCGGGAACCGACACATTGGATCATGATGATATTTTTGCCATGACCTTTAAACTTGTCCGCGTGGAGGAGCTGTTCCAGTTCTATTTGGGTGAGGATATTTTCAGACTCCCCGTAAAGGAATTCTCCGGTTTTCGCCGGTTCCGCTCCTGTCGCCACAATAATGGCGCCACAGGATATTTCAGTCCTTGCGATATCGCCCTGACCGTTGCCCTTTCCTTTTTCCGCTATCGTCACTAAAAATTTACCGATATGTCCGTTAACTTTAGTCACTTCACTATGGAGATAAACTTTGATGTTTCGGTGATTTTGCGTCTGGTATAAAATATTTGCCGTAAAGAAATATGGATCATCGTTTTCCAGTACAGAATGGATGTTTAAGATCTGACCGCCCAAGGTTCCTGATTTTTCGATGAGAGATACTTTGAATCCCTGATTCGCCAGAGAAAGGGCTGCGGTCATGCCGCTCAATCCTCCCCCAATGACCAGACCGTCCTGGTTGATGGCCAGGGATTCTCCGACAAGCGGCTTCAGGAACCTTGCGCGTGCGATGGACATTCTCACGAGTTCAATGGCCTTCAAGGTGGCGACATCCGGTTCGGATGAATGCACCCAGGAACATTGATCCCTGATGTTGGCCAGTTCGAAAAGGTAGGGATTTAATCCGGCCTCACGCAAGGTTTCGCGGAAAAGGGGTTCATGGGTCCGGGGCATGCAGGACGCGACCACCACCCGGTTAAGCTGGAATTCTTCGATCCGCTTCTTGATTTCGGAAAGGCTCGCGTCCGAACAGGTGTACATGGTATGTGAGGCAACAACCACATGGGGGTCCTTGGAAATGGCCTCGGTCACCTTTTCCACATCCACCGTGGCCGCGATATTGATCCCGCAATGACAGACAAACACGCCGATCCTCGGTTCGTCGTCGCCGACATCATGCTCGGGTGGATAGGTCTTTTTCGTGATGAGGGTATTGCGCGCCGAAGCCAAAAGCTCCATGGCCATGGAGGCGGCAGCGCTGGCCTGGGTTACGGTCTCCGGGATGTCCTTGGGTTCCTGGAAGGCGCCGGCCACGAAAACGCCGGGGCTGGATGTCTCCAGGGGAAGAAACCGGCTCGTTTTGCAGAAACCGAACTCGTTGAGTTCGATGCCCAACTGCGCCATGCTCGCCGAAACGTTAGGCTTGGGATCCAGGCCGACGGCCAGGACGACCAGGTCAAAATCGCGCTCCACCTGTTTGAAGTTCCCGTCCACATAGCGAAGCCTGATGTCCATTGATCCCGGAACCTGGATGGCCCTGGAGGGAATACTCTTGATATATTCTATATTTTCCTTGCTTCTGGCGCGTTCGTAATACTGGTCGAAGTCTTTCCCAAAAGCCCTGATATCCATATAAAAGATAGTCGCTTGGAGACCGGCGCTATGTTCACTGGCGACCAGCGCCTGTTTTGTCGTGGCCATGCAGCAGATGGAAGAACAATATTCATTCCCGCATTTGGCGTCGCGGGAACCGACGCACTGTATCCATGCGATTCTTTTGGCTTCCTTTCCGTCATCCCGGCGGACGACGTGTCCGGCAAAAGGACCGGCGGCCGACAGCATCCGCTCGAACTGCACGCTGGTCAAAACGTTCCGGTACCGGTTGAAACCGTATTCCCCTTTGCGTTTGGCGTCGAATTCTTCAAAGCCCGGTGTCAGGATGACGGAGCCGACATTTAGCGTGATGGTTTCTTCCGCCATGGCATGGTCGACGGCTTTCTTGTCGCAGGCGGAAACGCACGCCATGCATTCGGAACAGAGGGCGCAGTTCAGGCAGCGCTCGGCCTCCGCCACGGCTTCCTCCACGGAAAATCCGGCTTCGATCTCCCGGAAATCAGCCGTCCGCTCGCATGCCGGAAGCATTGCCGCATCGGCCCGCTTTTTCTTTTCGACGTCGTCCGTGGAAGGCAGGAGCTCGTCTGCCAAGGGTTTCAAGGTATCTGAAAAACGGGCCGCCCGGAGCTCCTTTCCGTTCAGGTAGCGTTCGATCGATTCGGCGGCCCGCTTCCCCGCTGCCACGGCCTGGATGACACTCCCCGGTCCGGTCGCGTTTTCGCCGCCGGCAAAGATTCCCTGGACCGATGTTTCCAGCGTCACGGGATCGGCCACGAAGCAGCCCCGCTCGGTCCCCACACCGCAGTGCTTGAGCAGATCGGGGCTGACCGCTTGGCCGATCGCCACGATGATCTGATCGGCGTTGATGGTTTTCAAATTCTCTTGATTGTAGAGGGGGCTGAAGCGGCCATTTTCATCGAAGACGCGGGTGCATTGCCGAAGCTCGATGGCGGTGACGGAGCCGTCGCCGATGATGCGGTTCGGCCCACAGCCGTTGTTGATCGTAATGCCCTCGGCGAGCGTGGCCTCGATCTCCTCCTTATAAGCGGGCATCTCGTCGCGCTTCTCCAGGGCCACCATCTCGACCTGCTTTGCCCCGAGCCTGAGCGTCGTCCGCGCCACATCCACGGCCACGTTGCCGCCCCCGATGACCAGGACATGCCTGCCGACGCAGGGCTTATCATCCTTGCTTCCGGCCTGTCTCAGGAATTCCACGCCGAAATCGACGCCGGACTTCTCTTCGCCGGGAACCCCCAGTTTCCTGCTCACGTGCGCGCCGGCGCTGATGAAGACGGCTGCGTTTTCCTTCTGCAACTCCTCGATCGTTTTATCCTTGCCGATGCGGCAGTTCAAGACGATGGTGACGCCTTTTCGCCGGATGAGTTGCACCTCGTACGCGAGAATGTCCTTGGGGAGGCGGTAGGGCGGGATCCCCCAGAGGAGCATACCGCCTGCGCTGCTGGAGGCTTCATAGACGGTCACGGCAAACCCGCTGTTCGCCAGATCCCCGGCCGCCGTGAGTCCCGCCGGTCCCGCACCGATAATGGCAATTTTCGGGGCATCCGCCGGGGGGGATTTCTCCTCCGGCAAGGCCAGTTCGCCCGCTTTCACCATCCTGATTTCCTGGTCCACGGCGAACCGCTTGAGCTGCCGTATGGCGAGCGGCGCATCCACGTTGGAACGGGTGCAGGCGCTCTCGCAGGGGGCGGGACAAACCCGGCCGCAGATCGCAGCGAGGGGATTTCTCTCCCGGATCAGGTCCGCCGCCTTGACGTACTCCTTCTTCTTGATCAACTGGATATACCCCTGGACGTTGATGTTGGCCGGACAATTCATCTTGCATGGGGAATGGCCTAACTTGAGGATCCTGGGCTTGTTGGGTATCGCCTGTGGGGAATATTTCTGGATGACTTTCCTTTTCCCCAGATCGCGGTTGTAGCTGTCGTCGATTTCGACCGGGCAGGCTTTGGTGCAGTCCCCGCAATCGTTGCAGATCTTTTCGTCGATGTAGCGGGGAGACCTTTTTACATAGGCCTTGAAATTACCCGGCGTGCCTTCCAGCTTCTCGAGTTTGGAGAGCGTGAGGATTTCTATATTGAGATTGCGGGCGCACTCGACCAGCTTGGGGGAGACGATACAGGTCGCGCAATCGCCGGTCGGAAAGGTTTTATCCAGATGGGCCATCATCCCGCCGATGGCGGCCGAATTCTCGACCAGATAGACCTTGAACCCGGAATTGGCCAGATCGAGGGAAGCCTGGACGCCGGCTATGCCCCCTCCCTGCACCAGTACGGCGCCAATTTTTTTCTTCTTACTCTTTTCCATGATTCACGACCTTACCGATGACCGAACATGATTCATCGCCTCTTTGGGCGAAACGATCAGCTTGTTGAGTCCAAGCGCATCCTCCGATATGCCCAGACACGATCCCATGAGCTGCGAAATGTAAATGATCGGCATGTCGTAACGTCTGCCGGCGGCCTTGAAGATATCGTCCTGCCGCATATCCAGGTTGATCTGGCACATGGGACACGCCACGGCCATGCATTCGGCTCCGGAATCTTTGGCCATGGCAATGATCGATTCGGAAAGTTTGACGACGAGATCCGACCGGGTCAGCGTGAGCGAGCCGCCGCAACATTCAACCTTGTGCGGCCAGTCCAGCCCTACGCCGCCCATGGCGTTGATGAGCCTGTCCATGTAAACGGGATTCTCCGGGTCATCGAACCCCGCGACCTCCGGAGGGCGCACCATGAGGCATCCGTAGTACGAAGCCACCTTCAACCCCCCGAGGGAGTGGGTCAGCGCTTTTTTGAAGGCGTCCAGCCCGATATCCTCGATCAGGATTTCCACGAAATGCCGCACCTTGACGGCGCCGTCATAATCCCTCCCCAGGGCGGCTGAAACGATCTCCCGTTTTTTCGGATTCGTGGATATTTCATGGTTGGCGATCTTCATTCGGCTGTAGCAGGAGGCGCAACTGACCACCATGTCGAGCCCCATATCCTTCACCTTCAAAAGATTGACGGCGGCAAGCGACAGGGAGAGATCGTGATCGACCTGGTGGGCCATGGTGGTGCCACAGCATGACCAGGCCTCGGGTTCCGTAAACTCGATCCCCAGCGCGCGGGCCACGGCCATCGTGGACAGGTACAGGTCGCGGGCCGTCGATTCCGCCGAACACCCCGGGAAATAGGCGTATTTCATGTTGACTTTTTCCTTGTTTTTTCTAAGTTGTTGAATATCCGCTTCACCATTTTCTTATCGGCGCCGTGGGGGGGCAAGAGGGCGATCTTTCCTTTTTTCAGGATCATGGGGAGTTTATCCAGATCCTTTGCGTAAGAGGCCGTGCCGGCTTTATACAGGACCATGGCCCCCAGGTCGTAGGTCCGTCCGAAGGTCTTGATGGTCCCCAAAAGCAGCTTGTTCATCAGGGGCATGTTCCCCTGCGGCTTCGCGGCGCCCCTCGCGCGCAGGGCATCCATGACTTCGGCCATGTTGATTTCCATGGGGCAGCGGCTGAAACAGGTGGCGCAGGAGGAGCAGACCCAGATGATTTCACTGTCCAGCAGTTCCTCCCCGGCTCCCAGTTGCAGCTTTTTGATGATTTCCGAAGGGGACGACGATGTAAAGCCCGACACGGGACATCCATTCGTGCACTTTTTACATTGAAGACAGGCATTGACGTCGATTCCCGATAGGGCTTTAACCTGATCGATGATTCCTTGGCCGGCGGCTTCTCTTTTAATTTTTATTGGCATATTGATATCTACTCTTCCGGGTAGTTGGAATAATCCGGGCTTCAGGATGGCTGAGGCCCTTGTCTATCAGCCGACGACGGCGCCGGCTTCGTATAACGCCTCTTCTTCCAGAAATTCTTCATCGAGCAAGTCATCTTCGAGCTCTTCGGCAACTTTCCCGGCAACGAACGGCACGACCTTGCGGTAGACCTGCCGCGGGTCTCGCCTCTCGCCGTTCACGTTCAGGAGGTCTTCGATTTGGATATGGAAGAGCCGCTCATTCTCTTCCAGATAGGGGAGGATGAGCTCCCAGTCTTTTTTTGTGAGCGGGGCAATCATCCCGCCGTTGAGCTGCTGGTCCACCAGGGTCTTGCCGGGGTCGCGGACATAGATGGCCCCTCCCGACGCCAGGGAAAAGATGTTGCTGCCCGGGTAGGGCTCATTCATCAGGATAAGGCCGCCGTCGTCGCCGAATCTCACGCCGTTCAGGACGACGAAACCACCGCCGTTGTGGGGATCGCCCGCCATGAAGGACTCGCCCAGAAAGTCGAGGCAGGCGCCGTTGATGACCACCCGGGGCTTCCCGACGGAGTTGATCAACGGCCGCCCCGCGGCGTTCCCCATGACATAGATCTCCCCGCCCTTGGCGCCGTAGAGGAAGGTCTGGCCGACGTCGCCGTAGATGACCAGTTTCCCTTGCTTGGTGATCTGCCCCACCTGGTCCTGGGCATTACCGTGGACCGCAATCGTCATCCCATCGATTCCGGAAGCCAGATAGTCGCCCGAACTGCCGTAAACGTCGATGGTCACATCATCGGTCTCGGGCCCGAGGCCGTTGCCGATGTAGCGCTGGCCGATGCAGCCGAAGGAGATGAAACGCCGCCATCCCTTCATGTAGGCGTCCATCAGGAGGGAGGCATCGCTTTGCTCCCCTTCCGGGGGGAAGCCGAAAGCGTCGATCGCCAAAGTCGTTTCATTCTGCATCGGGGTGCGCAGGGCGTTGCGGGTGGCAAAGTCAATCAGTCGGTACTCGTTGCCCGGAGCATCCTGGCTCCGGTCAAGGCGCGGTAATCCTTTTAAAAGCCTGGAGAGCTCGCCTCTCAGGATATGGAGGAGATGGCTTCGCTTCTTCGCTCCCGTCGGGTAGCGGAGATCGTTGAGCATGGTCAATGCTTTGATCGCTATCCCGATCGTGTTCGTATTCTTGGCGTTATCGGTCATCAGTCGGCAGATGGCGCGTATATCGTCATAACCCCAAGCGGATATATGGTCGCGAAGATACCGGTACAGCGCCGCGGCGTCGCTTTCTACAAATCCCCTGATCTTTTGTTCGATATCACGCCCGACTTCATACTGCAGATAGGTTTCCGATGCAAAATCATATGGCTCAGCGCCCTTCGGCAGCGAAACCGGTTTGCCGAATTTGTCAGTGCACGTCATCCGCAACCGGCCGGATTCCCGCGTGAGGTTGAAAATAAAAGCGCCTCCGTCGGTATGGCTTCCTCCGCGGGCGTTCCAGTAGCGGTCGGCCACGGGACATATGCGAAGGTCATCTTTGGAGAGACTGAGCAGCGTTGCATCGATGGCTTGCTTCTCCGAGGCAATGAGCCCGACCTGCACCTCTCCGTCGCAGAAGGCGAAAACCTGGGGACGCAACATGGCCGTATCCGTTATGCCCAGAAGCTGGAATTGTTTCTGGGCCACATTGTTCCGGGCGATAATAAAAAACCAGGGCCCATCCGGGGAGCCATGGATATGGGTGGCCTGTATGGCCCGGTAGAGTTTCTTCTTCGCTTCCGGAAGGCGATCAAAGTCCAACTCGGAGGTTGGCGCCAGGGCTTCGATGATATGTTCCAGGGAATAATGGTATGTCCGACTTAATAGATCGAATAGCAGAACGGAGACCTCGGTGTCCGTAAGAAATTGCGGCCAAATGTGGCGTTGCAGGAGATGTTCGCATACAGAATGATAATTGGCGAAATCCCCGTTGTGAACAAGGGCGATGTTGATGCCCGTAAAGGGGTGGGCGCCGGCGGGATGCCATACGCGCCCCTTGGTTGGGAAACGCTGGTGAGCGATCCAAACATGGGCGCAGAGGTCCTGGACTTTATAATAATCCACAATGGCTTCGGCGAATCCGACCACTTTAAGAATCATAATATTTCGGCCATGAGAGAGAACAAAGGCTCTCTTGTCACCCATGGCAGAGTAAAACATCTGGTTGAGCTTGAAGCTATTCTGATTGACATACTCGTCTTCCGCTTCCCGGCGGTCGAGCTCCCGAAGCTGATGGTCAAGGATAAAACGGTCGAGGACATCCGCCTTGACCCGCACGAAATAACGGCACACATCGGGAGGTTTCACCTCCAGGCCGGGGATCGTTTTCCAGTCTGCAACCGTATCGAGCATCTGCGATACGGCGACATCAAAAAGGGGCGTGATAAAACTGCTTTCTACGTCATCCTTGACGTCCGGCTCAAGGAAGGCGATATGCAGCATGTAATGATCTTCCAGGAGATCCCGGCTGACACCCAACTGTTCCGGAACAAATCCGACCGCAGCGATCCCGCCGCCCTTCCCGTTTCCACGGTTGTGCATCTGCTTTGAAGGCTCGTAGATATGTTTTCCGGGAACAGGTTCGGTACAACAGAAACCGACAACACCGCACCCTCCCTCTTCTTCGCTCTTTCGGACGGTCACCGGCAGATCGAATTCTTCGATCAATTTCTTCTTTGAGTCTATAAGCCGTCGTATCAGTTCGTTATTCACGATTTATGCTCCACAACATCATTGGTATAATCAAGATGCATCAGGAGATCGGAACGTCCCCTGAGCTCGGATACGCTTCTCAGGCCCAAACGCTGGAGAATGCTGACGAGTTCGTTTCGCCAGGCGTTGTACATATTAATAATCCTCTGGGCTCCCCATTCGAGATTAATCTTGGGCACAAGCATTTTGTCGGTCGTCGCTATGGAACGGGGACAGCCGCGACCCGTTGAACAGCGTCCGCATCGGACGCATCCCAGGGCCACCAGTTCCGCTGTGCCGATGACCACGCCATCGGCGCCGAGGGCGATGGCCTTGGCGACATCGCAAGGGTTGCGGATACCGCCGCTGGCCATCAGGGTCACTTGATCCCGGGCGCCTTCATCCGTAAGAAAGTTATGCACCTTGGAAATGGCGTATTCGATCGGCATGGCGATATTTTTCTTGGCGATGTCCGGCGCGGCGCCCGTGCCGCCATAGCCGCCGTCCAGATGGATGATATGCGTTCCTGCCGAGTAGCTTCCCACGGCAACCATGTCCACGTCGTTGGGAGTCGATACTTTCGTCGAGATCAGCGCCCGCCGGTTGATGTGCTTGACCCAATCGATATGCTTCATGTGGTCTTCGATGGAGTAGACGCTGTGGAACGGAAAGGGGGAGAAGAGGGATATCCCGATGACCGTCTCGCGCATCTTGGCGACGGCTTCGGTATTCTTATCCCCCAGCAGATGCCCCCCCAAGCCCGGTTTTGCCCCCTGGGCGTATTTGAATTCCACGATGCGAACGCGCTGGATGGTTTCTTCGCGGACACCAAAAAGGCCTGTGGCAACCTGCGTGATCATGTGATCATCGTAAGGCCGCATCCGTTCCATAAAACCGCCTTCACCCGTACAGGAGAAGGTATTCCAGGCCACGGCCGCCCGGGCCTTCGAAAGCTGAGTCGTATTGCTGACGGAGCCGAAGGACATGCCGCCGCCATACCACGGCACATCGATTCGGATTCTGGGACGGCCGTCATGGCGGCGATTCAGTTCAAGGCTCGTATCGATCTCATCTTTTCCCAGTTCGATGGGCGGTTTTCCCGGAAACTTGAACCGGATGCGATCGAAGCCTCCGCCCGAGTCACCCGTCTCGAATTCATAGCCGTAATCTGCGGAGGGAACCTCGCCTCTTTCCGCCATTTTCCAGGTGGCGAGGATCATTGCGGCGGGCCATCGGTAATCGCCGAGGGCTTTCATCATCGGGTTTTCCTGTATGCGCAGGGCGCCCCGGGGACATGCCGTGATGCAATAGCATCCTTTTGCTTCGCATTTTGGCCCGAAACAGAGGTGACTCTTGGGGAGGGCAAAGTATTTATAACCGGGCTTTTTGACATGCACGCCCTGGGGGCACATGGCCATGCATTGACCGCAGGCCGCACATTTCTCCTCGTCCCGCAGGATAATATATTTGGAGATCTCATTCCGGTATCTGGGCAAAGCGGGCCGGATGGTACGCGCCTGCTGGAATTGAGGCGTACGGGTCTTCCGTGTTTTCTCCGGAAGGATCTCTTCAAGCTTGCAATCTGTTTCCAAAAATTCTGCCAAAAGCTTCCTCCTCGAGCTGCTCGAAAAACATGGCCCGTCCTACGTCTCCCCGCAGGCGCCGGGCGTCTCGCATCCCCATGGCGCCCATCAGCTCGATCAACTGGTCGTGCCAGGCGCCGATTAAATTCGTCATCCTGCCCACGCCGTAGTCAAAGCTGATCTCTTGAATTCTGGCGGGACAGGCCGAGCCCTCTTCGCAGCGCTGGCACAGGTGGCATTCAAGCCCCACCAGCAGGGGCAATTCGATCGAAACCAGATCGGCGCCGCAAAGAACCCCCTTGGCCAGATGCTCCGGGAGGGCGATCCCGCCGCCGGCGATAAGGGTGACATTGTCTCTTTTACCTTTTTCGATCAGGGCCTTGTGAACCTTGCGGGTCATGTCCTTGATGAACAGGGGGCTTTCCGCTCCGATCTGACGGCCGTTCATGTCGGCGACGATGTGAATGACCTCCACGTCCCCATCCGCAAGCTCGATGGCCCGCTGCATGCCGTCGGCCGTCAGTTCAACCCTCACAGATACGATGATCCCCGGATGGATTTGCTTCAGTTCCCGGATCCGGCTCTTCACGTCCTGATCATCCTGTATTTCCGCAAGCCGCGTCTCTTTTAAGATGTCCCCAGGAGGCATCCCGGCGCCGGATGCGAAATAAAAGGCGATGTGGGGCAGGACTTTTTCGGCATCCTTCTCGAAGAGGGGCCATTTTTGCGAATCCATGATGGCAATGAGATCGGTCTTCACCGCCGTCTCTGCGATCACGGCATCGAGCTTCGGGAGGGAATACTTCTCCGGAATCCGGTCGATGATCAGGGGCATCGGAATGGACAGGATCGGAGGCAGGGAAGAAACCACTTCATCCCCGCTCGTGGCGAGGAAAGCAGGTTTTTGCCCGATGTCGACGGCGGAGCTGATATATTCGCGCCCATGGATGCCATCCCGGGTCGGCCGCACGATTTCCGACATATCGGTCCACATGGAATCAAAGCCTTCGCCGGAAAATTTCCCGCCGTAACCAGCTCCGGAAACGGGAATTTTAGCCGTCTCCGCCTGGGCCCATGTTGTTTGAATAATCTCCGGTGTCCAATAGCTGTTGCCCAGCTTTTCGTATTCGGGATTAATGGAGAGGCATAAAAGATTCTTGGTACAATCCTGGACGCAGGAAAAGCAGCCCATGCAGTCGAAGAAGAGGGCGTCCACACTCTCGATATTGCGTATATATTTTATCTCATCCCGGTACCGGTCATAAACACAGGCCTTCTTGACGCAGTTGTGGCACCGGGCGCAGTCTTCCCGCTAGTCCACGATGCCGTACTTGCCGATGCGGGGACGTCTGGGGGGAACGGGTTTTGTCGTGATGTGATATTTCTCTGGCATACGATCAGCTCTCCATCGTCGTGCTATCGTTTAACGGACCATCCGGAGGCTGATAGAATCGCCGGCAATGTCTCCTCTTTCCCGCCCGTAAGAAGGTGTATCCCGCGCAAGCCATTCATGCTCTTAAGTTTATCGATCGTCTCGACACAAATCGCCAGCCCTTCTTTCTTCTGGGCCTCTCGATCTCCGGCGGACTTCAATCTTTCAATGACGGGAGCGGGTATCTGGAACTCCGTATACTTCTTCGCGAGTGTTTCCGCTTCCTCGGCGCTTTCCAGGGGGAAAACACCTGCTAAAATCGCCGCCTTGCCGGTTATGCCGGCCTGCTTGGCCGCTTCAAGCCAGAGCCTGAATCCCTCGACGTCAAACACGGCATGGGTCTGGATAAAATCCGCTCCGGCTTCGACCTTCTGCATCAGCCTGATGATGCCCAAATCCATGGGTTTCAGGCAGGGGTTGGCGCCGGCGCCGGCGATCACCGGAAAGGGGCCGTTGATCCTCTCGCCGTTCAGGAGTTCTCCTTGGTCGCGCATCTTCTTGACGAGGCCAACCAACTGCGTGGAATCGAGATCGTACACGTTCGCCGACTCGGGATTGTCCGTTAAAGTCTGATGATAACCAGAAAGGCAAAGGATGTTCCTGATTCCCAGGGCTGCCGCACCCAACAAGTCGGATTGGATGGCGATCCGGTTTCTGTCACGGGTGACGACCTGGCAGATCGGTTCAATTCCCGATCGGGCAAGGATAACCGATGCCGCCAAGCTGGACATGGAAACGCCGAAAGGGTTATCCGCGACATTGACCGCCGACGGGACTTCCGCCAGTGCCTGCAGGGCCGCCTCGATCGCCGTCCCTGCAGTTTCCGCCTTGGGGAGGTATTCAGCCGTAACGATGAAATCTCCACTCTTCAACTGGTCATGAAATGGTTTTTCGTTTTTCACTATGCTCACCGATCCGTTATGTTTTACCCGTATCAGGGCAGGGATACACTCACTGACATCGTTCATTCACATGGCCTGCAGCCTACGCCGGCAAGCTGCGGATTTTTTCACGAAACGCCGCCAACTTTGCGACGATTTCTCCGCTTCCCTTGCCGTTCATGGGCAGGACTGTGATGCGATTAGGGCCCATTCCCGCCTCTTCGAGAAGGCGATTCGCCTCTTCCGCTCTTTTAGGCGCCCGTAAGTTGCCTTCCAGGTAATGGCATTCATTTTTCGGGCAAGTGACCAAGGCAAGACCGTCCGCCCCTGTCTCAAATGCCTTCAATAGATAGAGGAGGTCCGCTTTGCCGGAACAGGGAAGGCTGATGATGGTGTACTTGACGCCTTCCTCTTCGCGGGACATTGGGTCAAATTCGGTTCCGTCAAGACAGTTCGAACAATAAAAAATATGCAATTTTATTTTCTTATGATCGGTAACGGTCATTTTCTCCGCCCTTTCCATTCTTCTTCAGGGAAAGATTTTGTAATTGATTGGCGATCTGACGGGCGCCGACGGGTTCCGAATTACCACATAGAATTCTCAGAATGATGCCCGCTTTTCTCTCAATATTATCAACCAAATAAGTAGTTTTCACGCGGCAATCGGCAACTCATCGCAGGTATGGCTATCATGAGCGATTCGGTATTGTCAACAACAAATAAAAACCGTTTAGTGTTGTTGTACAAATTTGTCCGGTATGCTGTTTCATTCGAAGGACATCTCCCATATCTCGTTTTCTATCCGCTTGCGTTCGGTGATGTCCTCAACCACGACGATACTTCGCCCAGGTTCTTCCGCCGGTTTCCGGATCGGCGATACTGTGAGATTCACCCAGATAATCGCCCCGTCCTTCGAAATGTATCTTTTCTCCAGGGTGTAGTGCTCGATCTTCCCGGCCAACAGCAGCGCCGTTTTTTCCTCATGCAAATGAAGATCATCCGGATGTGTCTCTGTCCTTATTACACATTATTTTCCCGTTGCGCCAGGGCGCCCGGACGCTTTTGTACCGCTTTTGAAAGCCGGTACAATATTGTGCGTTTTCTTGAAAAGTCCCGCCAGGCCCGACACACCACAACCATAATAACTATATCCATTTGCATCAATCGTTCCGGCATGGCCTGATGGCACCGTTCTTGCGGTGCATGATGTAAAGTCGATTCTTTTTTAGGATCGCTTTAAGCTAAACGGTTGATGGAGATTCAGGCCATGGAGATGATTTCGCAACGGATGATCTTTGGAAGCGAAGCGTTCAATATCGCCGCCCGTGCCACCGACAGATGCCACGTACAACCTGTTGGCGGGGTTTCGGGGCCGGGAAAGCAATCTGTTCCGCAGCCGGATGATCTATTGATGGATCTCGAATCGACCCGGTTGATGGAGGAGCGCTACTGCATCAAGGAAGAAGGTCTCTTCTGAATCCCTGCCCGCCCTCATCCACGTGCCTCCTCCACCCCCGTGCCATGCATGATGTCGGCCGTGGCAGTTAAGGTACTCCGGGGTGACGTGAATATTTTGGCCGCACCGTCCTCGATCTGATCCAGGCCAAGAGGTACGCGGCGATGACAACTCTTTGAGAAAAAGGCAGCGGTTCTTAATACTTGGCGGGATAAATGCCCATCATCCCCCGAACCGGGCTGATTTCATCAAGAAGGATGGGGAGGAAGAATGCTGAATCCAATCAATGCGGGCGACACCGCCTGGGTGTTGGTTTGCTGCTCGCTGGTTCTGTTGATGACGCCTGCCCTCGCGCTGTTTTACGGGGGGATGGTCCGCCGGAAAAACGTCCTTTCCACGCTGACCCTGAGTTATACCTTTATGGCCCTGATCGGGGTGCAGTGGTTGCTCTACGGCTATTCTCTCGCCTTCGGCGAGGACATCCAGGGAATCATTGGCGGGTTGAATTTCCTGGGCTTCAACGGTGTCGGCGCGCTGCCCAATCCGGACTACAGCAAGACTATTCCGCATGGACTTTTCGCCGCCTTTCAGATGATGTTTGCGGTCATCACCCCGGCGCTGATCACCGGCGCCTTCGTCGAACGTGTGAAATTCAAAAGCTTTCTCCTGTTCAGCCTGCTCTGGGCCACGCTGGTCTATGATCCCCTTTGCCACTGGGTCTGGGGGCAGGGAGGATGGCTGAAGGCGCTGGGCGTTCTGGATTTCGCCGGGGGAACGGTGGTGCACATCGCGGCCGGTTTTTCGGCCTTGGCCTTTGCGCTGGTGATCGGGCCGCGCAAGGGGTTCGGCAAGTCTCCGATGGAGCCAAACAATATACCGTTCACAGTCCTGGGGGCCGGATTGCTGTGGGTGGGCTGGTTCGGTTTCAACGCCGGCAGCGCCCTCGCCGCGAACGGCGTGGCGGTGAACGCCCTGCTGACCACCAACACCTCGGCCGCGACGGCCGGTCTGGTCTGGATGATGCTCTCCTGGCTGGATGGCCGGCCCAGCCCCCTGGGGATCGCCACCGGCATGGTCGTCGGTCTGGCAGCGGTTACCCCCGCTTCCGGCTATGTGACGCCGATGGCAGCTATGGTGATCGGGGCGGTCGCCGCACCCCTGTCCTATTACACCATGCGTTTTCGGGACCGGCACAGACTGGACGAGTCCCTCGATGTATGGGCCTGTCATGGCATGACGAGCACCTGGGGCATGATCGCCGCCGGTCTTTTCGCCACGACGGCCGTCAACGCTGACGGCGCCAACGGCCTGTTTTTCGGCAATCCCGGACAGATCGGCGTTCAGCTTCTGGCTGTTGTTGTCACGGTGGCCTTCAGTTTCGGGATGACCTATGTGCTGGCCAGGCTGCTCCGCGCGAGCATCGGGCTGCGGGTCACCGTCATGGAGGAGGAGGTCGGTCTGGATATCAGCTCCCACGGAGAGCGGTCCTACTCGTAAACCTGCCGCATTGGATACCCCGGAGATTGTATCATGCTGAAGAAGATTGAAGCCATCATTCGTGAAGACAAGGTCAACGATGTCAAGGACGCGCTGAGCGAAATCGGCATCGTGGGTCTAAACATATTTGAAATCCGGGGGCATGGACGCCAGGGCGGCATCAAGCTGGCGGGTCGTTCAGGAACCTACATGGTGGACATGCTTCCCAAGATCCAGGTCAACATCGTCCTGAGCGATCGCAATCTGGAGGCAACGATCGAGGCAATCCTCCGCTCCGCCTATACCGGCGAACAGGGGGACGGACTGATCTTTGTCTATCCCGTGGAGGAGGTGATCCGCATCCGCACCCGGGAACGGAGCCAGGAAGCGATGATTTATCCCGGCGACATCGATGAAAGAAAAGGCGGTGTGCGTCTTCCTTCCCCCGCGGAATCATCCCCCGGAAAATGACCGGGAAATATCGCGATGGCTTTGGGGTGCATCCGGAGATTCGCCGGCAGACTGTCAATTCAAGGCATATTTGAGCCTGTTCCGGACAAGCCCGTCTCATCGCCTCTTGTTCATGATTCGTTATTCCTAAATATATTCATCCCAGGAGTATTCAGGGTCCCGATAAAGGTGATCGTCATTCATTTCCGCTTGAAATGATGTAAGCCTATCAAAATCACCGGATGCTACCTTACAGGAAGATATACTTTTTTCACAAGTACGCTTAAACCGGACGGACCGGTTTTCAAGAAGATCGCCAACTGAAATGCGTTTATGATCCGCGGGTCCAATGGACGGCAAGCCAGACCGTTTCCTGTTCCGGATCCGTCCGCTCCACCCGGTGGCGGACACGCCGGGGAATGAAGAGATGATCGCCGGGCTTGAGATCGATCGTCCGGCCGTCATCGAAACCCAGCGTGGCGCTTCCCGAAACGAGTAGGACCCACTCCTCCGTCTGCTGATCGTACCAGAAACCCTCGGGCGAGGTATAGCCCCGGGAGATGATCCGCTCGATCCGGAAGGTCTCTGTCCGCAGGATCTCCTGAAAAAACTCCTCCGGCATCTCCGAGGGAATGCCGGCAAACAGGTTGTGGACTGCAATCATCGCGCAAATCTCCTTACACGATTGGCTGCTTTCATAATTTGAGAAGGCATTATATTTCCACAGGGTGGCCCTCTCCCTCATGATCCTGGCAGGTCATCCGCTCCTGGGAGAAGGAGGCCTGGATGATGTATCGGGCCAGGGTTTCCACTGCTGTTTCATCATTCGGCCAGACTCGCAGTCACGGTAGAGTGTTGGCCTACTCGAGTATCACAACCGCGTCGATGTACAGCTCGTAATCCTCGTTTTCATTGAGATCGTGCACGCGGACCTTCTCAACCTCGCCCTCGCCCAAAACGGCGATGAGTTCGGCCTCGTAGATGACCTTCACGTCCGACCGCTTGAGCGGAGTGCGCGGGTCGTCCTTGGAAGAAGGCTCTTTGGTCGAGGACATGAAGATGACCCTGCCCGTATGCTTGGTCAGATCGAGCGCAACGTCAACGGAGGGTTTGCCCCTGTCAACGATCAGGACCCTCTTGTCAACAAACGCCTTGGGGTCCTCGACCCTGCGGTAAACGCCCTTGCCGAGCAGCGCTTCTGCGCCCTCGATGGCGGGTGGTTTGGCAGCGGGCAGCCCGCAGGAGGAGCGAACTTCGCCGGCCTTGGGGGGCTCCGGCGTCTCCCCACGGCGGCCCGCACGCCACGACTTGATGGCGTCGTGGAGCGCATCCGCGGCCAGGTTGGAGCAGTGCATCTTGATCGGCGGCAGCCCATCGAGAGCGTCTGCGACGTCATTGCGGGTGACCTTCATGGCCTCGTCGAGGGTCATGCCCTTGACGAGTTCGGTCGTCATGCTCGACGTGGCGACGGCCGAACCGCAGCCAAACGTCTGGAACTTGATGTCCACGATGCGGTCATCGCTGACGCGGATGTACATGTACATCAGGTCGCCGCAGACGGGGTTGCCTACCTTGCCCACGGCCACGTCAGGGCCATCAAGGGCGCCCACATTGCGGGGGTTGCGGAAGTGGTCAAGCGTCTTCTCGCTGTAGCTGGTCGATTTCATGCCATTGCCTCTTTCTCATAGAGTGGCGATAGACTGCGCAACCTCTCGACGATGCCCGGCAGGACCTCAAGCACGCGGTCCGCGTCGCTGGGCCTGCTCCACCTGCCGAAGGTGAACTCCAGCGAGCCGTGCGCCTCCTCGTGGAGCAGCCCGCAGGAGATAAGCGTGTGTGAGGGCTCGAGCGTCTTCGACGAGCACGCGGAGCCTGTTGAGACCGCGATGCCCTTGTCCTTCAGAGACAGCAGCAACGACTCGCCCTCGATGGCATCGAACCGAAAATGCGCGTTGTTGGGGAGCCTCTCCCTGGGGTGGCCGTTTAGATGCGACTTGGGAATCCGGCCGAGAACGCCCTCGATGAGCCGGTCGCGGTAGTGCGCGAGCCTGAGAACCTCCGCCGGCATCTCGGAGGCCATGATATCCGCTGCGGCCGCCATGCCCACGATGCCGGGCATGTCTTCGGAGCCGGACCGCAATCCCCTCTCCTGGCCGCCACCCGGCATGATGGGCGCGATGTTCACGTTCCTTCGGATGTAGAGTGCGCCCAGGCCTTTGGGGCCATAGATGTCGTTGGCGGAGAGTGTCAGCAGATCGACAGGGACTTTGCGCACGTCGATCGGCACGAGGCCCTCGGCCGCAACCGCGTCGCTATGCAGCGCGATGCCCTTGCCATGCAGCACATCGGCGATCTCCTGCATGGGCTGGACGGTGCCGATCTCGCTGCTCGCCCAGCCGATGCTCACGAGGATTGTCGTGTCGATGATCTTCTTGCGGAGCTTCTCGACGCTCACCCGGCCGTACTGGTCGACCCCCACCTTGCTGACCTTGAAGCCCTGCTTTTCTATTGCCTTGGCGATGTTGTGGACCGAGATGTGCTCGCTTTCCGCGATGACGATGTGGTCGCCCCGCTTGCGGTTGCGGGTGACGTATCCGATAATGGCAAGGTTATTCGATTCGGTCGCACCCGATGTGAAGATGAGTTCGTCCTTGTTCGCGCCGATGAACTGCGCAACCCTTTCACGGGACCTCTCGAGGGCGTCCGTGGCCTCGTCGCCGTCGAGGTGCAGCGAACTGGGATTGCCGAAGCGTTCGGTGAACCAGGGGCGCATCGCGTCGACTACCCGGGGGTCGACAGGCTTCGACGACTGGTAGTCCAGGTAGACCTGCGCGGGCATTCCAAACCTCCCTATCCCTCTTAGAACCACATCGCGGCGCCCGCGTCAAGCGCGAGGTCATTGAGCGTACCCGCGCCGACAATCTTGACGCCGGGGATGAGCGCGACCTTGTCCCAGCCCAGCATCTGCTTGGATGCCTCGCAAACGTAGAACTCAACGCCCATCTTCATGGCCTTGTCCATCATCTCCTTCACGGTCGGGAACGACCCCATCTTGATAGCCTCGGCTGCGCCGGGCAGCAGGATTTTGAGTCCCATGCCCAGGTAGTAGACCTTGGCATTGAGCCCCATGGCCGTGGCCGTCTGCGCCAGCACAAGCGGCGAATACTGCCTCTCGGGCGCGTCACTCGTCTGAACATACAGGATAAACTTCTTCTCAGGCATGCCTATCATCTCCTTTTCCGGTCGATCGCGACCCCCCACGAAAGGTCACTCGTTCCTCTTGATCAAGAATCGCATGCGGTCGTCGTCCTTTTCGTAGGATACGACCTCGTGGCCCGCACGCTTGGCGAATCTCTTGAGATCCTCCTCCGCCGCCGGGTCGTCCGTGATGACCTCCAGAATCTCGCCCGGCTTGATCTGGTCAATATTCTCCCGTGTCTGAAACAGTGGCTCGGGGCAATACAGTCCCAGACAGTCGAGCGTCCTGGCGGCTTTGACAGCCTCTTTCATACCCAACGCCTCTGCATACGTTTAGAGTAAATCAGGCCTTCCACAGTGCGTGCAGGTTGCAGTATGCCCGCGCTGTCATTGCAGCAGCTTTCACGGGAAAGACGGCTTCCGGCGCCTGACCAGGTTTGAGAAACTGACGACAGACTTTGCCGTCGGCAATCATCTCGATCCACTCGATATAGTGTTTCTCCTCCATAGGATGGGCTACGCTTCCCACTTTCACCTTCACTCCGTCCGGCATTTTCTCGATAACGGGAACATGCTTCTCACGCGAGGCATCGGTGGTATTTTCCGTTAATAATTGCATCGGTTGGCCGCAACATAATAGATCCCCGTCACCGGCGTGAAGGACCTCCACGATATTCCCACAAACCGCGCATTTATAAATTCCTGACTGTTTGGTCATTGTCTTCTCCTTTCCAAGTGCATAAGATAAAAGATCTCTCGTTGGGGTCATGCCAAACCATACGCTATACAGACCCTGTTCCCTTGTGTCGCCGGGTTGCTTGTCGTTTCCCCGATCATAGAGCGGGTAATCCCTGAGAGGGATCAGCTATTGCCTGTCCTTCGACGCCCCCACCCGCGCTTTTTTAAAACAGATTGAATTGATAACGCATAGCTTTTTCACGGTGGGAGTATATGAAGAAGTATTTTGTGTGTCAAGAGGAGTTTGAGCATCAAAATCAGCGGATGCTTGACCGGAATAAACAAGGTCTCTGAACCTGTTCTTCGGAGTCCCCAAAAGGACCGTCGGCGTCACCCGACCAGGGTCTGCTCCCGAAGGCGCTTCTCCGGGAAGAACCAGACAAGGCCGATACTGAAGAGCGGGATCAGGGCCAGGCCGCAGAGGACCGTCCGGATCGAGAAAAGGTCGGCCATGCTGCCCACGAGGGGCGCCATCATCCCCCCCAGCCCCTGCCCGAGCCCCATCATCAGGCTGGAGACCATCGACTTGCCCTGCGGCGCCAGCTTCTGCGCCATGACAAGCCCCAGGGGCAGTGTCGCGAAAATCAGGAACCCCGCCAGCGCGGCGCTCGGATAAACCCATTTCCCCGGCAGGAGGAGCATCAGAAAAAGGGCCGGGGTAACCAGGACGAAGGTGACATAGAAAATCGGTTTGTAACCGATCCGGTCGGAGAGGTGGCCGGAGAGGAGGCCACTCACGGCCCCCGCCACCGTGAAGAGGGAGATCACCAGACCGATGGACATGAGAGAGTGGCCCTCCCGGACGTAGAGAATAGGGACGAAGGTCAGGAAGGACTGGGCCACGAAGGTGCGCAGAACCATGACCACCCAGATCAATAGAACCGGCTTCCACGCTTCTCCGAAGGCCTCCCGAACCGCGCCGAAAAATCCCTGCCCCCGGAGCCCCTCCGCGAGCGGCCGGGGGGTGATCTTGAACAATAGGGCCATCACGGCGAGCCCCGGAATCGCCGTCCAGGGGGTGGCCTCCAAACCCCAGCGGCTGACGAGCCAGGCGATGCAGAGCGGTCCGACGCCGAAGGCGAAGGTCCCTCCCATGTTGAAAATCGACATGGAAAGGCCAAAACGGCGGCCGGCGTAGTTTGCGATCATCCCCGCCATGGAGGGATGGAACATCGAGGACCCGATCGATCCGATTGCGACAAAGAGCAGAAGCTCCCAGAAGGAGTGCGCCCAGCCGACCAGGGCGATGAAGATGATGGAAAGAAGCGGTCCGCCGATGATAAAGATCCGCGACGGATAGCGGTCGGCAAAATAACCCACGCCCGGCTGGACGATAAAGGCGAGCATCCGCATCATCCCGGTGATCAGACCGACCTGAGCCAGCGACAGCGCAAATTTGTCCACGAAGACCGGAAGGAGCGGGCTTATGAAAGAGCCATAGAAATCACCCGTGAAGTGGATCAGGGTGAGGGCGAAGATCACTTTGACGTCGGTCTGGTTTCGCTCGGTCATTTCAAAATGATCACGCCTTCAGCTTTTACGGGCCGTGCGGATCGCATCCGCAAAATTCTTTCTGAGGATGGTGACATCATGTCCCAATGTAATGACTTGAGCCCTTTTTTTCCACGACGCCACGGTTTCGGCGAAGTCCGGAGCGGTCGGATCCAGGTTGACCGATATCCATTTTCCCCGACTTCTGGCGGTATCAAAGATCTTCTCCTCCAGAGCCAGAACCGACGGGTGATTTTTTTGCCCGGTCAGCCCCAGCGCATTCGCCAGATCTCCTCTTCCACTGCCGATCATATCAATCCCGTCCACACTCAATGTCTTTTCGAGATGATCGGCCGCCTCTTTGCTTTCGATCTGGACGCCCAGCAGGATCTCCTCGTTCGACCATTTTGCATAATCCCCGCTGCTGATCGCCCCATAGCGGGTAACCCTTGAAGCGGCGAATGTGCCCCGCTCCCCAACCGGGGCAAAGTGGACGGCATCCACCACCGACCGGGCCATCTCTGGCGTGGACACGTCGGGCACGAAGAGGCCCATGGCGCCCGCTTCCAGGATTTTCGCGATCAGGTGCGGATCGTTGTCCACGCGGACCATCGGGATGACGCCGCTGGCTTCCGCCGCCCGGATCATATGGGCGATGGTCGGCAAATCAACGGCGCTGTGGCAGACGTCGATGCGGACGAAATCAAAACCGGCATACCCCGCCAACTCCACCATCATGGGTGAAGGGACCGCGATGTACAACCCGAATACGGTCTCTCCATTCCGGATTGCCTGCTTTACCGGATTTATTTTCAGCGTCATCGTCAATGCTCCTTATTATCATTTTAAATTCACGATAAGGAATCGACCACTCTATCGGTCTTTCGGCAGCCTCATGCGACGCGGTTGAGGGGTTGACCGCCGCCCAGAACATGGACCAATTGCTGAGCAGTGACCAGAGAACTCTTCTCCTGGGTCTCGCGGGTTCCACCCCCGGCATGAGGGGTGGCGACAACGTTCGGTAAACTTACCAACGGGTTATCCGTCGTCGGCGGCTCCTTCTTGAATACGTCGAGTCCGGCTCCCAAAAGACGGCCGGACTTCAGCGCGTCATAAAGCGCTTCCTCATCAACAATCTCGCCGCGCGATACGTTCACCAGGACAGCGGTTTCTTTCATGAGCCCCAGTTCACGGCGCCCGATCAAATGCCTTGTTTCCGGTGTCAAAGGCGTGTGGATGGTCAATAAATCGACTCGCGGCAGGAGTTCATCCAGAGACGAAACGCGCTCATGGGGGATATCCGGCCAACGGCCGGCGGGTATGTACGGGTCATAGGCAAGGATCTTCGCGTTGAAGGCGCCGTGATATTTGCGCGCGATCCGGGTGCCGATATTGCCCATTCCGATCACGCCGACGGTCTTTTCCCAAAGCTCGATACCGAGAAAGTCTATCCTTTTCACAACCTTCCCGGCGCGGATGAGGCGATCGAATTCCGCCACGCGCCTCGTCACGGCAAGGGCAAGGGCAAGTCCCAGTTCGGCAACCGCCTCGCTGTTCACGCCGGGTGTGTTGCAGACGATAACGCCGTGCGCCTTGGCCGCGACCAGATCGATGAGATTGACGCCGACACCCTGTTTCGCAACGACTTTCAATTTTTTCGCCTTGGCAAAATCTTCCGCCGTGAGCGGCGTTACACGCACCATAAGACCATCGGCGTCTTCATGCCAGTTTTTGACGCGAGGGTCGTCCCATCGCACCACATCCGCATGTTGGGTTAAAAACTCAACGCCGGACGAAACAAAATGATCAAGAATGTAGATTTTCATGCTGATCCTCTCTCCTTTCATCGAAGAACCGGCAGCGATTGGGAATCATCTTGGCGACAATGCCCGTCAGAGATCGATCGGGATACCCAGATCCTTCCCGAGGGCGCGCAGTTCTGCGGCTACTTTGGCCTGCAAAAGAATCCCTTTCCCCTTGCGTTCTTGCACCCTGATGTGCTCCGGCTCGCCCGGCACATAGATCACTTCGGTTCCCCTGGATTTTTTCGAGGACTTGATCTCATCGATATAGGCGTCCATCCGGGCTTTGAAGGCGGCCACATCGGTGAAGGCGGAAAGGGCGATGGCCATGAAGCTGTGGGCGGTCCCGGCCGGATCGACATCCTGGTCGAGACCCTTGACCCGTGGGCCGTAGTTGGAATCCGTGAGTACACCGGTCAGGAGATCCACCATCAAGGTGATGCCATAACCCTTGTAGCCGCCAATAGCCAGTAGGATCCCTTTGAGGGCCGCTGTTGGATCCGTGGTCGGCTCGCCGTGCTCATTGAGCGCCCACCCTTCGGGGACCGGTCTTCCCTCCTTTTGGAGGATGCGGATCTTTCCGGCTGCCACGATGCTGTTGGCCATGTCCAGCACAACGGGGGGCCGCTTTCCGGCAGGCACAGCCACGCACCAGGGGTTGTTCCCCAAGAGCTTTTCGACGCCGCCGGTGGGGGCGAGACGGGGAGAGGCGTTGGTGAACGCAAGGCCGATCATATCATGGTCCAGGGCCATCATGGGGTAGTAGGCGGCGGCGCCAAAATGGTTGCTGTGACTGACGGCCACATAGGAAACCCCAGCCTCCCTGGCCTTGCGGATGGCGATCTCCATGGCCCGGTAACTGATCACCTGGCCGATGCCGTCGTGCCCGTTCAGCAGGGCGGTGGCAACCGTCTCTTTCTCCGTTGTGAGGTTCACGGAGGGCGACATCGCGCCTCCCTTCAGCCTGGCGGCGTAGAGGGGCAGACGAAGAACGCCGTGGGTATCGACGTCCCGAAGATTCGCCGTCACGAGGGTATTGGCCGTGATCTCGGCCTCCTCGCGGGGGACACCCAGTTTTTGGAGAACCTGGGTGCAGAAGGTCTCGAGTTGATCATGTCTTGCCATCACCTTTGGGCTTGCCGTTACTTCTTCGACCATGGGAAAATCCTCCTCCAATTTGTGCTCAGCAGACAAAAAAATATCTTGGCTCCCGATCATCCGGACTGCCAGAAGCCGGACCCAAGCATACCCGTTGCAGACAACACTCTGACTTCCGTCATGGTCTATACCTCTCCTCTGATGATGACATGCCCTTATGGCACGCGCGCAGATTATAGCGACGCATCATGTCTGTCAAGTGCTTTCCTTCTTTTGCTCCTCACAGGGGATTGATTTTTCTTGACAAACAACTCCCAATGAGATAGACAACCCACAGTTTAGGCAGGATCATGTCCCCGGAGCCCGAAGGCTGTTGGGGTTTTTTTTAACGCACGCATCGCCGTCACCTTCAGGATAAAAGGCGGGCAACGGGCGCAAGGATGTATGGGAATGGAAAATGGTATGGCTATTCAATCTGTCGGCCTCTTGGAGAAGCCGGCCGAAGTTCAAACACAGATCCTAAAGGCGGATCGACGACGGAAGCAGGAGATCGATCAGCGCCGGACCTTCGGCATCATCAGCCACCCCGACGCGGGGAAGACGACGCTCACCGAAAAACTCCTCCTCTTCGGCGGGGCGATCCAGCTTGCCGGCGCGGTCAAGGCAAGAAAGGCCGGCCGGCACGCCATGAGCGACTGGATGGCGATCGAAAAGGAGCGGGGGATCTCCGTTACGACGTCGGTCATGAAGTTCCACTACGACGCCTTCGAGATCAACCTCCTCGACACCCCCGGCCACCAAGACTTCTCCGAGGACACCTACCGGGTCCTCACCGCCGTGGACAGCGCGCTGATGGTGATCGACAGCGGCAAGGGGGTCGAGCCGCAGACGGAGAAGCTCATGGAGGTGTGCCGGATGCGCAACACCCCGATCATGACCTTCATCAACAAGCTCGACCGGGACGGCATGGCGCCGATGGAGATCCTCGCCAACATCGAGGACAAGCTCCAGATCGAGTGCGCGCCGCTCTCCTGGCCGATCGGCATGGGAAAGGATTTCAAAGGGGTTTACAACCTCTATCGGAAGTCGCTCCACCTCTTCACGCCGGGGAAGGACAGCCGGAAGGAGACGGGGATCACGATCAACGATCTCGAAGATCCCAAGCTGGACGAACTCCTGGGAAGCCAGGCGGAACGGCTTCGGGAGGAGATCGCGCTCATCGAGGGGGCGGCCAATCCTTTTTCGCATGCGGAGTACCTGAAAGGCAACCAGACCCCTGTCTTTTTCGGTAGTGCAATCAACAACTTCGGGGTCCGGGAGCTCCTCGACGCCTTCGTGGAGATGGCCCCCGCCCCCGGCCCGCGGCCGACGACCACCCGGATGGTCTCGCCGCTGGAGGAGCCGTTCTCCGGCTTCGTCTTCAAGATCCAGGCGAACATGGATCTGGCCCACCGCGACCGGATCGCCTTCTTCCGGATCTGCTCGGGGAAGTTCATCCGCGGGATGAAGGTGTTCCACCACCGGATCGGCCGCGAGATCGTTATCTCCAATGCAACGATTTTCATGGCCCAGGACCGGACCAACGTCGAAGAGGCCTGGCCGGGCGACATCATCGGCATCCACAACCACGGGACGATCCAGATCGGCGACACGTTCACCGAGGGAGAAACCTTGCAGTTCACCGGGATCCCCAATTTCGCCCCGGAGCACTTCCGGCGGGTCCGGGTCAAGAACTCGCTCAAGATCAAGCAGCTCCAGAAGGGGCTCGCCCAGCTCTCTGAAGAGGGGGCGGTCCAGGTCTTCCGGCCGCTCTTCGGCAACGACTACATTTTGGGCGCGGTCGGCGTCCTTCAGTTCGACGTGACGATGGCCCGCCTCAAGAGCGAATACGGCGTGGACGCCTCCTACGAGACGATCGACTACGCCGCGGCCCGCTGGATTGCCTGTGATGACCCCAAGCGCCTTTCCGAGTTCGAGAAGAAGTGCCAGGCGAACCTCGCCCGGGACGCCGACGGCCACCTGACCTACCTCGCCACAAGCGAGTGGCGCCTCGGCTTCATCATGGAGGAGTGGCCCGACATCGCGTTCCGCAAGACCCGCGAACACACATGAACGCATGAAGATGGCATCGCGCAAAACGCGTTGCACATTACGAATGATGACCATCTGCCCAGGAACGCCGCCGAGCCTTCCATGCGTCGCGAAAAACTGCCGGTAAATTTTCTTGAATTTCAAATGATTCCAGGGTAGCATCACCAAACGTCCACAGGCATGGAAAATGTGCTTCCGATCCACAATGCGGAAGCATACCGATTTCTTTTCGAGGCTTCGGCAGTCATGACGATCAAAGAACTTTCCAAACGGGAAAGGGCAGCTCTGCTGGCGTTCCACTCCCTTCTTCAAAAACCTGGAACGGGAAGGGCTCCCGATATGAATGAAGACCTCCCGGAACTCGGGAGGGTCGAGGAACTGCGCGAGGCGGCCGTGCAGTTTATCGGTGCGATTGAAACAGGATTAAGAACCGAGCAGTAGAATCAGACAGAATTGCCCAAAGACGTTGACAGTTCGCAAAACGCAAGACAACAGAAAGGAGTTCATTATGAGTGCAAAGAAAATATTGATGCTCGTCGGCGACTACGTGGAAGACTACGAGGTAATGGTGCCCTTCCAGGCACTCTTGATGGTGGGGCATACCGTTCATGCGGTCTGTCCCGACAAGAAGGCAGGCGAGAAGGTGCGCACCGCGGTACACGATTTTGAGGGAGACCAGACCTACAGCGAAAAGCCCGGTCACAACTTTGTGCTGAATGCTACTTTTGCAGAGGTCAAGGCCGAAGACTACGACGCGCTGGTCATCCCCGGTGGGCGCGCACCGGAATACATTCGCATGAACGAGACAGTGCTGAAGATGGTGCGGCACTTTTCGCAAGCAAACAAGCCCATTGCATCCATCTGCCACGGCGCACAGGTGCTGGCCGCAGCCGGAGTCATTAAGGGCAAAGCCTGCGCCGCTTATCCGGCGGTGGGGCCAGATGTAACTTGCGCGGGCGGCAAGTATGTAGATATTCCAGTGGACAAGGCCCACGTGGACGGCAAGTTGGTGACCGCGCCGGCCTGGCCTGCTCATCCTGATTGGCTCGCCAAATTCCTGCAAGTGCTGGGAACGAAGATTGAACCATAGTGCGAAGATGTGAACTGCGTAAAACAACGCCGAATGCTGGCGTTATAAGATGCCCAATCGGGTAGCCGGGGGGTTATTCTCCCCCCGGCCCCCGCTTAGGACGAGACCCCGGTCCGCAGCCGACGACTCCCCCGGATGGTCTCCCCGCTGGAGGAGACCCCTTCTGGTTTCGTACTTGACATTTACTACGATAATATGATAAGTACGCTTCCATGATATCAAGACCCTTCTGGCTCAACCGCATCGAAAACGCCTGGCGGGAAGCGCCGATCTGCTGGCTCGCCGGGGTGCGGCGCGCGGGGAAAACCACATTGGCAAAGAGTCTCGGCGAGGAGCGGATGGACTATGTCAACTGCGATCTTCCGGTCACACGCGACAGGGTTGTCGATCCCGAGCTTTTCTACCGCAATTGCACCCGCCCCGTGGTCGTCTTCGACGAGGTGCATCAGTTGCCAGACCCGAGCATGGTTCTGAAAATCGGGGCCGATCTGTTTCCCCATTTGAAAATCATGGCCACGGGTTCGTCCACCCTTGCCGCAAGTCGAAAATTCCAGGATACGCTGACGGGAAGAAAGCGTCTCGTCCGTCTTCCCCCGATCCTCTGGGACGAGCTCGACGCCTTCGACAAAACACCGCTTCTCAAGAGACTCTACCACGGCGGCCTTCCCCAGACCATGCTATCCGAAACCAAGGAACCCGGCTTCTACCGGGAATGGATCGACTCGTTTTTCGCCCGCGACATCCAGAGGCTTTTCGCCTTCCGCAATCCGGACAAGTTTACCCTGTTTTTCGAGTACCTCATGCGACAGAGCGGCGGCCAGATGGAGACGACCAAGGCTGCGAGTTCCCTCGGGATCAGCCGGCCGACCGTGGAAAGCCATTTGCGGGCGCTGGAGATCACCCACGCCGTGACGCTGGTTCGCCCTTTTTTTGGCGGCGGCAGCAAGGAGATCGTCCGAATGCCCAAGGTTTATGGGTTCGACACGGGCTTTGTCGGTTTCTGCCGGGGATGGGAACCGCTGAGACCGGATGATTACGGGATCCTCTGGGAACACCTCGTCCTGGAATATCTGCAGGCGCATCTTCCCGACCGGACCATTCAGTATTGGCGAGACGCCGACGGCCGGGAGATCGATTTCATCCTGGTGCGGAACCGCGATGAAGTGGACGCCATCGAATGCAAATGGAGCCCGGATCATTTCAATGCCGATGCCCTGAAAATATTCCGGGGCTTCTACGGCCGGGGCGTAAACTATCTCGTCTGCCCCGTTCCGGCGCCCGGTTACCGGAAACGAATTTCAGAGATGGAGATTCAAGTCTGCAATCCGGATGGGTTGTTGGGCTGAAGAAAAATGATATCATCCGGTTCATGGAAAGATCGCGTCAAGGCCCTGAAGCGGGAGACTTTCACCCTCTACCTGGCCTGCCGCCACCCCCGCGTCCCCTGGTACGCGAAGCTCCTCGCCCTGATCGTCGTCGCCTACGCATTGAGTCCGATCGATCTGATCCCGGACTTCATCCCCGTGCTGGGATACATAGACGACCTGGTTCTGATCCCGCTCGGGCTCATGCTCGTGATCCGTCTCATCCCTGCGGATGTCCTCGCGGAATGCCGTCAGAAATCGGAGGAAATCGTCGGAAGAGCGACCCGGGCGGGGAAGATCGCGGCCGTCGTGATCGTCGCGATCTGGCTTATCACCGCGGCGCTCGTCGTTTGGCTGCTCCTCCGGGCGGCGGATTGATGCGGCTCGTAACCTCTGCGAAGCATTCGGTTTTCACCTTGTCTCCCAAGGGGAGGGTGAGCAAAGGGTCATTCCTCTTTGATCAGATCGTACAGCAGACGGTCCATGGGTTCGATGAGGCGCTTGAAATGTCCCCCATGACTCATCGCCGATGCGAAGAGCTCATGCCTCAGACGACTGATCTCCACATCTGCGCACTCCACGGGGGAAAGAGAAGCGTTCATCATGTACAATCGCTCCTTGATCAGAAGGCGCTTTGCCTTTTCGCAAAAGGGGATGAGTTGCCCCCAGATCTCCTTCAGGTCCTCTTCCCAGCGCGATGGATCGATCGCTTCCGGAAGCGCCGGCCAGCCGTCAGGACCGGAAGCGCTGGGGTTGTTGAGAATTCTTTTAATCTCCCCGACCATTGCAGCCAGCGTGGAGTACTCCAGACCCCGGACGCCCCGTCGCCATTGGAGAAGCAGGGGATTCCGCCAATACCACAGGAAGTTTCTCGCACCTGTAGCGATCAGCTCGGTGATGGCCGCGTGGATTTCTTCGACCGAGTCAAGAATGTTCTTCGGAACACCCTTAAAGGACCGTCCCTGCTCACACTCCGCTTCCATCGGAGGATCAGAAGGACGGCATGAAGCCAAATGGCTCCAGAGATTTCGCAGAACGGCGGCGCCGTTCCGGTCTCCGGGCGTATCGAAATGGACCAGTGACAGGATCACCTTCCCGCGGCCGAACCGTCCCTCCAGAACCCCGGGCTCACCGCGCAAACGCGACGGGTCCAAAAGAATACCATAGCGCTGCTCCAACTTGGACCAGCCGATGATCTCTCCGTCCACGACATTGATATCCGCGCTGAAAGCGTCGGCTTGCGCCTCTTCATAGCTCGCAAGTACCTTAATATTCTGATCCTCGACCTGAAACTGGGAAGGCCACCAGACGAAGAATACGGGGGTATCGATCTCTTGCCACATCGCGTGCCCGGCGCAGGAGAAACGGATAGGGCCGCTGAAGCTGGGGACCCTGTCTCTCGGGGGCTTCCTTTTGATCGGCAGGAGACCAAGCCCGTTTTCCGTGGCCATTCCTGCACCACCGCAGATCCCCAAGTAATTGCCTCCTCCCGCTACAAAACGCCGGATCTCCTCCATCCCCTGATCTCCAAGGGCGTTGATCTTGTTCGACGCCCATCCGCCCGGAACAAAGATCATCCGGTAATGGGAGAGCCCCCCTGCCCGTATATCCTCCGACCGGAGAAGGTCGAAAGGCAGTCCCGCCTCCTTGAGCGCCCGCCAGGCCATCAGTCCCCAGAGGAGCGATTCGTCCCAGAACAGAGCGCAGGATCTATTCGGAAGTTTTTCTGCCTCGTGAAGGGTATGATCGATGTTCACGGCCGCCCTATCTCCTTTATCTCGATATTCATGACACAGTGATATCCACAAAGTGATTTATATCTATTTTCGCTCTTTTATTCCAAGCAAAAATCGCATAACCTCAAAAGGAAAGTGAATGAATGACAAGCCCCAGCAGAAAATCCGTCCTGCAGGCAAAGTCATTCATTTTTTTCTTGCAAACAAGCAATTGCTCTGCTATACATGTCTCTGCAATTCAGACAGTAGCGATCTCCCACCATCCGGATTTCCCAGATAGCTCGTAAGCCCGCCGTAGGTCTTGATTCCAGCAATCAAGAGATCATTGCTCCTCTGCATTAAAAATATTTTTTGAGGGGGTTCATTTTTTTGTTGACTTTTATTCCAAAATCTGTATGTTGTTTAATTATGGGCATACAGAAGAAAGCAGAGCGAGAAAAATTCAGTCAGCTTCGGCAGACTCTTCTTCACTTGGCCGGCGAGATC
>MNZQ01000073.1:0-5632 GCA_001873745.1 Syntrophaceae bacterium CG2_30_58_14
ACTACATCTTGGGGGCGCTTGAGTCAAGGAGATACCCCATTTCATCCGAATAATTTCGAGGTTTACCTGCAGGAGCATCTTTTTAACCGTGTGCAACCGAAGGTCCATTTTTTAAAAGCTCAAGAAGGGACCCCCACGGAAATTACCCGGGAATATACCCGGCTCATCAAGCAAAGCGGGGGGATACAGATCTCCTGTATCGGGATCGGAGAGAATGGGCACATCGCCTTCTGCGAGCCGGGCTCCGATCTGCACGATCCCCGGATGATCCGGATCGTTCGCATAGATGACCGCTCGGCCAGACAGCAATACCAGGATTATAAAGACCATCCCAACCCCGCGGCTCGCTATGCGTCGCTCAACGCAGTCCCCCGCAAGGCGTTTACGATGACCATTCCGGCGATCCTTTCCGCCCGGGAGATTTATGCCATCGTCCCCGGACCGCAGAAAGCGGCGGCGATAAGAAGGATGTGGGAGGGTCCCATCTCTTCGGCCTGTCCGTCATCGGCGCTGCGAACGCATTCCCGGGTAAAGATCTATCTAGATGAGGATTCGGCTCAGAAACTATCCTGAAGACCTATATCATCTCGAGTACAGGATTCTGGGGAGCCAGAGAACGATCTCGGGGAAAAGGACCATCAATACCAGCAGAATACCCGTAGGAATCAAGAAGGGCAAGGTGCCTGCAAAAATATAGGTAATCTCATATTTCGGCACGACCCCTTTGAGAACAAAAAGATTAAGACCAAAGGGCGGGGTGACCAGGCCAACTTCTGCGAGCACGACGTAAAGAACGCCGAACCAGATGAAGTCGAATCCCAAATTCTTAACGATGGGGGCAACAAAGGGAAGGGTTAAAACCAGCATGGACAAGGAATCGAAGAAGCATCCCAGGATGAGATACAGGACGCAGATAATCGCCAATGTGGTATATTTGCCCAGACCCATATTCAGCATGAATGCCGAGGTCGCTTCGGTAAGACCGATGTACTGAAAAACCTGCCCCAGCATCCTCGCCGTAAACAGCACAAAGGCGATCATCGCGCTGATGTTTACCGCCGAAAGCATGCTCTCTTTGAGCGCCTTGTATGTCATTTTCCGGAAAAGCAGGGCGAGAATGATGCTCAGGAAAGCGCCGAGGGATGCCGATTCCGTAGGGGTCATGATCCCGGTGAAGATGGTGCCTAAAACCAGCGTAATCACGACCAGGAAAGGGAATAAATCCCATAGGGCCGTCAGTTTTTCCCTCGCAGTGAATTTCCGGATCGAGGCTTGGGGCGCCAGCCGGGGATTGCGCAAGACCATGATGGTGACGGTGGTCACGAAGAAAAAAGTCAGGATGATCCCGGGGATCACGCCCCCGGCAAAGAGCCGGGCCACGGAGACATCCATCCAGCCTCCATAGACGATCATGATCAGGCTGGGAGGGATAAGAACGCTCAAGGTACCGGAAATGGCGATGGCGCCGAGGGACAGCTTGGTATCATATCCCGCTTTTTCCATCTCCGGGAAACAGATCCGGCCGAAGGTGGCCGTCGCCGCCAGGCTGGAGCCGGAGATGGCCCCGAAAATTGCGTTGGCAACGATCATGGCCGAACACAGGCTTCCGGGAAGGCTTCCGAATATTTTTTCTGCCCCGCGAAAGAGCCCGCTGACAATCCCCGTATTGGCATAAATGGTCCCCATGAAGACAAAGAGGGGGATGGCGGTAAAAGTGAAGGAGTTCATGATCTCAAAAGCGGCCCGGGCAAAATAATCCAGGGGCTGATGAACGAAAAGAACCAAGCCGAGTCCGGCAACGATCCCCATTGCCGGGGCGATTTCAATTCCCAACGCCAAAAGCAGAACCAGCCCGCCGATAATGACGAGGGACATCAATGCCAGGCTCACCGAGTTATTCCTCCACTCTTTCACCGGCCCGGATCTTGACGGCGGCCCGGGCAATATCGACGATCAGCAACAGGGTCAGCATGACAAACCCGATAAATACGGGTAATTGGGGCCAGAACAACGGGAACATCAGCCATGTGGACGATCGCAGATTCATTTGCAGGGCATAGGCGATCATTTTGTAAGCGGCCAAGTCCATTTCGATCATGAAGATCAATGTCAGAATCAGACCCAGCAGTCTTACCCAGCCATAGATGCGAGGTGGGAGCCGGCTAACAAGAATTTCAACGCGCACATGCCCTTTTTCTCTCCACGTATAGGCGAGGCCGAGGAAGGAGAGAGCAACGAGCATGTACGCGCTGAACTCATCGGACACCATAAGGGGCCGATTCATCACATACCGCATGAATACGTCCACGACGACGAGCATCATCATGAGCGGCACCAGCCACCCTGTAAACCAGCCGCCCAGATAAGCGATCTTATCGATGATGATACCGATTCGCTTCATAGTTTTAACCGGCTCCGGGAAAAGTTATTTCTTGAGCATGATCTTGGCGCCGCCTGCATATTCGGCAGCGATACTCATGATCTGCTTGCCATTCGGACCCGCAAGCTCAAGCCACTTGTCGATGGCAGGGCGAACGATTCCCCTTGCCTTGTTGATTTCGTCCTGAACCGGCTGGGTGACTTTCATCCGACTGACCTTCAGGCCGACTTCCGCTTCATATTCTTCGATCTTGGCGCCAAACATGGTTTGCCCTTGCATCTCTCTGCCCGTGGCCAGAACGATTTTTTTCAGATCAGCCGGCAACTTATCAAATTTGGCCTTGTTCACCACCAGCATCCCGCCGAAAACCGATTGGAATCTCCAGAAGCTCACATTGGTGCAGACATCCGGGAGTCCGAAGCCCAGACCCCAGCCACGGGAGGTCTGAATCGCATCCACCGTTCCCCTCTGCAGGGCCTCCATGATTTCCGCGTTGGGAATGGTCAAGGGGGAGGCGCCCAGGAGCTTCATGGCAAGCGTGGTAATCAACCCGGATGTCCGGATTTTCATCCCCTTGAAATCCTCCACCGTGGCAATCGCTTTTTTCCCCCAAATCCCATCCAGGGCCTCGGAAGGGATATCGGCGAGCTTTACCAAACCTTTTTCTGCATAGGCTTTACGCTCGATTTCCACCATCCTGGGGTCATTCAGGAAAGCCTCATATTCGAAGACATTGTCCCAGAGGAAAGGGAGGGCGAAATCCCATTGGGGAAAAGTGCCTGCCACCCAGGGAATTCTCTCCCAACCGACGTCCGCCCGTCCGGCGATGACCGCATGAACCACTTCATTCACCGGAAACAATGACATTTTGGTGTCCAGGACGAGCCGTCCTCCGGAGTTTTTCTCCAGGAGCTTTTGAAAGCGCGGATAGGGGTAGAATGACCAGGTGTTGGCTGCGGGTCCGGGATTGGTGGCAAATACCCAGGTCAGCTTCTGCCCGGATTTCTGGGCCTGTGCTTCGGCGGAAGCTCCCAGCAGGGATACGGTCAGTATGATCGCCAATCCGAAGCTTCCCAAGATCATCCAAAATTTTTCCCTTTTCATTTTCACCTCCGTTTGTTTAAAAAAAACAGCCTTATTGTCACCTGAGAGCCCATGGGCCCCAGTGACCCCTGTCAAATGTCCCAAACTCCCTATCTCTTTGCCACGTCTTCTTCGACCATTCGGATGGATTGTTTGGGACAGATGTCGATGCACGTGGAGCAGCCCTTGCAGAGTTTAGGATCGATGGAGGCCACGACATCAGTCATGACAATGGCATTGCAGTGGCCGATTTCGACGCACAACCCGCAGCCCGAACATTTCTCTTTATCCACCTGGGCATAACCGGACCAGAGCGTCAGGTCGGCAGCGGACTTGATCTCGGAAATAAGGAGGTCCCGCATCTCCCTGGCCGTGCTGAAACCCATCTCCTTCATGTATGCCTTCAGGGACTTCATCCATTTTTCCAGGAAACCGAATCCCCGCAGCATGGTCTCCGTGCAGACGCCGATGGAGTCGGCGCCGCACATCATCATCTGCACGGCGTCTTCCATGGAAGAGATGCCGCCGGTGCCGTTGATGTGCGGGCCCGGCCCCACCAGCTTTCGAATTTCGAAGACATCCCTCATCGAAAGGGGTTTGATCCAGGGCCCCGACATGCAGCCCACGGTGTTTTCACCCTGGAGGTTGTAGATGGGCTTCCGATAATTCCAGATATCGACGGGCGGGATTCCCAGCCGGTTTGCAACACCGCTGACGGCGCTTGCGCCGGCTTCGAGGGCGGCCTTGGAAACCTCTGCGATCCTGCCCCCTTCGGGGGTGAGCTTGGCAATGATCGGGATTCGGATCGCTTTGCGAAGACTCTGGACAACGTGGGCTACGGCATTCTCGTCCTGCCCCATGCTCGCTCCCGAAGAGGGGCGGGGGGCATTAACGCCTTTGTCGGAAACATCAACGTTGAAGGACATGTTGGGGCAGCAGAAGTTGAGCTCCAGGATCTGGGCGCCCGCCGCCTCGAATCGCCGCGCCCCCTCTTCCCACCCCTCCATGTTGACGCTGTTGTCGGAAAAGTTGGCGATGATCACCAATTCCCGGCATCTCTTTCGTGCCGCCTCGATCAGCCGCAGGCCGCTTTCCATATCCAATCGGCGCTCGGCCGTGAAGATATGGAGTTTTTCCTTCTTAAACCACCGGTAACGGGGATCATAATTGATGTAAGGCCGAGGATTGAACGTTTGCTTTGTGGAGGCCGCTCCCCATCCACACTTCTCGATCTGCTCCAGTTGTTCGATGCTCTTGACCGTCGGCCCCGAGCCGACGATAAAGGGGTTTCGGAGCGTCACATCGCCGATTTTAACCGGTAATTGAAAAAGGTCCTCTTCCACGGTTTTTCTCCTCGCAACCTACTTAGGTTAGGGACAGAACGATTTTACGCCTTTCTTCCATGGAAACATATCCTGCATAGACCACTTCCACCACCTGCTTGGCCAGCTCAAGGCCGCTCAGGGGAGCCCGGTCGAGTGCGATGGCCTCCATGAAGTCCTGAATTTCATGGGGGTAACCCAGCATCCACTCTTCATCCGGGCTTGGGAAGGATAGGCCCGCCTTGGTCTCCTGCTTTTCATTAAAGTAAACATCCCCCACCGGAGCCGGATCAACCGTGAAGAACTGACAGATTCGAACCGGACAGATATCGAGCTTCAGCCGGGCATTGGAAAGACGGATGTCCATCGTCGATTCCATCCCGCCGAGCAGATTATCCGCGCCGTAAAAGATCCCCCGGGTCCCATCCGAAAAGGTGACGGTTACCTGAGACCAAGTCTCCACATCCTCCCATCCCGTGACAAGAGGTGAATTTTTGACAGTGTGAAATGCGGGGGTCTTTGTGAGATCGACCCCATCAGCGAACACCTCAACGGGAAGGATCGGCCGGCCCGTCTTTTTCAGGCCTTCGAAGCGCTTCAGGAACAGCCCTGCTCCAATGGGATGGGCGGCAAGCCGTGCGAGGGCGCCTCCGCCCGCGTATCGCCACGATTTTGAATACTCCGAATGCGACCCGCTGTGTGATTCTTCTCCGCGGACCTCGAGGATGGCGCCCGTGTCCACACACCGTTCGATGATCTCAAGGGCTTTGCGGACAGCCGGCGCATAGATCCAGTTCTCTGCATAGCAGAACTTGACGGGGTGTTCCGCGATGACGCGTGTGACCTC
>MNZQ01000073.1:5695-9238 GCA_001873745.1 Syntrophaceae bacterium CG2_30_58_14
CGGCTCGCCCTGGCCGAAATAACCCGTGAGGGGCTTCTCGCAAATGACGTGCTTGCCCGCCTTGACGATTTCCAGAACCATGGGGAGGTGAAGGGCGTTGGGAACGCAGAGATCGACGACATCAATGGAAGGATCATCGAGAAGGAAGCGATAGTCGCCATATACCTTGGGGATGCCGCAGCGGCCGGCCAATTGCTCGGCATGCTCCCTGGTCTTGCCGGCTATTGCGGCAATTTCCACGGGGATTTCTTTCACCTGACGATAGGAACGAAGGTGGAAAGAGGCCGAAAAACCGGCCCCTACAATTCCCACTCTCACCGGTTTTTTCATAACAGATGCCCTCCTTACTTCGCCCAGCATTGATCCCGCCACGGCTTCCCGGAATGTCCATCCACGATCCAAACCGGGGAACCCGCTACACTATGCCGGAATCCTTTGTCAAGGCATTTTTGGGCGTTTCGACTCCGACGGAGAAATTTCTGATCCCATCCTCACCCTGACCCTCCCTCTGAAGAGGAGGAAAAATACTGGGGTTCTCCCCCTTCAAGGGGGAGACGGGAGGGTGAGGGGATTATGTGACGGAGGAGAATGAACCGGGCGAAGCGAGCCGGACTGCAATCCGGATCGCATCCATCATGCTCTCCGGGTTGGCCCGGCCCTCGCCGGCCTTGCCGAAGGCCGTCCCGTGGTCCACGGAAACCCGGATGATGGGAAGGCCGCAGGTGATGTTGACGCCGGAGACGCTTCCCCAGGTGTTGGTCTTGGCGTCGTACTGAAAGCCGATGATCTTGGTGGGGATATGTCCCTGGTCGTGGTACATCACCACCACCAGATCGTACTGACCCCCCTGCATCTTGGAAAAGACCGTGTCGGGGGGGATGGGCCCGTCCACGTTGAGCCCCTCCGCCCGGACCTGCCGGATGGCCGGTTCAATCTCCTCGATCTCCTCGCGTCCCATGAGGCCGGCCTCCCCCGCGTGGGCGTTTAGTCCCGCCACGGCGATCCGCGGGTTTTCGACCCCTAACTTCCGCACGGCGTCGTATCCCAGCCGGATGACCCGGATGACGCGCTCCTTCTTCACACGGTCGCAGGCCTCGCGCATCGACACATGGGTAGAGACATGGATCACCCGGAATCGGTCGTGGACCAGCAGCATGGCATAGTCCTTCGTATGGGTGAAATCGGCGTAGATCTCCGTATGTCCGGAATAATGGAAACCGGCCAGGTTGATGGCCTCCTTGCTGATCGGCCCGGTCACAGTGGCGTCGACTTCGCCGGCCAGGGCCAGGTCGATCACCTTCTTCACATATTCAAAGGAGGCGCGGCCCGTTTCGGCGGCGGCGACCTTATGCCGGATGGCGGCCGGTTCGATATTCTTCAGATCCAGAACATCCATGACGCCGCACCGGAAGAGCCCCTCCCGGGGGGCAGCCACAGGGCGGGCCTCCAAATCCAGCCCGGAAAACCGGACGGCCTCCCGCATCATCCGCGATTCCGCGACGACCAGGGGTCTGCACATCTCATAGATCTCCGGCATGGCCAGGGCCTTCGCCGTAATCTCCGGTCCGATCCCCGCTGGATCGCCCACACTGATCCCGATAAGAGGCTTGATCTCTTTCATGACTTTTTCCCAGAGGTTATGGTTTCTGTTTCCCGCCGGAGCAAAGGTTCCACAGGGTCCTGCATCAGACAACGGCTCAGGTATTCAAAAGTCTGGTCGATGATCCCTTCCTGACGGACCAGAGCGGCGATCTTTTCCGTTCCCATCCGTTCCAGCAGAAGGCGCATCCGCTGAACCATCCGGGTGTTGATGGCATACGCCGCATCCGGCCCGATATGTTTGGGCGCCACCTCACCGCCCAGCCACCCGTCATAACCGATCCTGTCGAGGGTATAGAGGAGTTCCAGCCAGGACCAGAAATGAACGGAGCCGGAAATCATGTCCCAGTCTCCCCCATCGCCGGGATTGTCGTTCACATGGATATAGAACAGACGGTTTTTGGCCGCCAGCAGCGATGCCGATTCCGCCGGTGATTCGCCGGCGGCGAAACTATGGCCGATGTCGAGGTTCGCACCCAGGTTCGGCATGCCCGCCTCGGCGCAGGCGTACAGCACCATGCCTACGTTCGCGAGGAGGATTTTGGCGTGGGGTTCGTGCGGCTGGGATTCGATGGCGATGCGGATGTCTGGTCGATGGGAGGCCGCCAGTCTCAGGCTTTCGATGAAGTGGCCCCAGGCGGTTGTGTAATCGAGCTGAAAGGGGTAGTCATACCCGTCGGCCAGCGGGCAGGTGGTCACTATTCCGGCGCCGAGTTCGGCGGCGATGTCCATCCCCTCCGTCAGCAGAGATACCGCCCGCCGTCTGGCATCCGGCGTCCGCGCGGAGAGGGCCCCGTGCCGGAAATAGGTCGCATCCTTGATGTCGACATTGACGGCCGGGCATTCGAGGCCGCTTTCTTCCAGAAGACGCTTGGCCAGGGGAACGTCCCTCAGATCGAAGGGATACTTCAATTCAATTCCGGAGATCCCCGGGATGGATGCGGCCATCCGGAATTTTTCCTCCACCGTGCGGTCGGGCTGGTATTCGGTAAACCGGTCCCGTTTTTTCCCCAAAAAGGCGCTGTTGACGGCAAATTTCCATGTTTTCATAAACGTTTCTTTCTCCTCCTGATGTTGTATGACGGGCTATAGCAACGAATAGAGATAGGGCACGGTTTTGGACGGATTCCTCTCTTCGAGGAGTTTCGCCATCCGGTCCCTGTCGATCCTGTCGGTCAATTGCTCCATTTTCCGGGTAAGCATGACAGCGGCGTCGAAATTTTCTTTCAGATCGATTTCCTTGGCGAACACGTCGAAGGCATACCAGTCGTTATCATAACCCAGCAGACGGAGGTAGTAAAAAAATTCGACAAAATCCCACAGGTGGTAGGCGCCGGGCAGCATGTCCCAGTCCCACCGGGCGTCGTTGTCGTTTAGGTGGACATAGAAAAGCCTCTTGGCCCGGAAGAGGGCCACGGCGACCTGCGCCGCTCTCTCCCCCCCATAGATCGCATGGCCGATGTCGAGCGTCACTCCGAGGTTGTCGGCGCCGGTCAACTGGCAGAAGCTCGCCGTCTCGCCGGCCGTCCCGAAGAAGCAGCGCGCCCGCGGATCGCTTTCCTTGTATTCGATGCCGATCCGGACCTGACGGTTATGGGCGCAGGCCGCGGATAACGTCTCCGCCGCACCCTCATGGGCCTGGATATAGTCCATTTCAAAGAGGTAATCGCTACCGTCGTTCAACGGACAGGTCGTGATCCGGTTGCACCCCAGTTCCGCGGCATAATCCATGGCCCGCTTCAAATCATCGACCACTTCCCGCCTTTCCGAGGCCCGTGCGGAGGTAAAGGAACCCCGCAGCCATTGTCCGGTGCGGCGGGAACGATAATTGACCGCCGCGACGCCGAAGTGATATCGCTCAAGCAGTTCTTTCAGTTCGGCGGGATTCTCAAAATCCGCGGGATAGCAGAGCTCGAACCCTTCGATCCCCGTAACCTGCGAGGC
>MNZQ01000125.1 GCA_001873745.1 Syntrophaceae bacterium CG2_30_58_14
CGGTAACGGTCCAGGCGGACCTTGACGAGGGACGGCCGGGCGGCATCGGCGATAGCCTCAAGCTCATCATTCCATTCGAAGCGCTCCTCGATGGTCACGGGATCATCTTCCTTTTCCGGGATGACGACCACAAAATGGTGCGCGGATTCTCCCGGGTCGAAACCGAAGCCGATAAACTGGCGTTTTCTGCGGACCATCATTGGCAGCTACCCTTTCCAGAAATTCTTATAAGCTCAATAAAACACGACGGCTTCGTAAAAAGATTCAGAGGCAAGGCGCACGAATCATGAGGAATGAGGCGTACTTTTCCGTACGCCGCAATAACGAAGGATGAAGCGGAACGCAGCATATGAACTTTTTGCGAAGCCGTCAATCACTGGCGCACTTCCCCTTCTTTGAGCTCCGTCTTCAGATCGGCGACCATATCGAGGAGCTGCTGTCCCGAATCAAATTTCAGGCTGGAGATATCGATGCTGAGGACCCCTTCCGGGATGAATTCCTTGAGGAGGTCGGCGCCATGTTCGAAGCGCCCGATCGCGTGGAAGGCATCGTCCGGGGTGTTCAGCTCGATCCAGCGGGCATCCTTGGCGATGGTCAGGCGGGCGCCTCCCAGCTCCGCGCCGTGTTTCTTGGCGGCCTCCAGAAACTGGTAGGTTTCTCCCGTCGAATCCTTCTTGAAACCGCGCTTCCAGACAGCGGCCCGGGCGCGGTCAATGGTTGCCACGGGATCGACCTTTCCCTGCGGTGCGGGAATGTTGACCGCCTGGGATCTGACGCCTTCTCCTTCGGCAACGGCGAGGATCACCCGGCAATCCACTGGGATATCAAAGGGCTTGGCATAGGGGATGCCGCTGGTCTCTACGCCGGAGCCGTCGGTGGTAAAGCGGATCTTCCCGTCGGGCAGGGCCTTTAGTTCGCATTTGCGTTTCGTTCCCTCCTGGTAGAAGCGGTGCTTGATGAAGATGGAGTTGGCCCAGGATAACGGCTCCCCGGTGGCGTGCGCGCCCTTGGAATCGACGCAGAGGAAGGAGAGCTTGAGGGCCTTGGTCTTGAGGTCGTATTCTTCCAGCTTCTTGGAGGAGACGGTCGCCGCTCCCCTCGTTTCGATGTAAACCGTATCGCCGTTCTGGGGCCGGATGCGCAGGGTCGCCTGGCCGGTTTCATTGTCGCGGCTCAAGACCTGGATCTGGACGGAGGTGGCCGGTTTTTCAAAGGGACCCCGCGTGATATACCCCATCATCTCCCGCCAGATATCCCGTTTGACCAGTTCATCCTTCAAATTGTCAAGGGCGTCGGGATGATGCCAGACCCAGGAGGGGTCGGAGGCGGCCCGCTGCCGGATCGCGCTCCAGGCGACCTCTTTGGCGCTTTCCAGCCAGAGCTTGCTTTCCACGCGATTCCGGAAATTGCCGTCGGCGGCGATCTCGGTCGTGTATTTGTAGCATTCCTTGAGGGCGGCCAGGACCTGATCCTCCCCCTTGTATTCGTTGGCCACGTATTTGGGATCCAGATCCACCGACACGAGGCCGTTCTTCGCCGGGTAATATAGAATCGTAAAGGTCTCGCGGCAGGCCTGGTAGAACCGGCCTTCCAGCTTGGTCTGGATCTCCGTCGCTTCGATGTACTGGGGGTCGCTTTCCCGGACGCCCTCCTGATCCATCTCGCCGATGATCGTGCGGACGGCGCTGAGTTCGGCGGCCCGCTCCAGAACCGTGTCGTAGGCCTTCGCCGCGCCGGTCAGGAAGCAAACCCGGTTTTTGTAGGGTTGATTCTTATAAAATTCTTCGATGGCCCGGAAGGAATCCTCCGCCGGACGAAAGACGATCAGGGTCACCGCATCGGGCTGGAGCTGGACCTGGTCGAGGGCCGGCAGGGCCTGGATCTTCTGGTAGGCCGCCCGCGTCGTGACCTTGAACATGTCGCCCAGGCGGTCGCGCAGTTCCTTTTCCCGCTGCTCCCGGAGTTTGTTTCTGGCGTAGGTGGCCACCTTGGCTTTCAGGTTTTCGACATTCTTGAAGAAGAGTTTTCCGTCCCGGGAGACATGGAGATACCAGGCGTCGGACTGGAGTCGGTCAAAAACGCCGCGCAGCTTCACGACATCCCTCTCCGGGGCGGCGAGATCGCCGAGAATTTCGGAACGGCTGAGCCCCAGGACGGGGTTCGTGGCGGTGGAGAGGGAGGAAAGAAAGATCAGCTTGGCGATATCCTGGGCGTCCGTCGAGGCAATGCCGTCGATCTGCTGGGCCAGGGCGCTTCCGCCTTCCGCGGCGATGTCGCGCGCAACGGCCACCTCCAATCCGGCGTTGATCTGCCGGATCTCGCCGAGCATGGAGGCGTCCTGAAGGTCGAATTCGTGGGGGCCGATCAATCCGTGTTTCGCCGCCGCACCCGAACTCCACAGATGGGAAACGATGAGTCGCATGATCCGGATCAGGGCGCGGGTCTGCTGAAAGCCGCGATTCTCCTTAAAACGGGCGTAAAGATCGCGGATCGCCGGGTGGAATGGGTAGGCGTTCCGGATATCCGTCTTGAGCTGGTCGGGGGAGACCTCCGAAAGGCCCATCTTCTTGGCGTTGTCCACGGCGACGCCATAGGCATCGGCCACTTCCTCGATGTCGGCGATGGGGGGCGTCTTTTCGAAGATCCGGGTCCGCAGGATGTGATAAATCTCGTTGGTGTTGATCTTCACCGGATCGATCCGGATGACGTTTCGGTTCACCTCCTGCTCCAGATCGTTCAGGGACTGCAAGGCCTGGGTGATGGATGCGCTCCCGCCGGCATAGGCGGTGCCGGACAGGTCGGTGATGACCACGCAGGCCCTCGGGAGTTTGTTGCTGTTGACGGCCACGAGCAGATTGGCAAGGGCAATTTCCGTCAAGCGGTCCAGGTACGTGTCGCCCACGGCCACCGCCCGGGCGGCTTCGAAATAGGGAGGCAATTCATCCAGGAGAATGAGCGCCGGTTCCCCCTGGAGGAGTTCCATCCACTTGTTGGGATCGGGCGGTTTCAGGGGACTGTAAAATTCGTTGAAGACGGCTTTCCGGTTGAGCTGCTCGGCGATCTCTCCCCAGATCCCGAAGGGCGTGCTGGTCTTCCGGCCACTGAAGGCGACGACCGTCACCGCGCCCAGATCGCCTGGCTTGAAGAAATCGGCCATGACCTGCTTGCGGTATTTCGGGTATTTCGCCAGGAGTCCCAGGGCGATGAGATTGTGCGTCTTCCCGCCGCCCATCGACTGGCTGAGCAGAAACGTGCCGGAGGCGCTGGCGGTTTTGCCTTCCAGCCGGTTGAAGGCCTCCGTCAGGAGGATGCGCATGCCTTCGGTGACGTAGTTCTCGGATAGAAACTCATCGGGGTGAATCGACGACAGGTCATCCAGGTTGTAAACCGTGTCTAAGCGGGCCTTGTCGAAAACCGACGCCCTGGGCTTGCACAGATCAGCGAGTGTTTTCATGAATGGTCTCCCGTTGCATGAGTGGATACTGGTTGTACGTGAGGATCTTTTACTCTCTTGTGTAACATATTGCAAGAATGGTTGACTTTCCATCCCGATTCTGATTATGTGCCGCAGATTTCGCGGTATGGGGTTTTGTCTTCATGATGAGGCTGGAAGAATTCGCATACGACCTGCCGGACGTGCTGATCGCCCAGGAACCGGCGGCGGTCCGCGATCGGTCCCGGATGATGGTGGTGCACCGCAAGACGGGGGAGATCGAGATCCGGACATTCCGGGATCTTCCGGGGTACTTCGGCGAAGGGGATGTTTTTGTCGTCAACGACTCCCGCGTCTTTCCGGCGCGGCTGATCGGCCGGAAGGAGACGGGCGGCCTGATCGAGATCCTCCTGCTGACGCGACAACCGGGAGACCCTCCCGGGGAGACCTGGGAGGTTCTGCTCCGTCCGGCCAAACGGGTCGTGGTCGGGACGACGGTCACGTTTGCCGCCGGCTGCCGGGCGACGATCGTCCGGCGGCTGTCGGAGAAGCGGTGGCTGCTGGAATTCCGGACGGAGATCCCGTTCGATGATTTTCTCGCCCGGTTCGGGAGGGCGCCGCTGCCGCCCTACATCAAAAGGAAGAGGGACCGGGCGCGGTCGCTTCAGGATCTGGAGCGGTACCAGACCGTCTATGCACGCGTGAAAGGTTCCGTCGCTGCGCCGACCGCGGGACTCCATTTTACGCAAGAGGTGCTCGAACTCTTGAGAGGCCGGGCGGTGGGGATCGCCCCCGTCACGCTCCATGTCGGTTACGGCACCTTCCTCCCGATCGCGGCGGAGAACGTGGAGGACCACGTCATGGAAGAGGAGCATTTCACCATCGACGGGGGGACGGCCCAATTGATCAACGGGGCGAAACGGGTCATCGCCGTGGGGACGACCTCGACCCGCGTCCTCGAATCGGTCGCCGACGATGAGGGAAAGATCCGGCCGGTTTCCGGCTCGACGCGCCTTTACATCTATCCCGGCAGCCGTTTCCGGCGGGTCGATGCGCTGCTGACGAACTTCCACCTGCCGAAATCGTCCCTGTTTCTGCTGGTGTGCGCCTTTGCCGGCACGGAACGGATGCAGGAGGCCTACCGGATTGCCATCGAGAACCGGTTCCGTTTTTACAGTTACGGGGATTGCATGCTGATCCTGTAGGAAAACAGGCATGGAATTTACGAGGATCGCAAAAGACCCCGGCTGCGGGGCCAGACTCGGGAAGATCGGGACGCCGCACGGCGATGTCCGGACGCCGGCCTTCATGCCGGTCGGCACCCAGGGCGCCGTGAAAGCGCTAACGCCGGAGCAGGTCCGCGGCCTCGGGGCGGAGATCATCCTCGGCAACGCGTACCATCTCTATCTGCGGCCGGGACACCGCCTGATCGCCGATTTGGGAGGGCTGCACCGGTTCATGAACTGGCCCGGCCCCATTCTGACCGACAGCGGCGGGTTCCAGATCTACAGCTTGGGTGCGCTGCGGAGGATGGCGGAAGAGGGGGCGACGTTTCAGTCCCATATCGACGGTTCGAGCCATTTCCTCAGCCCGGAGAAGGCCGTGGAGATCCAGGAGGCGCTCGGCAGCGACATCATGATGTGCCTCGACGAGTGCATCGCCTATCCCGCCACCCGGGGAGAGGTCGAACGGGCGCTCGCCAGAACCGCCCGCTGGGCGGACCGCTGCAAGCAGAGCCGGAAGAATCGGGCGCAGTCCCTCTTCGGGATCATCCAGGGCGGCGTCTATCCCGATCTCCGCCGGCGGGGCGCGGAGGAGATGACGGCAATCGGTTTTGACGGTTACGCGATCGGAGGGCTCAGCGTCGGGGAACCCAAGGTATTGATGCTGGAAAACCTGGCTGCGACCGCCCCGCTCCTCCCGGAAGACCGCCCGCGCTACCTGATGGGCGTCGGAACCCCCGAGGATCTCGTCGAGGGGGTCTTCCACGGAATCGACATGTTTGACTGCGTGATGCCGACCCGATGCGCCCGCAACGGATTGTTGTTTACAAACGGAGAAAAGGTTGTTATAAAAAACGCCCGTTACCGGGAGGATGCCTCGCCCCTTGACAGCGAATGTGATTGTTATACCTGTCAAAATTACTCGCGGGCCTACCTGCGGCACCTTTTTGTGGCCGGGGAGATCCTGGCGATGGTGCTGAACACGATTCACAACCTCCGGTATTATCTGCATCTGATGGAGCGGATCCGGGAGGCGATCCGGGAGGGCCGGTATCCGGAGTTCCGGGACCGTTTTATCCGGGAGCGGACGGCCATCCATGCCGACGGTTGCCCCGAAACTTAAGACCGGGGGAAATGAAACAAAAAGATTTTAAACATAGATAAGGGAGGGTTTTACGTTGATGAATTCAGCATACGCATTGGGTGTTCCGGGAGGCGGCGGCGGAGGCGCCGCTGGCGGTGATTTCAGTTTCATCATCATGATGGCGGTCCTTTTCGGCATCTTTTACTTTCTTCTGATCCGTCCGCAGCAGAAGAAACAGAAGGATATCAAGAATATGATAGCAAACCTGGCCCACGGGGATCTGGTGATGACCTCCGGCGGGATCCAGGGGAAGGTCGTGGCGCTGACGGACACGGTCGTGACGATTGAGATCGCCGACAAGGTCAAGATCAAGGTCGCCCGGAATTTCATCGGCGCCGTCCTGCAGAAGGCGTCCTAAGGAATGAGTCTTACGAACTGCATGCGCTGAAGCGTCAAGTTTGAAAGGGGTAAACCATGTTTAAAAGCATCAAAATCAGGACGGCCATTACCATCCTCCTCTGCCTGGCCGCGCTTGTCTATCTGGCGCCTTCCCTGACCTCCGATCTTCCCGAAACCTGGAAGAAATACCTCCCGACGGACCGAATCCACCTCGGACTCGATCTTCAGGGGGGGATGCATCTGGTCCTGGAGGTGGAGACCGCCAAGGCGGTGGAAAGCACACTGGAGAGGACCGCAAATGACCTGAAGGAGAATTTGATGGAAAACCGGGTCCGTTTCAAGCTCCAAGAACGGACCAAGGAGAAGAATGTGACCTTCGAGTTTCCTGATACAGCCTCGCGGGAGGCCTTCGACAAGATCCTCGCGAACCAGTATCCGGATCTGGAGGTCGCCTCCTCGCAGGCGGTGGACGGAAGGGGGATGGCCTCCCTGAAGATCAAGGACAAACGCGCCGCAGAAATCAAGAAGATGGCGGTGGAACAGAGCCTGGAGACGATCCGGAACCGGGTGGATCAGTTCGGCATCTCCGAACCGGAGATCATCCCGCAGGGGGTGGACCGGATCATCGTCCAGCTCCCCGGCGTCAAGGATACGACGCGGGCCAAAAATCTGATCGGCCGGACGGCCCTTTTGGAATTCAAACTCGTCGATGAAGAACACAGCCTCGACGAGGCACTCAAGGGGAACGTCCCCGAGGGAAGCGTCGTCGTCAATGAATCTCGGATGGATCGAACTTCCGGGAGGCGGTCCGAGATTCCGCTTCTTCTCAAAAACCGAACGCTGATGACCGGAGAGGCGCTGGAGAGCGCGAAGGTCCAGATCGGCGACCGCTTCGGGGAACCCCACGTATCCCTCAAATTCAACGCCCAGGGGGCGAAGGACTTCGACCGCATCACCGGGGAAAATGTCAAAAAACGGCTGGCGATCGTCCTGGACGGCGTCATCCATTCCGCCCCGGTGATCCAGGAGAGGATCTCCGGCGGCCAAGCCCAGATCACCGGCTCCTTCACGATGGAGGAGGCGACCGACCTGGCCATCGTTCTGCGCGCCGGCGCGCTGCCCGCGCCGGTGATCATTCTTGAGGAGCGGACGGTCGGTCCTTCCCTCGGACAGGATTCGATCGACAAGGGAACCTGGGCCAGCATCATCGCCGGCATCCTGGTTCTCCTCTTCATGATTATTTACTATCGGCTCACCGGCGTCGTCTCCGATGTGGCGCTGGCCATGAACATGCTGCTCCTGCTGGGCGTCATGGTTGCCTTCAAGGCGACGCTGACCCTTCCCGGCATCGCCGGCATCGCGCTCACCATCGGCATGGCGGTGGACGCCAACGTGCTGATCAACGAGCGGATCCGGGAGGAACTGCGTCTGGGAAAGACGCCGCGGGCGGCCATCGAAGCCGGTTATACAAAGGCCTTTCTGACCATCTTCGACTCCAACGTGACGACCCTGGTGGCAGCGCTCTTCCTCTTCGGCTTCGGGACCGGACCGGTCAAGGGGTTTGCCGTGACACTGACGATCGGCATCGTGGTCAGCATGTTCACCGCCATCTTCGTCACGCGGATCATCTTCGACCACTTCGTCTGGAATCGCAAGATCGCAAGAATCAGCATTTAGGGAATTTGAGGAGAATTCAATGGAAATCATCAAAACAGAGACCCACTATAATTTCATCAGGATGATGAAGCCCGCCGTCATCCTGTCGCTCGCCGTCATCATCATCGGCATCGCCTCACTGATCTGGCACAGGGGGCCCAATTACGGCATCGATTTCGCGGGCGGCACCCTGATCCAGATCAAATTCCAGAACGAGACCCCCACCGACAAGATCCGGGCCGCCTTCAAGTCGATCGGCTTCGAGGGGAGCGTCATCCAGAATTACGGACCGAAGGAGGTTATCGTCCGGACGGCCGAATCCGGAACCGACGCCAAGGGGCTCACTTCGCGCGTCGATGAGGCGCTCGGCGCCGCCTTCGGCAAAAGGGCCTATGAAGTCCGGCGGGTTGAGATGGTTGGCCCGAAGGTCGGCCGGGACCTGACGCGGAAGGCGATTCTGGCGATCATCTTCTCCTGGATCGGGATTCTTATCTATGTCGGGGTGCGGTTTGAATTCCGCTACGCTCTGGGCGGGATCATCGCGCTGGTTCACGACGTACTGGTGACGATTACGTTTCTCTCCCTCTTCGACAAGGAGTTCGACCTGAACATCGTGGCGGCGCTGCTGACGATCATCGGGTACTCGATCAACGACACGATCGTCATCTTCGACCGGATCCGTGAAAATGCACGTAAAAACACACGGCAATCCCTGAACGACGTGATCAACGCGAGCGTGAACCAGACCCTCAGCCGGACCATTCTGACATCCCTGACGGTCTTCATGGTTTTGGTCGTCCTCTTCTTTTTCGGGGGGGCCGTAATCCACGACTTCACCTTCGCGCTCCTCGTGGGAACCATCGCCGGCGTCTATTCGACCGTCTTCATCGCGAGCCCGATCGTGCTGCTGTTCGAAAAGATCAAACCGACGGGATTGAAGAGGAAAAAATAACATTGACCCCGCTGGAGATCGGAGGAGTGACCCTGTTCATCCTGGTGCTGCTGTTCGGCGCCTTCTCCATCCTCTTCGGCCTTCCGGGAACCGTCATCATCCTGATCGATGCGGTCATCTATGCAACCGTCACCGGGTTTGAAAGGATCGGTTTCAAGATCCTCATCACGCTGCTGATTCTCTCGATCCTTGCGGAGCTCGCCGATTTCGCCGTCGGGATGGCGGGCGCCGTCAAGTTCGGCGCCTCCCGGAAGGCGTTTGGGGCCTCCATCATCGGCTCTCTGATCGGGTCCGTGCTGATGGCGCCGTTTCTTCTCGGCTTGGGCGCCGTCGCCGGAGGGTTCTTCGGCGGGTTCGCCGGCGTCATGACCGTCGAGCTTCTCCGCCGAAACAGACTGAAACCGTCGCTCCGGGCGGCCTGGGGGGCGGTCCTTGGACGGGCCGCGGGGAT
>MNZQ01000006.1 GCA_001873745.1 Syntrophaceae bacterium CG2_30_58_14
ATGCGCCAGGGCTGCTCCGGTGAGGGCGGAAAAGAGAAATCAGAAGAGACGAAAAGCTGACCGGTTCTCCACACGTTGCATCCGGCAATATTCGTAACCAATGAGCCAATTGCAAAACTCCCCATTCTGTCATTCCCGCAACGATTCTGAGCGGGAATCTGGTTCTAACGGCTTGAAAAACCATATTCCCGATAGAGGCATTCAGGAATGACAAATGGTTTTGCAATTACCTCATATTGGTATAGGCTTTGAAGTAGAATAATTATTGAAGGAGGTTGCTAACATGAATATTACCGCTACAGTCATATGCGATAATTGCGTGTTTAACCAACCAGGTGCGATAGCGGAACACGGCCTTTCCATTTTCATGGAGACCGACTGTGGAAACTACCTGCTGGACACAGGTCAGGGGAAAGCGATCGTAAACAATGCCCTGGTTTTGGGGATAGATCTGCGAACAATCAAAGGGATCATTATGAGCCATCACCACTGGGACCATACGGGAGGACTTGGTCCCGTTCTCGATCTGAAGGGAACGGTGGATGTTTATGCCCATCCTGATTTTTTCAAAGAAAGCTATAGCGTCACAGGAAATACGGTGCGTTACATCGGCGTGCCGTATCCCCGACCACTCCTCGAAGCCAAGGGGGCGACGTTCAAATTCAGCGATGAATTCCGACCGATCGAACCGGGAATGTGGCTGACGGGGGAAGTGCCCCGCCGTACCGATTATGAACTTGGCGATAAGAAGCAGGTTGTAAAATCAGGCGAAGGGTATGTGAAGGATGACCTCATAGACGACCAGTCGGTTGTCATTGAGACGGGAAAGGGGCTTTTTGTCGTCCTGGGATGCTGCCATTCCGGGATTATCAATACCCTGAGCTATATTGTGGAGAAAATGGGGCAGCGCCATATCTATGCCGTGATCGGCGGTACGCATCTCGGTCCGGTGAGCGATGAGCAGCGGGAGAAAAGCATCGCTGCCCTCAAGGCGTTTGATATCGAACGTCTCGGAGTGTCCCATTGCACGGGGCTGAAAACGGCGTCCCGGCTGGCCGGTGAGTTTGGAGACCGCTTCTTCTTCTGCAACGTGGGAACTGTGGTGGAGGTGTAATTGCTCAACTCACATAACGAGAAAACCGATGCAAATAAAAGGAGTAATCAGATGAATTCTTTGAAATTAAAAGCGTCCCTGCTTGTTACGGGAATCAGGGCGGAGGAATCAGCCATCGCCGGTCTGGGCGAGACCTATAAAGAGCAAAATCATGGCCTTTTCGGTTGGGATTTTGAAAACCATAAAGGTATTTTATTGCCCGATGATTTCATTCTGCCTGACGGCGCCGTCGTTCAGTTCAGATTAAATTCTCTATCCCCCTATATCGTGAAATCGAAAGGGAATGAGCTTGCATTATTCCTCAATGACGCGGAGATCTGCACGGTTAAATGGATTAACCGACCAAGATTTTATGCACAAAAAACTTCGTCCGGGCAAGACATGGTGAAGATTGGCCAGATCGGCGGTGAGGATTGTCTCTTTTTCTGTTATCAGAATTATTGTTCGCATTTCGGCAGCAACAAGCAGTGTTATTTCTGCAATCTCGTATCGACCTTCCGTGAGTATCGTTCCGTCATGCCGAAGAAGGATATTCAGTCGATCGGCGAGGTAGCAAAAACGGCATGGGGCGAAGGGATGGTGAATCATATTTTGCTCACGGGGGGCTGTTTCAGCAATGAGAAAGAAGTCTCTCTTATTTCTGATATCTTCCAGTCAATCCGGGATAATACGGGCTTTGAACGGATTCCCGGAACCATCCTCCCTTCACCTGCTAAAGGCGATGATATCCGGCGGTATTACGACACGGGGATCCAGGCTATCGGATACAGTATGGAAATCTGGGATGACCGCTTATATCAGGCCATTTGCCCTGGTAAATCCGAATCAACCTCCCACGATGAATTCGTCCGATCCATCGGAAAAGCGGTCAACATATTCGGCCCCGGCAATGTGTACGGCGTGCTTGTCATGGGGCTGGAAACAAAAGAAACATTTCTCGACGGGATCAGGACGCTATCCGGCATGGGCGCAAATATCGTTCCTTTTGTCTGGTCCCCCAATCCCGGATCAAAATTCGCGGGGCACCGCGCACCCACTCCGGAATGGTATTTCGACACAGTCATGGAAGCGGCGGCCATCATCAGGAGAAACAATGTACCCACGGGCGATGAAAACCACTGTTATAAATGTGACGGCAATTCACTGCTTCATGACGCGTTGAGGGTCAAATAATACGGCAGATATGGTGATCGGGTCCATCGTTCGGCATCAGGATGAAGATTCTTCCTCCGTTCCTGTCTCACAGGTCTCCCCCATCTGTTCGGCCAGCGGGCAGGGTTTCTTTCGGAAAAACTCGAAATAGAGGAGCGGCACCGCGATCAGCGTCAGCACTGTCGCGCCTACAGCGCCAAACATCATCGCGATCGCCAACCCCTGGAAGATCGGGTCGAAGAGCATGACGAAAGAGCCGACCACGACGGCCGCGGCGGTCAGGACAATCGGCCGGAAGCGGACGGCGCCGGCCATGATGAGCGCGTTTTCCAAATGCCCTTTGTCGCGCCATTCCATCTCCACAAAATCGACCAGCAGGATGGAGTTCCGGACGATGATCCCCGCGAGCGCGATGAAGCCGATCATCGAGGTGGCGGTGAAAAAGGCGCCGAAGAGCCAGTGGCCGGGTAGAATTCCCACCAGGGTCAGCGGGATCGGCGCCATGATGATAAGCGGCGTGATGAAATTCTTGAACCAGGCTACAATGAGGACATAAATCAGGATCAGGACGGCGGCAAAGGCCAGCCCCAGGTCCCGGAATACCTCATAGGTGATGTGCCACTCTCCGTCCCACTTCATGGAGTAGGTATCCTCCAGCCAGGGCTGGACGGTGGAGTACTGTTTCAGGCCGTAGCCCTCGGGCAGCTTCATCTTTTCGATCGTTTCCTTCATTTTCATGATGGCGTAAACCGGACTCTCCTCCGTTCCGGCCACGTCCCCCAGGACATAGGTCACGTTCTTCAGGTTCTTGTGGTAGATTGTTTTTTCCTCCACGCCGTCCTGACGTTTCGTAAGCTCGGAAAGCGGGATCATGGCGCCTGAGGATGTCGGCATCCCGATCGATTTCAATGAATCGATATCGGCCCTCGTCGCAAGCGGCATCCTCAGGAAGAGCTCGACCGGTTCCTTTTCTTTATCCAAATGGACCAATCCGGCGCCCATTCCGTTCAAGGCAATCCTCAAACTCTGGGAAACCGCCTCGGTGCTGAGCCCGGCCCTGGCCGCCTTGTCCTGATCCACCACGAAACGGATCTTGGGCTGGTCGTCCTCCACGTACCAGTCCACATCCACCACGCCGTCGGTATCCGTAAAGACCTTTTTGATCTCCCGGGCGATCTCGATCCGCCGGTTCGCCTCCGGTCCGTATATTTCCGCCACCAGTGTGCTGAGGACGGGCGGCCCGGGAGGGATTTCGGCCACCTTGACCCGGGCGCCGTACCGGTCGCCGATGCTCTTCAAGTTCGGCCGCAGCCGCTTGGCAATGGCATGGCTCTGTTCCTCCCGTTCCTCCTTGGCGACAAAATTGACCTGAAGGTCGGCGACGGCGCTTCCGGTGCGCAGAAAGTAGTGGCGCACAAGTCCGTTGAAATTATAGGGGGCGGCCGTTCCGATATATGTCTGATAATCGGTAACCTCCGGGACGGTTTTCAGATATTCCCCCATCTCCCGGGCCATTGCCGCCGTTTCTTCGAGGGTCTTGCCTTCCGGCATGTCGATGATGACCTGAAGTTCGCTCTTGTTGTCAAACGGCAGCATCTTGACGGCAACCTTCTTGAAGGGAACCAGCGTGACGGCCAGCAGCAGCAGAAAGACGACACTCCCCAAAGCCAGCATCCGCTTGAATCTGCTCTCTAAGAGGGGCCCCAGGATCCTTTTGTAAACGCGGAACATTTTTCCGCTCTCTTCGGTTGCCTCCGTCTTTTTCACGTTCTTCAGGACAATGTAGCTCAGCCAGGGGCTGACGATGAAGGCGACCAGCAGCGAAAAGATCATCGCCGCGGAGGCGCCGACTGGTATGGGGCGCATATAGGGCCCCATCAGGTCGGAGACGAAGGCCATCGGCAAGAGCGCGGTGATCACGGCCAGCGTGGCCAGGATGGTGGGATTGCCCACCTCGGCGACCGCCAGGACGGCGGTCAGCGGTTCGATCTTATGGAGCTTGAAGTGGCGGTGGATGTTTTCCACCACCACGATGGCGTCGTCCACGAGAATGCCGATCGAAAAAATCAGCGCAAACAAAGTGACCCGGTTCAGCGTGTAGCCGTAGAGGTAGTTGATCAAGAGCGTCAGAGCCAGCGTCACCGGAACGGCAACTGCAACCACAACTGCCTCCCGCCAGCCGAGGGTCAGCGCAATCAGGATGATCACGGCGATAGTGGCCATCAACATGTGCTTCAAGAGCTCGTCGGATTTCTCCTTGGCCGTGTCGCCATAATTCCGTGTCACGGTGACGTTCACATCCCCGGGGATGAGTTTCCCCTTCAGGGCCTCCACCTTCGCTAGCGCCTCTCGCGCGACGAGACTGGCGTTGGCGCCCTTTTTCTTGGCGATGGTGATGGTTACCGCCTCTTTCTGTCCTGCCGCCGGGCTGCTGATTCCCTTTTGGGCCGCCGCCGCTCCCAAGCCCATGAAAACATAATTAGACGGTTCTTCCGGGCCGTCGGCAATCGTGGCCACATCCCGCAGGGTTACGGGTCGGCCGTTGAAAAGACCGGTTACGACGTTGCCCACCTCTTCGCCGCTTTTGAGGAACGCCCCGGTTTCCACGAGGTATTCCCTGTTCCCGGATGGAAAGGCGCCGGAAGGCAGACGGAAGTTTGCCTTCTGCAGGGCGGCGGTGATCTGAAAGGCGGAGAGGTGATAGGCCTTGAGCCGGGTTGGATCGAGGATAATTCGGATCTGCCTTTTTTGTCCACCGATGAGGGAAAACTCGGATACGTCCTGGTCCTTCTTGATCTCGTCGCAAAGTTCGGCGCCGATCCGCCGGAGTTCATATCCGAAGTAGCGGTCGCTGTCACTCCAGAGGGTCAGGGTGAGAATCGGCACGTCGTCGATGGAACGCGGCTTGACCAGAGGCGGGAAGACGCCCGGCGGTATCCGGTCGAAATTGGACGACAGCTTGTTGTTCAGGTTGACGATGCTCTCCTCCATGCTTTGTCCCACGAAAAACCGGACGATCGTCAGGTTGAAGCCGGGCTTGACGATGGAGTAAACATATTCCACCCCTTTGATCTCCCAGAGGAGTTTTTCCATCGGCTTCGTAACCCGGGCCTCCACCTCCTGCGGGGACGCCCCCGGATAGGCGACAAAGACATCGATCATCGGCACGAGGATCTGCGGCTCTTCCTCGCGCGGGGTGATGACGACCGCCAAAAGTCCGAGGAGGAGAGAGGCAATGATAATCAGCGGCGTCAGTTTGGACTTGATGAACGCTTTGGCAATGTTTCCCGATATTCCGATACCTTCCATGATACCCTCTCCCGATGGGGCCGTCCCAAAACGGCCCTCCTCCTCCGCCCTCCTTAATAAGGAAGGGCAGACCCTGACCTGATCAAAACCCGAAAATCGCTCCGCTCACTTTCCTTTTTCAAGGACGCCGCCGTCCACGGCCTTTTCCACACCCTGAACGATGATCCGGTCATTCGGCTTCAGTCCCGACAGGATTTCCAACTGGCCATCGTACTCCTTGCCGGTCCTCACCAGACGGTAGGTGACGACGTCCTGACCGTCCACGGCATAGACGCCGGTGAGCTGTCCCTTTTCAACAATGGCTGAGCGCGGCGCCAGGATGATTTCCTTTTTCCCGCTTGCGATCCTCATCTTGGCATAAAGGCCGGACCTCAGCCCGTCGCCGTTTAAGGAAACTTTTACGGTAAAGGAGCGCGACAGCGGATCGACCACGGGGAGGATCTCTGTAATTTTCCCCGGGATCTGTCTGCCGATGGCCTCGAGGGATACCCGAACCGGCGCCCCGACCCTGAGCTTGCCGGAGAGGCTTTCATCGACAGTCACTTCCGCATGGAAGGCAGCTCTGTTTTCCACAGTGAGGAGCGGCATGCCGGGCACGGCCATGCCGCCGACCTCGATTTTCTTTTCCGTAACGATGCCCTTGACCGGGGAGACAATACGGGTAAAGTCCAGATAGATCTTTGCCTCGGAAAGACCGGCCGCCGTCCGGCTTACCATTTCCTGCACCCGTTCATATTCCAGCCCGGCCAGTTTTTTCTGGGTCTCAAACTGGTCCATTTCCTGCCGGGAAATGGCCTTTTCATCATACATTTTCTGGTAACGCCGGTGGGTCATGTCGGTAAGCTCACGGTTTTGTTTTGCCGCCGCCAGGGCCTTGGTCGCTTCCTGGCAGCCGGCCTCCGCCGCCTTTACCTTCTGAACCACATCCCGGTCGTCAAGGGTCAGGAGCAGCCGGCCTTTCTCCACCGCGTCTCCCTCCTTTACGAGAAGAGAGGTCACCGCGCCCATCATCCGGCCGGCCACATAGATGGTGTTGGCGGCCCTGACCGTTCCCGTGGCTTCGAAAAATTCATCGACCCGGGTGGAGGCAAGCGTTGCGATCGATACACCGCTTAGGATCGGACGTTTTACCGGCGCGGCGACCGGCGCAGCCTTTTCACCACAGCCGGTCAGAAGCAGACCCGCGACCAGGAGCAGAAAAAGGACCTGCCGTCTGCCCATTGTTCGTGCTTTCATTTTGTCCTCCCATTCTGCTCTTCCACCTGTAATTCCTGGAGAATCGTGCCGCTTGCGTAACCGAGATTGAAAATCGCCAGCTTGTATTCATTTTCTTTGGCCACCCGATTGGCCCGCGCATGATCAAAACTCACCTGGGCATCCAGCAGATCCACCATCGGCGATAGGGCGCCTTCGTACCGGACCTTCACCAATCGTCGGCCCTCTTCGGCGGTTTTCAACTCTTCCTGCGCGAGTTCCTGGTTTTTCTTGGCCTCTTCCAGGGTCAGCCACGCCTCGTCCACTTGAAAAGAAGCCATCTTTTTCATGCCCTTGAGATACTCTTCCGCCTCCGAGGCCTGGTATCCGGCCTTGATTTTTTCATACTTTGTTTTGGCGCCGTCAAAGAGTTCCCAGCGGAGGAAAGCCATCACCTGCCAATTGTCCCCCTCGCCGCCCAGCGGGTGGTTGTGGTCATTCCACTGATAGTTTCCGCCCACGCCCAGCAGCGGATAATAACCCGCTTCCGCCAGTTTGATCTGGTTCCTGGCGTTCTGCGTCTTCATCTCCAGGGACCTGACATCCCTCCGGGCCTGCGATTGGGTGCGCAACGATTCAATCTCCCGGACCGGCAAGGCGGGCGTCTCCGCCGCGACCTCGACCGCTTCCGCGGACCCGATCATGAGTCCCAGGGCCCTTTTGGCCACGCTCTGGTTTTTCCCCGCACTGACGAGCCGTTGCCGGGCTTCCGCCACCGCCGTGGCGGCCCGCAGCGTATCGGAGTAGAGCCCCAGCCCCGCCGCATAGCGGACCTCGGCAAGCCGTTGATGCTCCTGCGCATCCTCCAGGGACTTTTCGGCAACCCCAACATACCCCCCGGCCGTTCCCACCATCAGGTAGTATTGGACCACCTTGAAGGCCACCTCCTCCTTTTTTCTCTGCAGCGCCTCTTCCGAGGCCGAGACCTCCATTTTGGACATCTCAATCCCGATACGGGCTTTTTTTACGAAGAGAGGCTGCTCGAATGTGACGGCGGTCATAAAATCGTTGACAGCCGCCGGATGGTTCAGGGTATCGGGCGCAAAGTCGGCAGGCTCGATCCGTTCCTGAGTGAGCTTGGTCATCAAGGCATAGGCGGGGCTGGCCGTCCGCAAATATCGCTCCTCCAGAGATATCCTGGGGAGAAGAGAACTGCGGGAGATGCCGACCTCCGCCCCCTTGGCGGCATGTGCATTTCTCTGCGCCTGGAGCTCATGGTTGTTTTTCAGGGCCATCCTTACCGCCTCATCCAGGGTAAGCCTCTCTCCGGCGGCGCTCCCGGTTTTCGCCGTCATCGCCGCCAGAAAAACGAGCAGGAAAATGACCAGGACGGTAACGGGCCTGTTCCTGCCTTTCGAATCGCTTCTTGTTTTCATCTTGCCTCCTGATGCCTGCCGGAACCTCTCCGGTTGGTTTGAACACGGCGCCAAATATATTTTGTTTCCCTTCGCTCCCTGTGTTAAACATTCCCCATGTTTCGTTGTGTAAATACAGGTTCGTGCAAGGATTGTCATTGATCTGGATCAACGGGAAGGAATTTTTATGGATGTTCTGAAACGGATGCAGACGTTGGCTTTATTCCAGGGGGTCCCCGCCGAAAAGCTCAAGGCGCTGGCGGAACGCGCCTTATACAGAACCTACAAGGCGGGAGAAATGTTCATTGGCGAAACGGATCCCGCCCATGCATTTTATGTTATCATCACCGGGCAGGTAAAGCTCTACAAAAGCTCTCCGGAAGGAAGGGAACAAACGCTCAATCTGCTGGGACCGGGGGATCCCTTTGGCATGTGCACGGCCTTTGCCATCGACTCCTTCCCGGCAAACGCCATGGCCCTCGAAGAGAGCGGCATCCTCTTGATCCCCGGACCGGTCATGGAGGCCATTGCCATGAAAGAACCGCGTCTGCTGGTCAACATTATCCAGATTCTCTCCGATCGTCTCCGGGAATCGATGAGCCTGATCGAGTCGTTGTCACTCAAGGAGATTCCTCAGCGGCTCGCCTCCTTCCTGATCCATGCCCTGACGAGAGAGGGCGGGCAGGGAATGAACCAACTGGAATTGACGGTCACGCAGAGGGAACTGGCCAAGATTCTGGGCGCCACCCCGGAAGCCCTCTCGCGGGGGATCAGAAAAATGAGCAACGCCGGGGTGCTGGCGGTGGACGGCCGGTCGATCCGGATTCTGGATCGGAAGGCGCTTGGCGAACTGGCGGAAGGGGACTGATCGATCATCGCACGGCGGAACCGAGCGCCGCTTTTGGATACCATGCCAGCAGCCTTGCCGGGAGCATGGGCCGGCCTTGGATTGAAAAACGGCATAGCAAACTGAAGACACCATACCCCACATTTTATAACCACTGCAATTCAGACAGTAGCGATCTCCCACCATCCGGATTTCCCAGATAGCTCGTAAGCCCGCCGTAGGTCTTGATTCCAGCAATCAAGAGATCATTGCACCTCTGCATTAAAAATATTTTTTGAGGGGGTTCATTTTTTTGTTGACTTTTATTCCAAAATCTGTATGTTGTTTAATTATGGGCATACAGAAGAAAGCAGAGCGAGAAAAATTCAGTCAGCTTCGGCAGACTCTTCTTCACTTGGCCGGCGAGATC
>MNZQ01000130.1 GCA_001873745.1 Syntrophaceae bacterium CG2_30_58_14
GTTTTCACTTCAAACGGCGAATGGCAGGAGGACTCATTTTGGGCGATTTCCTATTGGTCCAGACGCTGAACGGGCTTTCCTTCGCGGCCCTTCTTTTTTTACTTTCCAGCGGGCTCTCTCTTATCTACGGGGTGATGAAGATCGTCAATATCGCCCATGGATCGTTTTTCATGGTGGGGACCTATGTCGGGCTGTCCGTCATTTTAAAGACAAATAACTTCTTTCTGGGCGCCTTCGCGGGAGGGCTGGCCGTGGGGGCGCTTGGTTTCATCATGGAACGGGGTTTCCTGAGAAGATTTCCTCTGCAGGCCCTTCCGCAAATGATGATCACCTTGGGGTTTGCGCTGCTTTTCCGCGATCTCTCGCTGCTGATCTGGGGAGGGGACCCCTACATCCTCCCCTGCCCGGAGTACCTGAAGGGGTCCGTAAAGATCTTTCAGGTCGTTTTCCCCATCTACCGTATCTTCATTTTTTTCGTGGCGGCGGTGGTTGCCGTTGCGCTGTGGCTTTTCAACGAGAAAACCCTGTTCGGGGCGAAACTGCGGGCGGCGGTGGACGATCATGAGATGGCGGGGGGCGTGGGTCTGAACGTTCCCATGATTTCGGGGTGCATGTTCGGCCTGGGCGCCTTCCTGGCCGGCTTCGGGGGGGTCATGGGAGGTCCCATCTTCGGGGTTTATCCGGGGCTTGATTTCGAGCTCCTCTCGCTGAGTTTCGTGGTGGTTATCGTCGGGGGAAGGGGAAGTCTCCTCGGTTCTGCCGTGGGAAGCATCCTGGTGGGGCTCGTGGACAACTTCGGCAAGGCCCTGATCCCGGAACTCTCCTATTTTACGCTGTTTGCCCCCATGGCGCTGGTGGTCGCGCTCAAACCTACCGGACTCTTCGGAAAAGAGTGAAGAGATGAAAGATCGGCTCACTTCGAAAACGAAAATCATCGGCTTGATTCTAACGGCGCTGGGCCTGTTGGTCCTGCCGCCTTTTTATGCCTCTTACTGGATCACGCTCCTGACGCAGATGCTGATCTTTGCCATCCTGGCCATGAGTCTGGATATCCTCCTGGGTTACACGGGGTTGTCATCCTTCGGCCATGCGGGGTTTTTCGGAGTCGCCGGCTATGCGGTGGCCATCCTCTCCACCCGTTACAAGATGGGTTTCCTCTTCTGTTTCGTCAGCGGCGTCTCCCTGTCCATTTTGATCAGCATGATTTTCGGCTTCCTGGTCGCCCACGCGACCGGGGTCTATTTTCTGATCATCACCCTGGCCCTGGGGATGGTCCTCTGGGGGCTTGCCTTCCGCTGGGTCACCATGACTGGCGGCGACAACGGGATCTCAGGAATTGTCCGACCGGATATCGGCCTTCCGCTCGCGCTGAAGGACCCGCTAACATTTTATTATGTCGTTCTTGTTTTCTTTCTTATGGCCATGGTCCTGATGGCCATTCTCGTCCGCTCCCCGTTCGGTCACAGCCTCAAGGGCGTCCGGGAGAGCGAATCCCGGATGCGGGTCCTCGGTTATCATTCCTGGCTTCACAAGTATCTGGCCTACGTCGTATCGGCGGCATTCGCCGGCTTTGCGGGCGTCTTCTGGGCCTATTTCAACGGTTTCATCAGCCCCTTTGACATGGACCTGAACGCGTCGATCGAAATCGTGCTGATGGTCATCCTTGGCGGACCGGGAACCCTGATCGGTCCCGCCCTTGGCGCTGGGATCATCGTATTTCTCAAGAATTTTATCAGCGCCTATACCCAGCGCTGGCTGCTTATCCTGGGGACCATTTATATTCTCACGATACTCTATGCCCCGCAGGGGCTCGTCAATCTCCTCAAGGATTGGCTCAAGGGGCGGCGGAATAAAGCGTGCGGGAAGAAGCTGTCAGACTAACAAACAGCGCCCGGGGAAAGGAATGATGCGAGTCGATGGGTTCAACGGGAAACGTGGAGACAAAAAGCGCTGATCCATGCCTGGTCTTGGAAGACCTCTCCATCGATTTTGGGGGGTTGCGGGCCGTCGATGGGGTCAATTTGACGATCGTGCAGGGGGAGAGACGCGTCCTGATGGGGCCCAACGGCGCCGGCAAAACGACGCTCTTCAATCTCATCAGCGGCATCTATCCGCCAAGCCGGGGGCGAATCTTCTATTTTGGGAAGGAGATCAGCCGATACCCCATCTACCGCCGGGCCGCCCTGGGAATGGCCAGGACGTATCAGGTCACCAACCTTTTCCGGTGCCTGACCGTGGCGGAAAATATTCTGATGGCGTGCCAGGCCCTGGACCGGCGGAAGTTCGTCATGTTTCGGACGCTCTCCTCACTATCACTGCTACATGGATCGCTGCGACGATGTTTTGCAGGAGTTCGATTTAGGGGAGAAGCGCGACGAACTGGTGAAGAATCTTTCCCATGGAGATCAGCGGCGGATCGAGGTAGCCATGGCCCTCGCCGAAAAGCCCCGCCTTCTGCTTCTCGATGAACCGGCGGCAGGGCTCTCTTCCGCAGAAACTCAGGACCTGACCGCCTTGCTCAAGAAGCTCGATCCTTCGATCACGATCATCCTGATCGAACACGATCTGGATGTCGCCTTCGAATTTGCCGAACGGATCACCGTTCTTTACCAGGGGCAATTTCTGACCGAGGGCACGAAGGAGGAGATCCGAAATAATGCCACCGTGCAGGAGATCTATTTGGGTGCGGAGTGACCGTGTATGCTCAGGATAGTTGACATTCATACCTATTACGGCGACAGCTATGTCATCCAGGGGGTGAGTCTGGAGGTGGCGAGAGGCATGGTGGTCGCCCTCTTGGGGCGCAACGGGGTGGGAAAAACCACGCTGATTCGATCCATTGTCGGTTTTACCCCGGCGAGACGGGGTGCGATTCTCTTCAACGGCCAGGACATCACCCGCATGGACGCGTATAAAATCATCAAATTAGGGATGGGCCTCGTGCCGCAGGGACGGCGCATCTTTCCCTCCCTGACGGTGAAGGAGAACCTGGCCATCGCCGAGCGCTGCTCCGGTGTTCGGCGATGGGATTTTGCAAAGATCTACACACTTTTCCCCCGTCTCGAGGAACGATGCGACCAGCGGGCCAGTACCCTCAGCGGGGGAGAGCAGCAGATGCTGGCGATTGCAAGAGCCCTGATTTCAAACCCTCTTTTTATCCTCATGGATGAACCCACGGAGGGATTGGCGCCTGTTTTGGTACGCGAAGTGGGCGACGCCATACTGCGGCTGAAAGAAGAGGGGTTGTCCATTTTCCTGGTTGAACAAAACCTCTCTTTTGCCAGGAAGTTTGCGGACTACGTCCATCTCATGAGCAAAGGGATGATTGTCTATTCTTCAACCCCGGAGCAGCTTTGGGAGGATCAGGAGACAAAGCATCGTTACTTGGGGGTGTGACGGTTTCGTAAAAAAACCCTTTTGTTGGAAGGGGGATCAAAGGAGGATGACTATGCAGGACTTGTTTTCTTTACAGGGGAAAGTGGCCCTCATCACGGGCGCCGCGCAGGGGATCGGCAGGGAAATAGCCCTTGGTTTTGCCCAATATGGCGCGGATATCGTGGCCGTCGATCTCTCGGATGAGAAATTGCTGACGCTCAAAAATGCGATTGAGGCCAAAAAACGGCGCTGCCTGGTTCTTACAATCGACCTGGCTCATGGCGACCAGATCGAACGCATGGTCGAAACAGCGGTGAAAGAGATGGGCCGGATCGATATCCTGGCCAACATCGCCGGGGTGAACGTACACAAAGCCGCTGAAGAGATGACCGAGAAGGAGTGGGATTTTGTCCTGGATATCAACCTGAAGGCGCTTTTTTTCTGTTGCCAGGCGGTGGGCAAGGTCATGCTGCGGCAGGGGAGCGGCCGGATCATCAACATGAGCTCTTCTTTTGGGGTAGTCGGGTTCGGCGGGAGAACGGCCTACGCCGCGAGCAAGGCCGCCGTTTCCAACCTGACCAAGACGCTGGCCCTCGAATGGTCCGCCAAGGGCATCCATGTCAATGCCCTTGCGCCCGGTCCCGTCTGGACGGAGGCCCGTCATGAATTGTTCTCCAACCCGGAGTTTTACGCCAATCTGGTGAAAAAAGTGCCGATCAACCGAACGGCCAAGCCCGCCGAGATGGTCGGTCCGGCGATCTTTTTGGCCAGCGAGGCCTCCAGCTTCGTGACGGGGGAGACCCTTCTGGTTGACGGCGGATTCTGCGCACAATAATCATGCAGAGGTGGCCTATGAAAGGGATATGCGGAAGACTGGTAGATGTCGATCTGACCTCCGGCAGGACAAAGGAGATCGTGATTTCCGCCGCAATGGCCAGGAAATACCTGGGGGGAAGAGGCCTGGGGGCAAGACTCCTGTTTGATTTGCTGCCGCCAAAAACGGGCCCGCTTTCCCCGGAAAATATTCTGATCTTTCTGACGGGCCCCCTTACAGGGTCGATGGTCCCCGGCTCCTCCAAGTTTGTCGTAGTGACCAAGTCGCCGCTCACCCACGGATGGTGCGACAGCTATTCCAGCGGAAGGATATCCATCGAGCTGAAAAAGGCGGGCTATGACGGCATCGTGATCCGGGGAAAATCGAATTTTCCCTGCTACCTGAAGATCGTCGACCGGGGCGTTGAAATCCGGGAGGCCGACGGGATCTGGGGGAAGGATAGTTTCGCAGCGGAAAAAACGCTCAAGGAACTGGATGGAAATGGTTCCGCGGGGGTCTCCTCCATCGGGCCGGCCGGAGAAAACCTGTGCAGTTACGCGTGCATCAACAGCGATTACTACCGGCAGGCCGCCAGGTGCGGCGTCGGGGCCGTCATGGGTTCGAAAAGGCTCAAGGCGATCGTCGTCAGGGGGAGCAAAAACGTTGAGTTCCACGATCATAAACGGATCATTGAGCTGAATCGGGAAAGCTACCAGCGCGCCAAGGTGAGCCAGGTCTTCCAGGCCAGGTCGAAATACGGAACTCCGCTGACCTTGAATTTCACCCATAAGGGCGGAATCCTCCCCACGAAAAATTTCCAATATGGGACATGGGAAAAGGCCTTGGGGAAGATCGATTCGGTGGGCGTCTATAAGAGCGTAAAATCGCACAAGGCCTGTCAGTCCTGTTTCGTCCATTGCAGTCTGATCACCGAGGCCGCCGACGGGAAATATAAAGGAACCACGGTGGAAGGTCCAGAGTATGAGACGATCGGGATGTTCGGGTCCAATCTGCTGATCGATTCACTCCCGACCATCATCCAGGCGAACGTGCTGTGCGACAAATTGGGGCTGGACACCATATCCGCGGGGAACGTGATTGGCTTTGTGATGGAATGTTTCGAAAAAGGGCTCCTCACCGGCAAGCAGACGGAGGGGCTGGAACTGAATTTCGGGGATGACGAGGCCTGCCTGGCCGCCATCGAACGGATCGCCTACCGGAAAGGTTTCGGGGAGATCATGTCCCAGGGGGTGAGGGCGGCGGCCCGGCAGATCGGAGGGGGCTCCGATTCCTTTGCGATGCAGGTGAAGGGATTGGAATTCCCCGCCTACGATCCGAGAGGCGCCTTCGGCTCGGGTCTTTCCTTTGCCGTCTCTCCACGGGGGGCCTGTCACCGCCGGGCATGGCCGCCGGCCAAGGAGATCCTCGGGGGCGTTCCCCCCTATACCGCAGAGGGGAAGGGGGCGATGATCCGGGATCTCTATGCCGAGAATTGCATTTTTCACTCCCTGCTGGTCTGCGATATGCCGGCCAAGTTCATCCCCTTGACCCTCAACGATTATGCGAACTATTATCAGGCGGCCACCGGGGAGGCTATTTCGCAGGATGATTTTCTGGCCATGGACGGCCGAACGGAAACCCTGATCCGGATGTTCAACAATCGGGAGGGGTTTACCCGGGTGGATGATACCCTTCCGCAGAGAACGCTCCGGGAACCGTTACCCGACGGACCGGGCAAGGGGCAGTGCGTCGGAGAGGAAAACCTCAACCGGATGATCGATGATTTTTACGCCTGCCAGGGATGGGATGCGGCGGGCGTCCCCACGGAAGCCACGCTGCAAAAGTATGGGCTTGCAAATGAAACGTTGAACGGTTGAGCCGCGGATCCCATGAACGGCGCCATCAACATCAGCGGTGCGGGGATCGAGCTCAAGGCGCATATCTTATCAACGAAGATGGGCTAAGGAGAATTCATGAAACATATTGCCATCGACATTCACACCCATGTGGAGTTTGCCGATACCCTGACGATTGTGAAAAAGCAATATTCCGATGAGGAGATCTTCTCGCGGTTCGTCGTTGCGACGATGGGACCCCGGTCTGCCGAGATCAACAAAGGGCTTATGCCCGTGCTTCGCGAACCCCTCCGAGACATCCAAAAGAAGATTCGCGATATGGAGGAGAGACAGCTCGCTTTTTCGATCCTCTCCGTGACCCCCTTTGCCTTCTTCTATGAGATCGAAGAGGATCTGGCGGTCGCGTTGGCCCGGTATCAAAACGACCAACTCGCCGAGATCGTGAAAGGATGCCCGGCCTCCTTTGCCGCGATGGCGACCCTTCCGCTTCAGGCGCCCGCTGCGGCGCTCAAAGAGCTTGATCGCGCGATCAACAAGCTGGGCCTCCGCGGAATCGAGATCGGTTCTCATGTCGGCCACAGGGAATTGGGGGACAAGGCCTTCTGGCCCGTCTATGCGCTTCTGGAGAAGCAGGGGCTCCCGATGTTCATTCACCCCCACAACGTTGCGGGCATGAACCGCCTCCAGGAATTCTATCTGAACAACCTCATCGGCAATCCCCTCGATACCACCATCGCCGCCGCCAATTTGATTTTCAGCGGCGTCTTGGAGAAGTACCCGAACCTCAAGGTGATCCTGGCTCATGGGGGAGGCCAGCTTCCGTATATTTTCGGAAGACTGGAACACGGCTATCAGGTCCGGCCGGAATGCCGGGATTTTATCCATAAATCCCCCCGTCAATTCCTGGGGAATTTCTATTTCGATATCCTGACCCACAGCGACGAAGCGCTCCGCTACCTGGTTTCCCTCGTTGGAAGCGATCATGTCCTCCTCGGAACCGATTATCCCTATGATATGGGAGATAACGGGCCCGTGGAGACGGTTCTGCGTCTGACCCAAATAGCCGAATCCGATCGCCAGAGGATTCTCCGGGACAACGCGGTAGAGCTGTTCAAATTAAAAGTTTAAGCGTTTCATCTTGATAGCGAAAACAGGCCATTTGCAGGGAGGAGCAGATATGAGACAGAAGAGCGAACTACAGGATGGGATGAGGATCGATTGGGATGTGGAGGTCACGATGGAGGACGGCGTCGTCCTGCGCGCCGATGTCTATCGGCCGGTCGCGGAGGGGCGGTACCCGGTCATCCTCTCGTACGGTCCGTATGGCAAGTGGCTGACATTCCAGGACGGCTACCCCGACCAGTGGCGGATCATGGCCGATGAACATCCCGATGTGACGGCGGGCTCCACCAACAAATACCAGTCCTGGGAAGTCGTCGATCCGGAGAAGTGGGTGCCGGACAGGTATGCGTGCGTGCGCGTGGACTCCCGCGGATGCGGCCGGTCGGAGGGGTATCTCGACACCTGGTCCGCCCGGGAGGCGAAGGATTTGTACCACTGCATCGAATGGGCGGCGCTCCAGCCGTGGAGCACCGGCAAGATCGGGTTGAACGGCATCTCCTATTACGCGATGAACCAGTGGCAGGCGGCGGCCCTGCAACCCCCGCACCTAACCGCGATGTGCGCCTGGGAGGGGGCGGCCGACTTCTACCGCGATCTGGCGTGGCACGGCGGCATCCTCTGCACGTTCGCGGCGAATTGGTACGACATGCAGGTCAAGACGGTCCAGCACGGGGTAGGCAAACGGGGGCGCCGCAGCCGCATGGTGGCGGATTGGGTGGCGGGCCCGGAGACGCTGACCCAGGAAGAGCTCGGGGCGAACCGGTGCGACTTCGGCGAGGAGATTTTCGCCCATCCGCTCGACAATGTGGAATACTGGCAGTCGCGGATGCCAGACTGGTCGAAGGTGACCGTGCCGCTTCTCTCCGCGGCCAACTGGGGCGGCCAGGGGCTGCACCCGCGGGGGAATTTTGAGGGGTTTGTGCGCGCGGCGTCGAAGGAGAAGTGGCTGGAGGTGCACGGCATCGAGCACTGGACCGAGTTCTATACCGACTATGGCGTCCATCTGCAGAAGCGCTTCTTCGGCCATTTTCTCAAGGGAGAGGATACGGGTTGGCAGGATCAGCCGCGTGTGCAGTTGCAGGTGCGCAAGATCGGCCGGTTTGTGGAACGCCATGAGGACGCGTGGCCGGTTGCCCGCACCGAGTGGTCCCGGTTCTACCTGAATCCCAGCGACCACAGCCTCAGCCCGAAGCCGGTTTCCCAGGCGGGAGCGGTTACCTATGACGGCCTCGGCGACGGGGCGACCTTCCTGACGCCGCCCCTCGAAAAGGAGACCGAGATTACCGGACCCGTGGCGGCCAAGCTGTTCGTTTCGTCGGAGACGGAGGACGCGGATCTTTTCCTCGTTCTGCGCGTCTTTGCCCCGGATATGAAGGAGATCGTCTTCCCGGGGGCGCTCGACCCCCATACCCCGATCGGCCAGGGCTGGCTCAGGGCATCGCATCGGAAACTCGATCCCGAACTCACGACGCCCTACCGTCCCTATCATTCCCATGACGAAAAGCAGCCACTGACGCCCGGTGAGGTATATGAGCTTGATGTGGAGGTCTGGCCGACCTGCGTCGTCGTCCCGGCAGGGTATCGGATTGCGCTTACCGTGCGCGGGAGGGACTACGTTTACCCCGGCGGCGGCGCACGGCTCGCAAGCATGAAAAATCTGTTCACGGGGGTGGGGCCGTTTCTCCATGACGATCCCCGGGACCGGCCTCCGAAGATCTTCGGGGGGAAAGTCACCCTCCATGCCGGCGGCGGGCAGGACGCCTACCTGCTGCTGCCCATCATTCCCCGAGGATAAGTCGGCGCCGGCCATCTTTTGGGATGATCGGGGCGCACCCCGGGCAGGGATGGCCCGGAAAACGGCAAGCTCGAATGGAAGCGATGAACGGGAATAAAAATCGTGGCCGGAACTAAAAGGATGCAGGCCGTTTTTCTGCTTTTGGCCGCGGCCGTACTCTGGAGTCTGGC
>MNZQ01000166.1 GCA_001873745.1 Syntrophaceae bacterium CG2_30_58_14
TGATCCGCCCGCGACAGGAGCTTAAACTCGGGGGAATCGTCACCGCGGTGATCCGGAAGTATCACCACTAATATCACCAAAAACCGGCCATTGCACTCATAAATAAATGATAGCAGAGGTAATTGCAAAACCATTTGTCATTCCCGAATGCCTCTATCGGGAATATGGTTTTTCAAGCCGTTAGAACCAGATTCCCGCTCAGAATCGTTGCGGGAATGACAGAATGGGGAGTTTTGCAATTACCTCGAGCGATAAACGGCGGCATAGGCGTCGTCTATGCCAAAATGAAGCATCAGGATCCCGGGCCGGCTACGAGCGATATCCTCGTAAAAAGAATCGACGCCGTCAAAAGACGTCTCTCCTTTTCGGGACCGATTGATGATCTCCACATTCCGGTGCAGACAACGGCGGTGCACTCACCCCCGGAGCGAGCCTTCTAGCGCCTCCAGACGGAGGGTCATGTCGTTCCATTGGTAGTAGAGATCTTCCAGCTCCGCCGCGATCGCCTTGAGTTCCTGGTTGAGAGGCTTGATCCGCTCCGGCTCCTTGTAGATCTCTGGTTCGCAGAGGATCTGCTCGGCCTCCTTCTGCCTGGTTTCCAGGGCGGCGATCCGCTCTTCGGTCGCGGCCAGCTTCTCCCGGAGGGACGAGGTCGCCCGCGAGATCCGGTTGCGCTCCTCGGCCTCCTGCCTTTTTTCCTCCTTCGTCTTTCGGCTCCGCTCCTCCGGCTTCCTGCCGGTAGCGCTGGTCTTGAGGCCATCCCCGCCCGCGGGGGGCCGCCCATCCCCGTCAACGGGCTTGCGACTCCCTCCGTCCCTTTTTTCTCCGATCCAGTCCCCGGCCTTCGTGGCGCCCCTGTTCTTCAAGGAAGTTTCGCCATCCGTTGCGGATCGGTCGGCCGTGGCCGCCTCTGCCATTCGCGACAAACCGGCCTTGGCCTCAGCTCCGGTTGGCGGCGTTGCGGCGCCCGCCGATCCCGCAGGCGAACCGGACGCAGCCGATGACGGGGTCGCCGAAGGGGAGGGAGAGACCGAAGCCGAGTTTTGCTCCTCCCGCCGCTTCTCGATGAAGTAGGAATAATTGCCCCGATATTCGTGGCAGACGCCGTCCCGCAGCTCGAAGACCCGGCCGACCAGGCAGTCGAGAAAATAGCGGTCGTGGGAGACGATCAGGATCGTCCCCTGGTAGCGGAGGAGCGCGTTCTGGAAGATCTCGCGCGTCTTCAGATCGAGGTGGTTCGTCGGCTCGTCGAGGATCAGCAGATTCGTGTTTGTCAGGAGGATCTTCAACAGGGCGAGCCGCGACTTCTCGCCGCCGGAGAGGACGGAGATAGGCTTATAGACGTCGTCGCCGGAGAAGAGGAAGGCGCCGAGAAGGTTCCGCCGCTCCTGGTCGTTGCTGCGCGTGCCGGCGGCACTGACCTCCTCCCAGATGGTCCGCTGGTAGTTCAGGTTCTGGGCGCTCTCTTGGGAGAAGAAGGCCATCTTTACGTTGAGGCCGCAGGCGACCTCGCCTGCCGTCGGCGTCTCGTCGCTGCTCAGGATCCGCGAAAGGGTCGATTTCCCCGCGCCGTTTACCCCGACGACGGCCGCCTTTTCCCCGCGGTAGAGCGTGAAGTTGAGGTCGTGAAAAACGGTGAGATCCCCGTAGGATTTGGCGAGACGGCGGACCGAGACGACCTCCTTGCCGCTCCGGGGGCTTTCCGGGAAGCGGATTGTGACGGTTTTTCCGCTCCCCTCCTCCTGGAGGAGGTCGAACTTCTCCAGCATCTTCACGCGGCTCTGGACCTGGCTGGATTTAGTCGCCTTGTAGCGGAACCGCTCGATAAACTCCTTGATCCGCTTGATCTCCGCCCGCTGGAGTTCCATCTCCTTTTTCAGCGCCTTCCGCCGCCGCTCCTTCTCGCCCAGGTAGTAGGAGTAGTTCCCCTTGTAGAGGGCGATCGTCCGGTTGGCAAGCTCGGCGATCACGGTGACGATCTTGTCGAGAAAAACGCGGTCGTGGGCGATGGTGACGATCGTGCCGGGGTAGTCCTTCAGCCAGCTCTCCAGCCACTCGAGGCTTTCGGTGTCGAGGTGGTTGGTCGGCTCGTCGAGGAGCATGATGTCCGGCTTCGACAGGAGGATGACCGCAAGCATGATCCGCATCTTCCAGCCGCCGGAGAAATCGACGCAGTTCTTCGTGAAATCCTTCTCCCGGAACCCGAAGCCGGCTAACATCTGCTTGGCCTGCGACTCGAAGGCGTAGCCGTCCTTCGCCTGGAAGCGGGCGACGGCGGTCTCGTACCCCTTCAGGAGCTTCTCGTGGTCCGGGTCGTCGGCGGCGGAGGCGGAGAGGGCCTCCTCGCAGCGTTTGAGTTCCTCCCCCAGTTCGGCGATGCCGCTCTTCTCCCGAAGATAATCCAGCAGGGGGATGGGCTCAAGCTCGACCAGGTCCTGGGAGAGGTAGCCGATCCGAACCCGTTTCCGGTCGGGGATCTCGATCGAACCGCCGTCGAGATCGACGCTGCCGAGGATCGCCCGCAGCATCGTCGTCTTGCCGGCGCCGTTGTCGCCGACGAGGCCGACCCGGCCGCGGTCGGTGATCGTCCAGTTGATCTTCTCGAAGACCTTCCGATCGGCGAAAGAGAGGCTGATGTCCCGAAGATAAATCAAGGTTCCTGAATCTCCATGCAAGAAATCGATTTTCCGGCGCGTATATAACAGGACTTGGCGCCCAATGGAAGTAAATGGTTTCACTCATCCGGTTGTCCCGGGTGCCGAACGCAATCTCTTTTCAGCAACCAACCAAGGTTTATTGTCCAAGATAATCTACCCTTATCCAACGCACACGTAAAAAACACTTGACAACATTGTTTCAATTAATTAGAGTTTACAACTATTGAAACTCTTAAACAACAGGAGGGAATGAATGGAAGAAATATATGAACTCCAGGCCGACATCTGTAAGATTTTTGCCAATGCCAAACGAATGGAAATTATCAATATTCTGAAGGACGGGGAAGCATCGGCAAACGAGTTGATCGAAAGGACAGGATCGAGCAAAGCCAATCTCTCCCAGCATATGGCGGCTCTGAGAGCAAAAGGGGTTATCTTAACCAGGCGGGAAGGCGTCAACATGTATTACCGCATCGCCAACCCCAAGATTATCCAGGCATGTAATTTAATGAAGGAAGTTCTCGCGGAGCAAATCCAGGAAAAAGGACGAATCATCTCCATTCTCACCAACACCCCGAAGAAAAGCCCTGAATCAAAAAGTGTTAAGCAGCGGGGATGATTCACTACCGCACCAGTCTTATTAACCCCTTACCTTTTGCTGGAGAGAAAAAAGGTTGCGGACATGCCCGGGTCGCCAAAAAGGAGAAATCTTCATGACGAAACTGAACAATACCTTGATCAAATATCTAAAAAATACATTTCAGGACCGCGTGACGTTCGATGACGTGGAGCGGATGCTCTACGGCCACGATATCGCCGCCATGCCGAGCCTAATCAAACCCCTCATCGGGAATACCATCCCGGATGCCGTCGTGCAGCCGGCAAGCGAAGAGGAGTTGCAGAAGCTGACATCCTGGGCTGCCGGGAACCGGATTCCGCTCACCCCGCGAGGCAAGGCCTCTTCGGGCTACGGCGGGGTCCTGCCGGTAGAGCAGGGAATTGTGGTGGATTTCTACCGTCTGAAGAAGATTCTCTCCATGGACAAAGAGAAGCTGACCGCAACGGTCCAGCCCGGCATCGTATGGGAAAAGCTCGACCGCGAGCTGAAGAAGGAGGGCATGACGCTGCTTACATACCCCTCGAGCTATCCGGGCTCTACCGTGGGCGGCTGGCTCGCCCAGGGAGGCGCCGGTTTCGGATCGTATGAAGCGGGCTGGTTCCGGGACACGGTCCTTTCCGCGCGCGTCGTACTGCCGGACGGCGCCATACGGTTGTTCGAGGGAAAGGAGCTCGACATGATCAGCGAGGCGGAAGGCATCACCGGCCTCATTAGCGAGATCACCATCCGCGTTCAGACTGATGAGCCGATGGAACTGGTCTCCATCGGCTGCTCGAATCCCCATGATCTGCAAGAGATGATGGAGGCGATGCACAAGGAGAACCTCCCCATCTGGTCGCTCGTCTTCATCAACCCGCGGATGGCGGAAATGAAGAACCAGGCGCCGCTCATGGAGCACATGGGCCACCCGGCGGAGGAGCGGGTGCTTCTCCCCGCATCCTACATCACCACGCTCGCCTTCCGTACAAAAGATCGTGAGAAAGTCATGGAAGGACTCAACCGAATCGTCGCGCACTGCGGGGCCGAGATCCTGAGCGACAAAATCGCGCATCACGAATGGAAACACCGCTTCAAACTCATGGTGGTCAAGCGCCTCGGACCCAGCCTTGTGCCCGCCGAGGTGGTCATCCCTCTCTCCTCTTTCGGAGATTTTATGACCAAGGTGGAAAAGACGATCCGGCAGCCGGTCGTCAAGGAGGGTGTGATGATCCGGAATTCGCCTTCCGGCAAGCCAGAGGTGGTGATTCTCGGATTCATCCCCGGCGACGAGCGGGCCTTCAACTACAACTTTGTCTTCGGCCTTTCTCTCTCCATGATGAAACTTGCGGAGAAGCATGGCGGCCGGGCCTATGCCACAGGACTCTACTTCTCACCCAAGGCCAAGGACGTGCTCGGAAAGGACCGCCTTGCCAGGCTCACGGCATTCAAAAAACAGGTGGACCCCAAGGGCATCCTGAATCCCGGAAAGGTGCTCGGAGGGAGGCTCATCGGGACGGCCGTAATGCTCGGGAGCCTGTTCGAACCGCTCATAAGGCCTTTCGGCAACGCGGTCTTCACCAAGGTGGGAGAGAGGCCGACGACGGATTCGCGGGATATCCCCGCGGACGTGGCCTGGTATGCTCACAGTTGCTCCCAGTGCGGCTACTGCGTGAACGAGTGCGATCAGTTCTACGGCCGGGGCTGGGAGAGCCAGAGTCCCCGGGGCAAGTGGTACTGGCTGCGGGAGTACATGAAGGGCAAGCAGGAGTGGAGCCAGAAGGTGGTGGACGCCTTCCTCGTCTGCACGACGTGCGAACTCTGCAATATCCGCTGTTCTGCGGCACTGCCCATCGAGTCCTCCTGGATGAAGCTCCGCGGCAAGCTCATCCACGAGGAAAAGAAGATGACGTTCCCGCCTTTTGAGATGATGGCCGAGGCCACCCTGAAGGAGGGGAACATCTGGGCCGGCTATCGGAAGAACCGTTCGGCGTGGTTCCCCGAGGATCTGAAAGAAAAGCACGGCCCCGGTAAGAAGGCCAAGGCCGCCTACTTCGCCGGCTGCACCGCGAGCTACGTGGAACAGGACATCGCCATGGCGAGCGTACGGCTCTTAGACGCGGCAGGGGTGGACTTCACCTATGTGGGCAACAAGGAGAACTGCTGCGGCACGCCCATGCTGGTGGCCGGGAAGTGGGAGGTGTTCGAGGAGATCATGCGCCGAAACATCCGGGCCGTCAAGGATGCGGGCGCCGAAAGCGTGATCACCTCATGCCCGGCATGCGATATGATGTGGCGGCATGTTTACCCCGTCTGGGCCAAAAAGTTCGGCATCGACTATGATATCAAGTCCAGGCACTACAGCGAGGTCCTTTCGGAGAAGATCAAAAATGGCGAGTTCATCTTCCCGGACACCGGCAAGGCGCCGGTCACCGTGACCTGGCACGACTCGTGCCACATGGGCCGCGTCTCAGGCGTTTACGAGCCGCCCCGGGACCTCATCAGGGCTATCCCCCATGTGAAGTTCGTGGAGATGGACCACAATCGCCAGGAGGCCCACTGCTGCGGCAGTGTACTCACCCTCATCAAGGATCCGCCGGTGGCTGCGGACATCGGAGAGATGCGCCTTAATGAGGCCCTGGAGGCAGGCGCGGGCACGGTGCTGGCTCTCTGCCCCTGCTGCGAATTCCAGCTCCGGGTAACTGCGGAAAAGAAAAAGATGCCTTTGGAGGTCGTGGACCTGGCGCGCTTCGCTTCGTCCGCACTGGGCTACGACTTCCCGGACCCCAATCCCGAGGTCAAGCGACAGTGGGCCGTGTTCGAGGCCATGATCGCACTGATGACGCCGCAGGGTTTTGCGAACCTGATGTCCACCATGTGGCCCGAGCTGATCAGTGCCATGCCGTTCGGCATGGGGACTATGATGCGGGTCATGGGGAAGATCCCGTGCGCGCTCGATCTCATGAAGCCGATGTTCCCGATCCTCTTCCCGAGGCTGCTCCCCATGATGATGCCCAAGGTCATGCCGACAATGCTCCAGAGGGTGGCCGACCGTGTCCCCATGCCCGACTACATGCTGGAGCAGATGCCGGCGCTCATGCCCAAGGTCATGGACAACCTCATGCCCCACATGATCGGCGAGGTCGTCCCTCTGGTGACCCAGCCGATGATTGACTATCTGCACGGGAAACAGGCATGAGCCTGTCAGACATTTAAAGAAAAAGCAGAGGCGGCTGGGAAATACCAAGCCGCTTCTGCTTTTTCCCACCTTGGTAAAGCCTCCTGTTGCAAATAATACGCTCTATGACGATTGGCGCGAATTTAGATGCCGCCATTCCAAACCGGGTCGCTTTAGTCTCCCTTGTTCCGGAAGAAAAGGCGGATCGGGACCTCGGCGAAACCGAAGGTCTCCCGGATCCGGTTGATTAGATAGCGTTCGTAGGAGAAGTGGATGGCGTCCGGATTCCTGACGAACAGCACGAAGGTCGGCGGCTTGATCGCGACCTGCGTGATGTAGTTGAAGATGTGCGGCCGGCTCCGGCGGCCTGGCGGCGGATTCATCTCAATGATTTCACGGATCTTCCGGTTGAGTTCGCCCGTTTCGACGCGTTTCGTGTACTGGGCGTAAACCCGCTCGACCAGATCGAAGATCTTTGTGACCCGCTGGCCGGAGAGGGCGGAGATAAAAATGATGGGCGCAAACTCGAGGAACTTCGAGTTGTAGCGGATATTCTCGACGTGGGTTCCGATGGTGCTGTTGTCCTTCTCGATCAGGTCCCACTTGTTCACGACGAGGATGCAGGCGGTTCCGTGCTCCATGGCGAGACCGGCGATCTTCACGTCCTGCTCGCTGATCCCCTCTTGGGCGTCGAGGAGGATGAGCGCGACGTCGGCCCGGTCGATCGCCTTGATGGCCTGGACGATGGTGTATTTCTCCAGGGTGAGGCTGATCCGGCTCTTGCGGCGGATGCCCGCGGTATCGATCAGCAGAAATCTCTTCCCGTTGCGGGTGAAGGGGGTGTCGATGGCGTCCCGCGTCGTCCCCGGGACGGGGTTCGCGATCGTCCGTTCGTAGCCGAGGATCCGGTTGACGAGGGAGGACTTGCCGACATTGGGTCTCCCGATGACGGCGATCCGGATGCGCTCTTCATCCACTTCCCTCACCGGTCCGCCGGCGGGGAGCTTCTCCGCAACGGCGTCCATCAGCTCGTCCAGACCCTGCCCGTGTTGCGCGGAGATCGCGTAGAGGGTCTCGATCCCCAAGCGGTAGAAGTCGGAGACGAGCGCCTCGTGGCGGGGGCCGTCGATCTTGTTCACAACGAAGAAGACCTTCTTCTCGGTCAGCCGGAGCAGCCGCGTGATCTCCTGATCCGAGGGGGTAAGCCCATCCCGGCCGTCCATCAGAAAGAGGATGATGTCCGCCTCCTCGATGGCGAGCGTCGTCTGCTCCCGCATCTGGACGAGGATCTCCACCGCGGAGGCCGGTTCGAAGCCGCCGGTGTCGATCAGCGTGAACGGGCGGTCGTTCCAGTTGCACTCGGCGTAGTTGCGATCCCGCGTTGCTCCCGGTTCATCGATGACGATGGCCTTGCCCCGGCCGGCCAGGCGGTTGAAGAGGGTCGATTTGCCGACATTGGGCCGGCCGATGATCGCGATGACGGGTTTCATATCCGTTTTATCCTTTCAAATCCCGTCCCCGGATTGCGAAGTAGATCGTGCCCAGAATACCGCAGGCGGTCGCCGCCAGCAGGTTGACGGTCGGGGAGAACTGCCAGAGGAAGCCGCCGGCGAAGGCCGCCGCGGAGACGACGATGTCCCGGATCAGGTAATAAAGGCCGAACATCCCCGCCTTCTGCTCCTCCGGGGCGAGGTCCATGATCAGCGCCTTGCGCGTCGGTTCGCCGAACTCCTTGAGCCCCCGGATGACAAAGGCGATGGCCATCATCCAGAAGGTGTGGGAAAAGAGCAGAAAGAGCGGGAAGAGGGTGAAATTTACGAAGGTGATCAGGACGAAGGGTTTCTTTCCCGTCCGGTCGGCGAGGTAGGCAACCGGGATATAGACGAGCATCGCCGTGACCATCTCGATCGTCGTCAGGAGGCCGAACTGCACGGCGCTGATCCCGTTCATCTTGATGCACCAGATGACGACGAAGGCGTAGGGGATCTGCTCGGCGAAGCGGATCAGGATATCGGAGACGAGTAGGTTCCGGAGATCCGGTCTCATGAACCGCCAGAGGTGCGAGGGCCATTTCTCTCCCTTTCCCCGTTTGCCGTCGTCCGCGATCATTACCTGCTGAAAGATGAGCGAGACGATCCCCAGTAGGAACGCCGCCCCGAAGGCGAGACGGATGCCGGTTTTCTCGCCGTAGATCCCGATCAGGACGCCGCCGATGACCGGTCCCAGGGCCATCGGAATCCGGCGGACGAGGGAGTGGACCGACACCCCCATCGTCCGCTTCCCCGGCGGGAGCGCCCGGGAGACAAGGCTCATCGTTGCGGGGAGGGAGAGGGCCGACCAGGAGAGGAAAAAGGCGGCGCCGACGAGAACGGCGAGCCAGTGGGGGAAGACGATGACAATGAGATAACCGAACATGGCGACGAGGTTGAAGACGATCAGCGCCCGTTTGTAGCCGAGGCGGTCGCTCAGATAGCCGCCGGGAAAGGAGTAGAGGGCGGAGAGGAGGTTGTCCATCCCGTTCAGGAAGCCGACCGACAGGATGCCGCCCCCGAGGGCGAGGAGGTAGATCGGCAGAAACCGCTCGGCCATCTTTTCCCCGAGGCCGACGAGGACCGCCATGAACAGCAGCGCCACGATGCTTTTGCGAAGCCCGAAGAAATCCACGATCTTCTCACGCCAGGTCATTTTCCGCCCTCTCTATTATTCGAAACTGCCGATGGAATCCATTGGAGGCGGTACCTTACCTTATCGCCGAAGATCGGTCAAGTCTTGTCCAATGGAACGAGACCTTTGCGCAAATCCCGATGGTTTTACCCATTCGTTCGCGCTGAAA
>MNZQ01000196.1 GCA_001873745.1 Syntrophaceae bacterium CG2_30_58_14
CAGCAGATGGACGCTGCGGGGGATCTCTACTTCAACTTTTTCGGCTTGTTTGAAATGCTGCGCATCCCGCGGGTTGTACTGGTCGATGATCATGGTTCGGTCACCAATCGTCACCGTGCATTTTGCAATCGATCCCGCATACATATAGGATTTCAAGGCGCCACAGAGAACATTCTGACGATTACTACCGCAGTTCAGGGAGATGTTCACACTCTCCGGCCGAATGACCATGAGGACCTCATCACCATTCTGAACATTGTCCTGTTCAAGCGTGATCCCAATCTTGCCATATTCTGTAGCGATAACGGCATCGCGCGTTTTTTCATCGATGGACGCGATCCGGCCCTCCATGAAATTGACGTACCCGACGAATCCCGCGATGAACTCATTCGCCGGTTTCTCGTAGATCTCGATCGGCGTGCCGACCTGTTCGATCCGACCGTCCTTCATGACGACCAGCCGGTCGGAAATGGCCATGGCCTCAAACTGATCGTGCGTTACGAAGACCGTCGTAATGTGCAGCCTTTCCTGGAGCTTGCGGATCTCCTCGCGCATGACGAGCCGCAGGTTCGCATCGAGGTTGGAGAGGGGTTCGTCGAGCAGCAGCACCTTCGGTTCGAGGCTGAGCGCCCGCGCAAACGCGACGCGCTGCTGCTGGCCGCCGGAGAGCTTGTCGATCATCCGGTCTCCGAATGCCTCCAGTTCGACCATCTCGAGAAGTTCCCTGACCCTCGCAGCGGTCTTGTCCTTGGGCCACTTGTTGATCTTCAATCCGTAGCCGACGTTCTCCGCCACGGTCATGTGGGGAAACAGGGCGTAGTTCTGAAAGCAGATCCGCGTGTCCCGGAGGTTGGGAGGGAGGTCGTTGATCCGCTGGCCGTCGAGGATGATGTCCCCCAAGCTGATATCGGTGAAACCGCCGATCAGTCGAAGCAGCGTCGTCTTCCCGCAGCCGCTGGGACCGACGAAGGTGACCAGCTCGCCCCTTTTGACCTCCAGCGATACCCCTTTGAGAACCTCGTTCGTTCCATAGAATTTGTGGATATTCTTCAGAATCAACATCGGTTTTTCATTCTCTTTGCTGTCCATATATCCGGCGATCCCTTTCTTTTTCATGCTGGTTTCTTTGCGATGCCGCCGCCCAGCCGGGTCTTTTTGCTGATATAATTCAGGATCATCATGCAGATCATGACGATCAGGACCAGTTTCATCGTCGTGGCCGAGGCGATGCCGATTTCCCCATAGACCGCCGCGTCAAAGATCTTGACGGCAGCCAGCTCGAACCCGGGGCTGACCAGGAAGACCACGGCACTCAGCGAGACAATCGCCGTCATGAAGGTATAGATGAAGCCCGCAATGAAGGCGGGGAACATGATCGGCAGCACGATTCGGGAGAAGGTGGTCAGGAAGCTGGCGCCGAGATCCGCAGAGGCCTCTTCGATTTCGATATGGATCTGATGAAGCTTGCTGATCCCCGCCTCAACGCCGACGGCCAGAAAACGGAAAACGCAGTTCAAGGCCAGGATCATGATCCCGCCGGTCAGCTTGAGGGGCGGGGCGCTGAAGGCGAGCAGATAACCGATGCCGAGAACCGTCCCGGGAAGGGCGAATCCCGAGAGGGAGACCATCTCGATGAAGGTGCGGCCGAAGAATTTTCCCCGGACGATGACGTAGGCCAGAAGGACGCCGATGATCGCGCCGATGACAGCCGCCACGAAGCTCACGCGGATACTGTTATAAATCGCCTGATTGGATGTGAAATCCAGATAATTGGAGAGGACGAAGTTATGGGTGACGCCGAGAATCTTGTAGAAGGAGGCCGCAAAGACGACGGCGAAACAGATCAAGATCGCCCCGGCGGCCACCGTCGTGATGATCACGAACGGGACCTGGATCAGCGGGGTGATCTTCCGCGGTTCGGAGGCGACCGGCTTGCCCCCGATCGTGGTGAATTTCTTCCCCTCCAACAAATAGTTATGAATGAAGAAGATCAGGATGCAGGGGGCGATCAGAACGACCGAGAGGACGCTTCCCATGTTGAAATCGGACTCCCCGGTGATCATCGTGTAGGTGTCCGGCGCCAGGAATGGCGTCCGCCCGCCCAGGATGGCGGCGTTTCCGAACTCGGCGATCGTCATCACGAAGATGAGGAGCGCCGCCTTGAGAAGCCCCGGCGCCAGAAGCGGAATCGTGATCGTCCGGAGGATCGTCGCCTCCGACGCCCCCATGTCATAGGCGCTCTCCTCGAGATTGGGGTTCAGCGACATCAACGTGCTTTCGATCATCATGTAGGCAAGCGGGATGAAGGCCAGCGTCTGGGAGATGACGACGCCGCCGAAGCCGTAGAGCTCCCAGTGAAGGTCCAGCGCCCTGGTGACGAGCCCATTGCGACCGAAAAGGATGATGAGCGAAAGGGCGAACAGGTACGGCGGGGCGATCAGGGGAATCAGGGAGATGATCTTCAGCGGTTTTCGCAGGAGCCAGGGTCCCCGGGTCGTCATGTAGGCGAGGCAGAAGCCGATGACAAGGCAGACCACGGTATTGATCACCCCGAGGAGAAGGGTATTGTACAGGGACTGAAAGTAATAATTCTTGCTGAAAAATGCCTGGTAATATTTCAGCGTGAATCCCGACGGTCCCCGGAAGCTCTTCAGGAGAACCGCGATGATGGGGTAGAGGAGAAAGAAGGCAAGCAGCAGGAATAAAACGGCAGCCAGGATGTTGATCAGGTTTGCATTGAGGAAATCCTTGATCCTGTTTCCACTGCTCGCCTGCAGTTTCAAAGACAACTCTGCCGTCGCCATCTTTCTCCTCCGGGAGAGACCCATCAAAAGAACAAGCTTATTTGAAATCGGTTCTCAACTTCTGCTTCCAGATATCGTTGTTCTTCGGTTTTTCGTCTGACGCCTTGCCCAGATCCAGCTTGATGTACTTGGGCAGGGTCTTCCCGTAAAGGGCGTTCGGCGCCGGCCGAGGGGTCACATAACCGATAGCCGCCATGAGTTCGCTGAATTCGGGGGCGCCCAGCAGGTCGATGATCTTTTTGCCGGCGTCGAGCTTCTTCGTTCCCTTGAGGATCATGGCGAAGGTGCCGTCATATCCGGTCCCTTCCCTGGGGATGGTCCAGAGCAGCGGATATCCGTCATTGAGGCGCTTCTTGACGTTCTCGTCCGAGGTGAGCCCCAGCATGAATTCCCCCCTGCCGACGAGATCCGTCGGGGCATTGCCGCTGCGGGTGTAATGGGCGATGTTTTTATCCAGGGCTTCGATGAATTTTCACCCCTCAGCGTCCCCATAGAGGGCCAGGAAGGAGAACCGCATCATGTTCGCGGTCCCCGAGCTCAGCGGCGAGGGCATGAGGATCTCACCCTTCCACTTCGGATCCGTGAGCTCCTTCCAGCTTTCCGGCATCTTGTAGCCCGCCTTGGCCAACCGGTCCTTGTTGCCGACCAGGACGAAGGAGAAGTTGGCGATGTTGTACCAGTTACCCTGCGGATCCAGGAATACATCCGGAACGCCCTTCCACGCCGGGGAGACATAGGGAACGGCCCAGCCGCTCTTCTTGGCGAGGAAACCCGTGGACGAGCCGCAGCCGATAACCATGTCCGCGTTAAAATTCGGGGCCTCGGCCTTCATGCGGGCTTCGATTTCCCCGAAGGACTGGAAGGTCTGGTTGACGGTGATGCCTGTTTTGTCCTTGATGAATTTGGCGATCTTGGCGTTGTTGTCCGGAGAGGTGCCCATGTAGGCGTTGATCTCTTCCGCCATGGCGCTGCCGGCAAGCGCGACCGAGAAGATCGCGGCGACGACGACTGCAATGAACTTTCCTTTCATGATTTTCCTCCAATTCAATTTAATGCATCCCATGTTCATTTTCATAAAACCGTAATCCTTGCTGTGTCACCCCCTTTCACATCCTGTTCACTCAAGAAACCCCTATCCTAAGTTCAGAAGCTAAAATCGGCTGATTCATAACAAAATCGCGACGGCCTGTCAAAGATAGACAAGGAGGACCTTTGCCCCCGAAGGGGAGCATTCACACGCGCTCGTTCCCGAAAGTTTACGCCATTTATAGTGCACTCTATGTATGAGTCAAATTAATAATAATCATATAATGGATAATCAATGGTTATCTTTCCTCGGCGAACGGCTACAGATTCGTAACGTTGATATGGATCAAAATCTGCCGTTTCTCCAGCTCCCGGAAGATCTCCTCCGGGTCGAACGCGAACTCGGGCGCAACGACGCCCGTCCGTTTCACCTTCCCCTTCGCAATCAGGGCCGCCGCGATCCCCATCGGGATTCCCACGCACCGGGTATAGGCCCGGAGCTTTTCCCAGCCGGCCACCGAGCCGTCCGCGGCCGGGTGCGTGTGCGTCAGCAGATACCGGAGTTTCTTGCCGTCCTTCGTCCCCGTCACGTCAATGTGCAGCGCGTATCCGTAGAGTTTCGTCTCCTGTCCCACCGGATACTGCATCAGATAGGCCGACACCGCATCCATGATCCCAATCTCGGCGCCCGCGATTCGGATCTTGTCGTTTCGCAGAATCCCCCAGTCGTAGAGGGCCCGGACAAGCTGCATGTTTTGCGGCGGCCAGGTCCCGCGGACCTCGATCAGGCGGGCCTGTTTCCCCTGCTCTTCCAGATAAGCGGCCACCGTCTTCGTCTCCGAATGGGGAATGATGTACTGGGGATGGGTCCCGTAAGGACCGGGCAGCTCCACAGCGAGCGGCCTCGCGAATGGAGGCACCTGGACGAACTGCCCGTCCTCATACACCACGCGGCCGGGAAGCTTCGGGTCGTACTCGTAACTGGTCGTTTCCGTGATCGATGCCGAGAAGGCGATGGGACGGAAGGCGCCGTGGCTGATGCGGACCGTGTCGATCGTGTCGAGGCGGTCGATCGCATACTTCGCCATCATGTCGGTGGTCCCGGGCGTCATGCCAAAACCGGGGACATGGGTCCGGCCGTGTTTCTTGAAGACCGGGTCATACGGATACTCCTCGCCGAAGCCGTTCAGGTTGATCCCGTGACAGCCCGCCTCCGCGATGCAGGCGGTGGAGAAACCGTTCAGGGTGATCGTCGTCCCGTCCATGACAATATCGTAATCCTTCATGATTTTCACGGCCGCGGCCTTTTCCCTGACATCGACCTTCTTGAAATGGACACGGGGATCGTTGAGCCAGGCGACAACCTCCCGGCCTGCCTTTTCGTCGTAATCCCCGATCGTGATCTCTTCGAAATCCGAAAACTGCACCAGATCCAGTGTGGATTCGCGGCAGATCTTGCCGGCGCCGCCCAGACACAATACCTTCATGATTCAGATCCTTTTCTCTCTTGGTTATCGTTTGACGTTCAATAGCTTGAACCCCGCTCCACCTCGCCGATCGCCCCCTCGATCACGTCGAGGGCCCCGTCCATCTGCTCCTCAGTGATCACGAGGGCCGGCCGGAGGGTGATCACATTGCCGTCGATCGTCTTGAAGGCGACCCCCTTCTCCATGCACTTGAACAGGATCATCTCCGCCTCCCGGGTCGCCTTCTCCTTGGTTTTCCGGTCCCGGACAAGGTCGATGCCGATGTGGAGGCCGATCCCCATGATACAGCCGATGAGGGGGTGCCGGTCCGCCATCTCCTTCAGGCGTTCCAGTGCGTGGGCGCCCAGGAGCGCCGCATGGTCGCAGAGGTTCTCCTTCTCGATAACCTCGATCGCGGCCAGGCCGGCGGCCGCCGCCAGCGCGTTCTTCTCGTGGGTGTAGTGGCCGATGGAGCGCTCCCCGCAGGTGTTGTACTCCTCCCGGGTCACGATCCCCGCCAAGGGAACGATCCCGCCGCCGAGCGATTTGCCGAGGACCAGGATATCCGGCGTCAGGTAATGGTCGCTTGCGAACATCTTCCCGGTCCGGCCGAACCCCTCGATGATCTCGTCGAAGATCAAGAGCGCGCCATAGCACCGGCACAGATCCCGGACGCCTTCCCAGTACCGCTTGCTGGGCACGACGGGATTTGCGGAAACCGGCTCCCCGATCACCGCGGCCATCTCCGGCTCCCGCCGCAGGACCAGTTCGATCTGCCGGAGGCATTCGGCGTCGACGTCGTCCGAATTCGTGAATCCCCAGGGATTGCGATAATAATTGGGGAATTCCACATGAAAGGCGCCGGGAACGAGCGGTCCGATGCCGCCGTGGAAATGCTCCTCGCCCCCCACGCCCGCCGCCCCGAAACCGGCCCCGTGGAAGGAGTCCCAGAAGGAGATGGTTTTGAAGCGACCCGTCACGAGTTTTGCCAGCTTCAGCGCCATCTCGATCGCATCCGTCCCCCCCGGACAGAAAAGGGTTCGACAGAGCTCGCCGGGTGCAATCTCCGCCAGCTTCTTCGCCAGTCGAACGGCCGGGATGTTCGTGTAGCGCCGCGGGCAGAAGGTGAGCGACGCGTCCAACTGTCTCCGGACCGCCCGGACCACTTCGGGGTGGTTGAAGCCGGTGTTGTGCACGCCGTTGCCGTGCATGTCGATGTATTTCCGGCCCGCCAGGTCCTCGATATAAATCCCCCTCGCCCGCGCGATCACATTGAGGACGGGGGTGGAGAGGCTCTGGTGGAGGAAGTGCCTCGCATCCTCCTCGAACCAACTCCTCGCCTCGCCGGAGAGGTTGCGTTCCCAGTACCGCTGTCGCGCCGGCGTGGTGTTGACATCCCCCTGCTCCGACTCCGGTCGTTCGCACTGCTTTCCGAACCCCTGTTTTGCCATGCCGACGCCCCTCCCGATTCGGGGACACCTTGCGGCAAGGTGTCCCCACCCACAATCCAAACACAAGCCGGTCGCTTCGCCCGCACCAACGCTTTTTTCCGGATTCTGCTGCGGATTATCCTCGTGGAAAAGATCCAGATCAAGGGAAAAAAAGTGATTGAACCCATAACAAAAGAAGATTTGACTTCACCGGGGTGGGGATGTTACGGAAAACAGGTAGAATTTCATTCCGGAGGGAGGACAGAAGGCATGGAAAAACTTCACCGATCGGAAGGCGATATCAATATTTCCCCGCGCCGGCAGAAGTGGCAGCAGGAAAACCTGAATGAAGAGACGCGGGCGCTCCTCGCGGAGGACGAAAAATACTTCCTCAACCAGGCCCTCTCCACCCCCTGCCTGAACGCCATGCGCGCCTGCGACGGGATCTGGATCGAAGACCTCCAGGGACGGCGCTACATGGATTTCCACGGAAACAACGTCCATCAGGTCGGCTTCGCCAACCCTGCGGTCATCGCCGCAATCAAGGAACAACTCGATCATCTTCCTTTCTGCACACGGCGCTATACGAACCGGGTCGCCGTCGATCTCGCAAAAAAGCTCGCCGAGATCGCCCCGGGCGACCTGAACCGCGTCCTCTTCTGTCCCGGCGGGGCCGAGGCGATCGGCATGGCCTTGAAGCTCGCCCGGATCGCGACCGGCCGCCACAAGACGATCTCCATGTGGGACGCGTTTCACGGGGCCTCCCTGGACGCGATCTCGATCGGCGGCGAGGCGATCTTCCGCCAGGACATGGGGCCGCTGCTGCCCGGCACAGAGCATGTCCCGCCGCCCGACGAATACCGCTGCATCTATGAATGCCGGGGCCGCGGCGGCTGCGACATGATGTGCGCCCGCTACGTGGAGTACATTCTGGAGAAGGAAGGGGATATCGCCGCGGTGATCGCCGAACCGATCCGGAGCACCCCCTACATCCCGAAGCCCGAATACTGGCAGATCATCCGCAAGGCCTGCGACCGCCACGGGGCGCTTTTGATCTTCGACGAGATTCCCCACGCCCTCGGCCGAACCGGCCGGATGTTCACCTGCGAGAATTTTGACGTGGTCCCCGACATGCTGGTCATCGGCAAGGGGCTCGGCGGCGGCGTCTTTCCGCTGGCGGCCCTGATCGCCCGTGAGGGCCTCGACGTCGCGGGCAACCGCGCCCTGGGCCACTACACCCACGAAAAGAGCCCCGTCGCCTGCGCCGCGGCCCTGGCGACGATCCGCTATGTCGAGGAAAATCATCTGGCGGAACATGCCCGGGAGCTCGGGCGGCACGCCCTCGGGCGGATGCGAGAAATGATGGAACGCCATCCGCTGATCGGCGACGTCCGCGGCCTGGGGCTTTTTCTCGGCATCGAACTGGTGAAGGACCGGACCACCGGCGAGCGGGCGACGGAGGAAGCGGAGGCGGTGATGTACGCCGCCCTCAGCCGGGGGCTCAGCTTCAAGCTCACGATGGGGAACATCCTCACGCTGACGCCGGCGCTGACGATCACCCGTGAGGAGATGGACCGGGCGCTGGACATCATCGAGGCGTGCCTGACGAAGGTCGAAAAGGGGATTTAACGATATCCCGAAAAATAAGACAGGCACTCGCCTTCCGGCAGGCGCCTGTCTCATTGATGATTCATTTGCGAAATGCGTCCAGACGGGCCTTCTATTCGATGACCATCATGAGCTGTTCCGTACCGACGCTGTCATTGGCCTTGACCTTGATCTCCTTCACGGTCCCGTCCGCCGGGGCGTAAATCGGATTCTCCATCTTCATGGCCTCCAGCATGATGACCTCATCGTCTTCCTTCACCTGATCTCCCACCTTGACCAGAACTTCCAGGATTTTACCCGGCATCGGGGCTTTCAAATCTACACTCATTCCCTTGACCTCCGTAACATGAATTTTTAAGATATTGCAACCGCGTCAAAGCTGCAACCCGTTCCTGATAAAGACCACCGCATCGCGAAGTACAAAGACCCATCCACCCGACGAAGATCCCTATCCCGAAAATGGACCGACTGCGCTTTTTTATACTTCCTGGACACTCAAGTCAAGGTCAAAATACCCCCGCTCCGGACCGGGAGGAATACCATTACGGGGACAACAGGCTTTTTTTCATCAACAACGCTTGACAAACGTTTAAAGATAGACATAAAATAAGCCAAATTAATATATT
>MNZQ01000204.1:0-31374 GCA_001873745.1 Syntrophaceae bacterium CG2_30_58_14
ATGGGTCTCTTTAGCCGGTGTGGAAAAAAGATAAAGTAACGATCAGGTGGGTCCGTTTATCGGTGCTGGGTGGGTCCATACTTCATCGGCGGTGACACCCGCATGCCGTTTTCCTTCGCGGACAGGGCGAGCTCTACGTCGTTGAGCAGCCGCGGATATACATCGGGGGCCGAGTGGATGTGAATGTCGATCGATCCTTCCAACAATGCCGTTACATTTTTATCAAATCTGAACTTCATGACCATTCTCCTTTTGGTCTTTGATTTACGGACAACTGCTTTTTGCAGTCCTGTTTTCATCGTCTGAGGGCCGGTCGTTCGCGGGAAGCGATCCATCCGCCCCTTTTCTTCGCTTTTCCAAAGCCGCCAGGACGCGGCCGATGGTGTTGGAGGCATGCTGCCGGGCACAGGTGAAGGCCTCCATGGCATCCCGGGATCGGATCTTCTCCAAAATCAACCGGTGCTCGTTTACGCTGGTCTGCCAGCCGGGCTGTTCCGACAATCCGATCGCGTAATACCGCTGGTGGGAGTTGAACAGACCCTGGTAGTATTTGATCATTTTTTCATTTCCGATGCCGCTGATGATCTTCATATGGAAGCTGTAATTGTCCTGAATGATCTCCCGCGATTCCGCCGCCCGGATGTGCGCTTCCATCTGCCCAAGCAGCGTCTCCAACTCAGCGATCATCTCCGGGCCGAACATCTGCGCGCCCATCCAGGCGGCGTACCCTTCGACCATTCCCTTGAGTTCCAGCGTATCCTTGGCCTCCTTAGGGGTGATGGTGGAAACGATGACCCCCCGGTACGGAATCAGTTCAACGAACCCGTCCGTGACCAGCATCCGCAGCGCTTCCCGGATTGGTTGACGGCTGACGCCGAACAGCTTCGCGAGATTCGTCTCCAGGAGCCGTTCTCCCTCCGCCAGCTTCCCGGTCACGATCGCATTCAACAGTTGTTCATAAACGATCAGAACGAGAGGTTTCTGCTTCGGTATCTCGATGGTCGGAATCCGTTTGTCCAATTCCATGGTCATAGCCCCCCGGCGGCGCCCTTTCAAAAGCCTGCATCAGATCACGATCGCCCCGGCTTTCCCGGTGGGAGAACATCTCCCGGACATCGTCACCATCCCTGGCAATTATACATTATACAATATACGCCAAGGACCTCCTGCTTAATGCAAGAATGCCCGGTTGTCAAGCAGGAAGATCGGAGGGCCGTTTTTTCTTGACACACAGGGTACTTTTCCTTACAGTCTTCCGGCAATCGCGAGAACCCGTCCGGTATCGTAAAGAGGAATGGTTGACGGCCCCGATCGATCTCGGGATATCCAGAGAAAAGGAGTGCAGGGCATGGAGAAGAAACAGCATTATTATCAGATCATAAAGGGTATTTTATTGCAGATCGCAACACCACCCTACAATAAAGAAGAAATTAAAGCCGAAATAGTAACTGCGATAAGCGGATATGACTATATATCGGCGGTGATCGACTATTTATGGGGGGCCTATTACAACTTCGATCCCGCTGCGAAAGTTGCTTTCGAAAAAATATTCGCCGATGATTTAAAAGCACGGAAACCGGACGTATTTTATTTTTTTTCCTTCTATTTCAGCAATAATTTGATGCGACGCGGTTTTGACCGCCGATTGGACAACGATCGCCGGGAGGGCTATTCATTGGATTTCCACGTAACCGTTGCTGAACGGCGGTCAGGAAGGGAGAGAAGAGGGGAAACGGAAAAGCGATTGGAATGGACCAGGATTACCGAATGGGTCAGTGTGCCTTTCAAGCTTCCGGAAAGCCGTCGAGAAGGGGAGATGCAGGCGCCTGATGGTTTTGCCGTGGACGGGATCTCTTTGCCTCCCGATGCGGAATATCAGCCCGCGGTGAATCTCCGAAGCCTGAATATCATTCTCACCTGCCTTGTCGCTTATTTCGAGAACTACATGCAGCCGGGACAAACCGCCTGGCTGAACAGCGTCAACAGAGAAACTTTCGAGCGCGCCAAGCATGTCATGAGAAACCTCATGGAGATATCGACAACGGGATGGAAGGCAGACGCCGCTGAGGAACCATTGCCGGGAATCAATTCTGCGGATCTAAGAAAAAAAAAGCCGCGCAGAGGGAAAAATGGTTAATGGATCCAAAGGCGTTCGCATGGTCGCAAAATTCTAAGGAAGGGAGTGCAGGGTCGTGAAACAGTTCGGTGAGCTGATTCTTGCCTCAGTGCAGGAAGGGTTTTCCGATCTCCACATCACCGGAAACCAGCCGCTTGTCTTCCGGAAGAATGGGGACATCCATACCGACAAGGCCGTCCGGTGGACCTATCCGGAGATCGACAGGCTCGTACAGGAGCTGCTCGGCCCGGTCCACCTGCAGATCCTGAGGAGTCGCTGGTCGGTGGATTTTGCGTTCACCGTGCAGCATGTCCGGATCCGGATGAATATCTTCAATACCGTCCGGGGGCTGAGCCTGGCCATCCGCCTCCTTCCGGGGACGGTCCCCACGATCGGCATGCTGAACCTGCACCCGTCGCTGCAGCAGATTGGCGAACTCAAGACGGGTCTCGTCCTGATCTGCGGGACGACGGGCAGCGGCAAAACGACCACCATTGCCGCCATCCTCGAGGAAATCAATCGCAACCGCTTTGCCCACATCGTCACCATCGAGGATCCCGTGGAATTCCGTTTCGTTTCGAAGCAGTCGTTCATCGAACAACGGGAGGTCGGCACCCATGTCCTCAGCTTTCGGCAGGGGCTGCTCGACGTGCTGCGGGAGGACCCGGACGTGATCGTCGTCGGCGAGCTTCGGGAGCCGGAAACGATCCGCCTGACCCTGGGTGCGGCCGAATCCGGCCACCTTGTCATCGCTTCCATCCACGCCGCTCAGGCGGAAGACGCGATCTACCGGATCTGCAACTCGTTTCCGCCCGAAGCGCAGGACGAGATCCGTTTTCAATTCGCCTCCGCCCTTTCCTGGGTCGTCATTCAGCATCTGCTCTATGTCGAACGCCTCCGGTTTCGGGTGCCGCTGCTCTCCATCCTCCGGGGAACGCAATCGGTGAAGGGAATCATTCGGGAAAACCGCCTTCCCCAGATCGAAAACGCGATGCATACGGGGAAAAGGGACGGCATGTTCACAAAGGAGCGCTATCTGGACGAATTCCTGAACCCAAAGGAGACATTCGTACTTTCCAGCCAGAGTTTTCGCCCGACGCCGGAGTCGGTTCCGGATGCGGGTTACACCTCTTCCCTGATCGGCGGGGGTATTCAGACCCCCCGCTCGACCCTGGATCTCCCTTCGCAGATCAAGCGTCCGGAAACCGAAGAGCGCGCGCTGTCGCAGCGACAAACCACCTTCCAGACCGGCTCCGACGGCGAACCGCATTATGTCATCGATGAAAACGAAAATCTGCAAGACCTGATCGCCAAGCTGGACAAATAGGCGATCAACCCATCGGAAGAACAATAACCCCCATGTCCAGGCGTGGGCACAACGAAACATGAAAATCCCCCCAATCCCTTTAGCAAAGGGGGGTTGGGGGGATTTTCATATAAACCGTCGCGTAGCCTCGAAACAGAGCCTTTCGCTCACCCCTCCCTCAGACGGGGGCGGGATGGGATCAAAAAAATGTCAAAAAAAAGGTTGACAAGCTTCGGATGGTATGATAGGTGTGAACCACCGGGGTATTCCGGATATCCCCAGTGCATAGTCGAAGAGAGGCCTTTATGATTATGATCAATGGTCAGACCTATTTCACGATTGTAGATGCTGCGGGCAAGATCGGCGTGTCGGCAAAAACGATCCGCGCATACATCGCCAAAGGGATCATCCCCGAGCCGCCCGTGATCCAGTTTGGTATCCGAACGGTCAAACATTTTCCGTCGGAATACATGGATGTGGCAAAAAGACGTCTTGAAAGATACCGGACCGGTAAAGGCGAGCTCCCCGAAAAGGGCAGCCAAACGGCCCTTTTTGAAAATGTACAGTCAACGAAAGATCAGCGAAATTAGGGACCGAAGAATCTTAATAGGGGTTCTGGCGTGGCTCGACTTAGCGACATCACATCGACCGAAAAACTCCTCAAGGTCATCCGCAGCAGGAAGGGCGATGCCGCGCCTGCGCCGTCCGTCATGGCCGGGCCTTTGCACCCCAAAACCGGCCGCATCAAGATTTCGCTGCCCATACTGACCCTTCATAAATCATCCACGGTGGGCATCGACATCGGCCATGATTGCCTCCGTCTGGTTCGGGCCGCCGAGACCACGGGCGGCCAGTGGAAGATCATCGACCGGAGGCGCTTCGCCCTGCCGCCGGGAACGCCCCGGGACGCGCCTGAGTTTTCGTCCTTCCTGAAATCGTCGCTGGCCTCGGCCTGCGGTTCGGCAAAGCGGTCGGACCTGTGGGTGATCATGTCCGCGGAAAGGGTGGATATCCATCACATCCGCATCCCCAAAGTTCCCCGAAAGCAGATTGCCAACGCCGTCTATTGGACGGTGAAAAAGGAGACCCCCTTCGACGAAAAGGAGATGCTCTTCGATTTTGAAATGCAGGGAGAGGTCGTCGAACAGGGGATTTCCAAACTGGCTGTCATGGTCTATATGGCGCCCTGCCAGGAGATCCAGGAATTCAAGGCGCTCTTCTCCCGGATCGGCTGGCCGCTGACCGGGATCTCGCTCGTATCGTTTGCCACGCAGAATCTCTTCCGGACCGGCTGGATTCCCGCCCACGAAGAAACCATGGCGACTCTCTTCATCGGGAACGATTTTTCCCAAATCGGCATCTTTTCCGCGGCCAACCTTGCGATGACCCGAGGCATCAAGGCGGGTCTGAGCAGCATGGTGGAGGCTCTCGTTTACCGCTTCAACGAACTGAAGCAGGATCCAAATGCCCCCCCGCTGACCATCGAGCAGGGCTGGAAGATCATCCTGAGCTTGAGCCCGGATTCTACCCCCCTCCAGGAAACCGATGCCGGATTTGGTCTCCGAAAAGAGGAAGTCTTCGAGATGATCCAGCCCGCCTTGGAGCGGCTGACGCGCCAGGTGACAAGGACCTTCGAACACTACGCCACGACGATGCCCGGCGAACGTATTGTCCGGGTCTATGTTTCCGGCGCCATGAACTTCTACCAGCCGATTGTTGATTACATAGGCGCTCAGTTGGGGATCGCCGGCGCTGTTCTGGACCCGCTGGGCGAGCAGAATGCGGCCTCCCGCCCGGACATGGAAGACGCCCGCTCTATTTCGGAACGGATCGCTTTCGGGCCGGCCCTGGGACTTGCCTTTTCGGACAACGACCATACGCCGAACCTGGTGTTCACTTACAAGGACAAGGAAAGGGAGGCCAGCGTCATCCGGATCAACCGGGCGGTCTTTGCGGCCTTCATCGTCGCCGTTCTTCTCTGCGCCGGGATCTTCACATTTCAAAACCATGCCATTGCGCAGAAAAAGGAGACCATTGCCGGAATCGAGACGCAGATCGCCCAGCTCGGTCCTCCGGCCAACCGGGAACAGCTCGTGAGGATGGCGGCCAAAGTTACCCAGCGGCGGCAACTCTCCCGGGTCTATGCCGACCGGTATCTGAATGTGGTCCTGATCAGCGAGCTGGCGGCGCTGACGCCGTCCAACATCCGTTTCATCGATCTGAAGATCAATCTCGGACCGGTTGTCACCACGGCTACGGCCAATCCGTCCAAAGAAAAGGGGGGGGATGTCCTGAAGACAAATCCGGAAGAGGTGACGGTGGAAGGCCTGATTCTCGGCGAACGTCAAATGTTGGAAACCTCGCTTGCCGGCTATGCGATGGCGCTGGAATCTTCGCCCCTCTTCCGCCAGGTCACCATCCAGAAGAACAACGTGGAGCCCTATCTGAAGAGCGAAACGCTCCATTTCATCCTGAACCTGAAGGTGGAGGAACAGGTCCATGGATAAACCGAGACTGGACAGAGGCATCCCGCAGCAGAGCATCGTTTATCTCGGACTCTGCCTGATCGGCGTGCTGATCTTCATCCTGGCAGGAATCATTCCGGCGTGGAGAACGCTTGCGGAGATGGAGACACAAATCGCAACCGCCAGCTACCGGCTCGAGGAACAAAAGGCCCTCGCGCCCTTTTATCCAATTTTAATAGAGCGGCAAGGCAAGAAAGAATCGGAGGTTCTTCCCCTGCCGGAGAAGGACAGGCTGCCGCAGGCGAAGATCAATACCCTCCCTTTGAACCTGAGCAATGCGGCGAGGATGAGTGGGATGTCCCTGGTGTCGGCTACCCTGAATCTGAAGGCCATGGTCGGCGACGCCCAGTTCATGCCGGTCAGCGTTGTTCTCCGGGGGAGCTTTGCCGACTTCCGAAGATTTTTGATCAACCTGGGGGGGCTCCCCTATGTGGAGCGCATCGAGGAGATCACGATCCAGGAGAAACCGGGGGCAAAGGAGTACCGGCTGACCCTGTGGGTGGCCATCGGCTAAAACAGGAGCGGATATGGCAAATCTCGCGACAAGACAGAAGATCATTCTCGGCGTGATGGGAATCGCCGTCCTGTATGCCGCCGTTGATTTTCTGACGCCCAAGAAGAAGAACATGGGAGTCGATGTGAAGCAGAAGACCGAGGAGCTCAATACGTTCGTCACCACGCTCTCGGCGGGGATGAGCAAGGATGCGGCAAAAAGCCTGGGTTCTCTCATCTTCGCCCGGGCGGAAAAGGAGTGGGCGAAAGATCCCTTCCTGGACGAAAAATCGCTGAAAGCCTGGATCAAGGCCAAGGAACCACTCAAGGAACCACCCAAAAGGGGAACGTCCGCACCGAAGATCGCGTTCAGCTACGCCGGTTATATCGAGTTGGGCCGGAAACGGATGGCCATCATCAACGGAATTGAATATAGGGAAGGCGATGCCTTGGATATCAAAGGATACGTGCTGAAAAGCGTTTCTCCTGCAAAAGTCGTGATTGTAAATCTGGCGACCAGGGCGATGTTCACCGTACCCTTGGAGGAGTAATGGAGGCGCTGATGGGTACCATGCATCAATATCGGAGGAAATGGCTGACGGACGTTGTCCTTCTGTTTGCCCTCCTGATCTGCGGCTGCGCCGGCAACCAAACCAGCCAGAAGGACCCGCTCGTCGAGAAGTGGACGACGATGGCGGATACGGCCGCCGGTCACTCACCCGCGCCCCGAGAAAGAAATTCGGCGATCGGTGAGGCGATCCAGAAGGCAACGGGAGAGACAGCGGAGGGAGAGCCGGTCACGCCCGTCCGGAAACTCCCGTCACAGCCGGTCAGTCTGAAGATACGCCAGGCGGATATCAAGACCGTCCTGCGTTCCCTGGCGCGGATCGTCAACCAGAATATCCTGGTGAAGAACGAGATCAAGGGGGAGGTGACGATCGATTTCCAGGACGTCCCCTGGAACCAGGCCTTCAACAGCCTCCTGCGCACGCAGGGGCTGACCTATATCTGGGAAGGCGATATCCTGCGGGTGATGACCCTGGAGGACATGGAACTGGATCTGAAACGGAAGACCCAGGAGATGGGGGTCCGATGGGTCGAGCCGTTGCTCACCGTGGTGGTTCCGATTGACTATGCAAAGCCAAAGGATCTAAAGGAAAATCTCGAATCCTTCCTGACCAGAAACAAGGAGGATAAGCCACGCGGATCGATCCGCGTGGACGAACACAGCAACTCCCTGATCATATCCGCAATCAAGGATGACATCACCAAGATGATGCCGATTATCGAGAAGATCGACAAGCCGACGCCCCAGATCCAGATCCGAGCCAACATCGTGGAAACCACCAAGGATACGGCTCGGAACCTGGGCATCCAGTGGGGCGGCTCGTATGCCCGAAGGATCGGCAATGAAAACCTCTACATCACCCCCGGAGGCGCAGCCGGGAGCGCCGTCCCGCCGGGGAGCGCCCTGTCGGGGAGCTATACACCCGCCTACGGCGCGGCTGGGATGAGCGGCCAGGGCTACGGCGTCAATTTTCCCGTCGCCACCGCAGCAATGGCCGCTGCCGGGGGGGCGGCCTCCCTGGGCCTGATGGTCGGAAGCATCGGCGGCAACATCCTGGATCTCCAACTGAGCGCCCTTCAGAAAGATGGTAAAGTCAATATCCTTTCCAGCCCGTCGATCACGACACTCGACAACCAGAAGGCCTTCACGGAAAACGGGGCAAAGGTTCCCTTCGTCTCCACCGACAAAGACGGCAAGCAGGAGGTCAAGTTCGAGGACGCCGTCCTGCGCCTGGAGATTACGCCCCACGTTATCGATGGCCGGAACCTCATGATGAAGATCCTCGTCAGGAAGGATGAGGTGGATGAGACGGAAGCCCACAAAGTCCTTGGAAACCCGAGAATCATCAAGAAACAGACGGAGACCACGCTGATCGTTCAGGACGGTGAGACCATCGTCATCTCGGGCCTGACGAAGCAGCAGGGATCTAACTCGGTCAGCGGCATTCCCGGATTGAAGGACATACCCGTCCTGGGATGGTTTTTCAAAGGAGAGGGGAAGAGCGAATCGATGGAGGAGGTCCTCATCTTCATCACGCCGAAGATCCTTTCCACCGTGATTTCACCCGGACCCGCCGGCGGAGACCGTCCGGCAGGTCCGGCGCGGGAGGCCGCACCGACCCCGTCCGTTCCGGTGGAGATGAAACCGGGCTCGTGAGGATGCCGTGGCGTGTTTCGGGAAGGGTAGGTTACGTTTGAAGATGGTTGAAATGGAGAAAGGATGAAGTCCTTATGCACTACAGATTTCTCAGCCTTTTGGTCGCGGCGGTGATCGCAGTCGGAATTGGCGGGTGCGGAGGGGGGGGGACCAGTGCCGATCCCCTCGGGACGGACAGCCTCATGTTCGGGCATAAGAACAATTCGACCGGTACCGACTGGTCGATGGTCATGGAGGTCGATCCCAGGGGCACGGTTGTGCTGACTGCGAAAATCAAAAACGCCAGTGGAAAGGAAGTGGCGGACAGAGAGGTCACTTTCGAGTTCAAGGTAAATCAGAGCGGTGCAACACTCAACGCCTCCAAGGTCAACACCGATGCCGCCGGAGAAGCTGCTGTCATTTACACGGCGGGGATGGTTAACGGATTTGACGTCGTCAACGCCTCCATCTCCAACGGGGCGCAGATGGATACGAACATCACCGTCGGGTCGGGCGCCGCCGGGGGAAACCAGCTCACTTTCGCGGGATCTCCGACGATGCTTGCGTCAACGGGCGGAAGCAGCATCCTCACCGCAACAGTGAAAGCGGCTGATGGCACATTGCAATCAGGTGTGGCTGTAACCTTCTCCATCGTGACAGACGGTACCGCGCTTTCAACCATATCGGATTCTTTGGGAACAAGCAGAACGATTGCAGGACCGCCCCTCTCCGTCAATACGGACACGAACGGCCAGGCATGGGTTGTCTTCACCGGTCCGGGCGGCGTCTTGGCCGGTGATGCCGCCGTCCAGGCGCAGATTACCGGGCGTAATTCGGCACTGGTTATCTCATGGTAGCGGATGCCGTAGAAGGATAAAGAGATGGATTACTTTAAAATCCTCAACATGAACCGGGAACCCTTTTCCAGCTCGCCGGGGCCGGCGTTCTTCTTTGCGTCCACGGTGCACCTGGCCTGCCTGCAGCAATTGGAGATCGCCATCCGACTTCGCCGCGGCCTGAATGTGGTCATGGGCGACGTGGGAACGGGCAAGACCACCCTCTGCCGGCAACTGATCCTCCGCTTTACGGAATCGGAAGACGATCGCCGCGAGATCGAGACCCACCTCCTCCTCGACCCATCCTTTAGCGCACCCCGCGAATTCCTTGCCGCCGTCAGCTTTGGTCTCGCCGGTGTGGAGAGCGCGGAAAGCGAATGGCAGCTCAAGGAGGGCATCAAGAATTACCTTTTCCAGAAAGGCGTTGACGAAAACAAGACGGTCGTCCTCATCATCGATGAGGGGCAGAAACTCCCCGAGTTCTGCCTGGAGATTCTCCGCGAGTTTCTGAACTATGACACGAACGGAAACAAGCTCCTCCAGATCGTCATCTTCGCCCAGAACGAATTCAGAGAGATTCTGGATGGTTATAAAAACTTCGCCGACCGGGTGAATCAATACTATCTTCTCAAGTCTTTGAATTTCCGGGAAACGCGGGCGATGATCCGCTTTCGGCTTGCTCAGGCCGCGCATCCGGCCGAGGGGCCCCGACTCTTCACTTTTCCCGCGCTGTGGACCATTTACCGAGCTACAGGCGGTTATCCGCGTAGGATCATTACCCTATGCCATCATATTCTGCTTGCCATGATCATCCGGAACCGGGCCAGGGCCGGCTGGTTTCTCGTCTGGTCTGCCGCCCGACGGTTGACCCCCGATCCGGGCAGGCCGAAACGATGGACTGCGACTACCACGGCTCTTGCGACGGCCCTTTTCCTGGCATTCATCGCGTTGTGGTATGCGCCCGCACCGCAGAACATCGTCCGGCATCCATTGCCCCCGGTTCTGACAGCGTCGCTGGCGACACCGGCCGAGAAATCAGAACCGCTTATCCCACCGGGATCCATGGCAACGACGTCAAAATCAGCGCCACCCATCCAGCCGACGCCCACGGCTGAACGGTCGGTCCGAAAGCCGGATCCCGGCCAGACAGCGATTCCCCCGGCGCCGCCGACGAAGGCTGCCCCGGCGCCTTCAAGCCCGGAGACGGTTTTGCCCGGCAATGCCGACCCGAAGAAGAAAATCCCCTCCCAGCTCGGGCGACTGAAACTCCGCGAGGGTGACTCGATTCCCCTCCTCCTGCGGGAGATCTATGGAAACAACGGGACGGCCAATTTGCATACGGTAGCCTTGGCCAATCCCCATATCACCGATATGAATCGGGTCCGTGCCGGAGAAACGATCTCGTTGCCGGCCATTCCAGCTTCGCCGGGTTTTCTCGTGCCGGGAAAAATCTGGGTGCAGATGGCAAAGAAGACTGCCCTCGAAGATGCCTGCCGGCTCTTCAAGGACTATCCGTCGGATATGCCTCCGATCCGTCTGATTCCGTCCTGGAATCCGCGCGAGGGTCTGGTATTTACGATTGTCCTGAAAAACGGATTTTCAAGTGCGGAGGCGGCGCGAGATGCCATCCAGCACCTTCCGACCGGTGCGAAAATCATGCAAAAACCCGAGAAAGACACCGTTTTTTTCGCAAATTGATCCAAAGGTTGTGACTTATGATCGTCAAGAAGAGATTGGGGGAAATGCTCATCGAGAGAAAGCTGCTGACGGAAGGGCAGCTCAAGCAGGCGCTCGTCGAGCAACGGAAGGCCGGCCTGAGGCTGGGCCAGTACCTCACCCGCCAAGGGATCCTGAATGAAAACCAGATCGTGGATATGTTGAGCGTACAGCTCAAGATTAAAAAATACCACCCCGACCGCTATCCCATCGATGTCGGCCTCGACCGCCTGATCCCGATCGAGACCGCCCAGAAATTCCAGGTGGCGCCGCTGATGAAGAAGGGGCGGCTCCTCACCATCGCCATGACGGATCCTCTGGACATCAACGCCCTGGATACCATCGAGATCGCGGCCAACGCCGAGGTGGAACCGGTTGTCTGCACGGAGCGCGAGGTCAACCAGTTGATCAACGGCATCTACGGGATGCAGTCGGGTATGGGCGGCGTCCTGGAAAGCATGGAGATCGAGGCGCAGCCGGAAGAAGAAAAGGCGCAGGACAAGCTCGCCGAAGAGGTCCAGATTGCCTCCCTTCAGGACCAGGCAGACGAGGTTCCGGTCGTCCGCCTGGTCAACTCCATTTTCGCCCAGGCGATCCGTGAGGGGGCGAGCGACGTCCACATCAGCCCCCAGCAGACCAGCATCCAACTCCGCTTCCGGATCGACGGCAAACTCCATGAGGTGCCGTCTCCGCCGAAGGCGCTCTTTCTTCCGATCGTTGCCCGGATGAAGATCCTCGCCAACATGGATATCACCGTCTCGCGGATACCCCAGGACGGTCGCTTCACCCTCCGGATGGAGAAACACGAGATCAACGTCCGCGTCTCTTCGATGCCCACCATCTACGGGGAGAACGTCGTTCTGCGTCTTCTGGACATGAGTTCCGGCGTTTATTCCCTCGACCGCCTCGGGATGATCGAGTCGGACAGGGACAAGATCGAAACCATGTGCCGGAAGGCCTACGGGATGATCCTGAGCACCGGGCCGACGGGAAGCGGCAAGAGCACGAGCCTCTACTCCATCCTGGATGAACTCAACAACATCGATACAAACATCATCACCCTTGAGGACCCGGTCGAATACCGGATTGACAACATCCGCCAGGTGCAGTTGAACCAGAAGGCGGGGATGACCTTTGCGAGCGGCCTCCGGTCGATACTCCGACAGGATCCGGACATCATCATGGTGGGAGAGATCCGGGATTCAGAGACGGCGGCGATCTGCATCCAGGCGGCCCAGACGGGGCATCGACTTCTCAGTACGATTCATACAAACGACGCGGCGGGGGCCATCACCCGCTTTGTGGATATGGGGATCGAACCCTTTCTCGTCGCCTCGGCGCTGCTGGTTTCCTTTGGCCAGCGGCTGGTCCGGACCGTATGCCCCTACTGCAAAGAGCCCTACCAGCCAACGGAAGCGGCCCTCGTTGAATGGGGTCTGGACAAAGCGGAGAACCCCAATTTCCAAAAAGGAAAGGGGTGTTATCAGTGCATGAACACCGGCTACAAGGGGCGGACGGGGATCTTTGAGGTTCTGGTCAACGATGAGATCGTCCAGGAGATGATCCTCAAAAGGAAGTCGTCACAGGAGATCACGCGCGTCGCCGTGGCGGAAGGAAAGCTCCGAACCCTCAAGGATGATGCGGCGAACAAGGTTCTTCAGGGGATCACGACGCTGGAGGAGGCCGCCTCGGCGGTCATGGTGTGATATACCTGTTACGGTGAGCCTATCGAACCGCGCTTCAAACAGTCACCCTTCGACGAGCTCAGGATGACAAGAATATAGGTTTAACTCATGACGAATTTTTCTTACGAGGCGATCAACGAAAGCGGCATGAGCGTCAACGGGACGATCGAGGCCGACTCCGTGGAGATGGCGGAAAATCTTTTGTTGGCCAAAGGATATATCCCTACCCGTGTATCCGCCGCAGCCGCTTCGCGGACCGGCGGCGTTTCCGTTTTTTCCCGGATCCAGGAGAGGCTGAGCACGGTGAAGATCGGTGATCTGATTCTCTTCACCAAGCAGTTCCGTTCCATGATGAAGGCCGGCGTTCCGATCATCCGGCTCCTCCAGGTCCTCGAAAACCAGACGGGAAACAAGATTCTAAAAGGCGTCATCGCCCAGATGAGTCAGGACATCAAGGCGGGTTTGACCCTTTATGAATCGATGAAGCGGCACCCCGCCATCTTTTCGCCCCTCTATCTCAGCATGGTGAACGCCGGAGAGATCAGTGGCGTGGTTCCGGACATCCTCGCGCGCCTGATCGACATTATCGAACACGAAGCCAAAATCAAGTCGGATATCAAGTCCGCGCTGCAGTATCCGTTCATCGTCGTCATTGCCCTGGGGATCGCCTTTTTTGTATTGCTCACCTTTGTTATTCCGAAGTTCGCAATCATTTTCACCAAAGCCGGCCTGACCCTCCCGCTGCCCACGAAGATCGCCATGCTCATGTATCAGCTCCTGGCCAACTACTGGTATCTTCTGATCGGAGGCGCGGTGGTCCTGATCATTGCGCTCAGACTTTATCTGAAGACGCCGCCGGGGCGGTATGCAAAAGACCTGTTCATCCTGAAACTGCCGCTGTTCGGACCGCTCTTCCAGAAGGCCGCGATGTCCCGTTTCGCGAGTATTTTCGCGATTCTCCAGGCGAGCGGCGTCCCCGTCATGCAGGCGATGGAGGTCCTCTCAGGCACAATCGGCAACGCGGCCATCTCGGGCGAATTCGATAAGGTCCGTGAACGCATCCGGGAGGGACAGGGGATCGCCGGACCGCTCGGCGCGGCGAAATTCTTTACCCCGATGGTGGTGGACATGGTCGCCATCGGCGAGGAATCGGGGAACATTGAAGATATGCTGCATCAGGTCGCCCTCCATTACGATGACGAGGTCAATTATGCAGTCAAAAGCCTTTCCGATATGATTGGCCCGATCCTGATTGTCGGCCTTGCCGCCGTCGTCGGCTTTTTTGCCATGGCGATCTTTCTCCCCATGTGGGACCTGACGAAGATGACAAAATAGCGGCTGCGGGCGATGAGAGAAAAAAAGGTTTATATAAGTATTTATATCCTTTAAAAAAATCATCAAATGGTGTAGAATTTGAACGATAAATACAAATTTTTGTTGCGATTATAATCCGGCTGAGATAGAAACTACTTGAGCGGGCTTTTAAAAAATGCGGTGATTCCCGATAACATAAAGTAATACCGATAGGTTAGTTATTATTGTCAACGGCTCTTGATGGTTGGCGAGTACGGTATGAAGTGTGCATAGATCAAAGACACCAAAGAAGGGAGGTGTGGCTTTCAACAACTGATCCGGCGGTATTTTTTTTCAAATAAGCAAAAAAAGGAGGTATGAGAATGTTAACAGGTAAATTGAGTAAACAGGAAGGTTTTACGCTGATCGAGATCATCGCCGTCCTGGTAATCCTCGGCATCCTGGCTGCCGTCGCCATCCCCAAGTACCTGGACATGGCCAATGAAGCGCGGATCAAGGCCGCCCAGGGGGCCATCGCCGAGATCAAGGGAAGGCTGTCAAGCGCCCAGGCCAAATACATGATAAACAGCGGCGGCGTCGCCCCGACCTCGCCCCAGTTGTTTACGTATGCAACAGGCGCCAACGGATACGTCAACGCGACCAATCTGGCCAATGTCGGGACCGATTTTAACGTCACGGTCGCGACCGCGACGCCGATCAACATCCGAGTCTCCGCGGTCGGGGGCGTCAACCTGAAGGCCAACGTCATCGGCAACTTCAAGGCGGCCGGTGATCCTTAAAGAGCATGGGACAAGGTTTGCGTGGGTCAACCTTGTCGGTTTCGGGCAGGCGTCAGGCTGGTTCAGGCATCATGCAAAACCAGCCTGACCGCTTTTCCGAGAAGATGCAGGGCTTTGAAAGATTCTGATTTGACTAACGAAAATGGGATAACGTTGATCGAGATCATCGTCGTTTTCATAACGCCGAATGGAACGGATGTGGCCGCAGGGGATTCGTAATCGTTCAACATACGAGACCCATTCTCCCGCCCGAGAAGTCCCGTCGTCATCAGCAGAGAAAAAAACGGGGTTTTTATTGAAAGGAAGGCGTAAGTTTACGACGTTTCCGGGCGAATCAACCTCTCCAACGGTCCAAGGATACATAATGACAATACCCCCGCTTTTTGGACGTCTGTATGATGGCATAACCTGTCATCGATACTATCTGTTTTCCTTAATTGCCCTTTTTTTCCTCATTCTTATCGGCTATTTCATCACCTGGCCCGTGGTGGGATACGATGCCGATCTGTGGTATCACCTCTCCGGCGGCAGGTATTTCTGGCAGAATGGAACCATTCCCGGAGATGCCTTTTTCTCTTACATTACGCCTTCCAAATCCTGGTATGACTATTACTGGCTCTTTCAGGCCATCGTTTACAAGATCTTCCAATTTACGGGGTATTACGGCCTCGTCGTCCTGAGATGCCTCCTCTATTTCCTGACCGTCCTCTTCATCTGTCTTTTCTTTATCCATCGGCACGAAAACCAAACCGGACGGTTCATCGGGCTGTCCGTATTCATCTGTTATCCCATGGTCCTCGCATTCAGGGAATTGCTGGTGAGGCCTTATCTGTTTTCCTTCCTTTTTATCGTTGTTTTTCTTTATATCCTGGAACTCAGGCGGGACAAGATATGGCTCCTTCCCCTCCTCGGCATCCTCTGGTGCAATATCCACGGTTACGAATATCCGGTCATGATGCTGATCATCCTGGCGTACCTGGCGGAAATACTCTATCACAACCTGAAAAGAACCCAACCGGAATCCGGCGAGGGGAAGGCGGCGAGATGGATGTTGATTCTCACGCTTTATACCGTCTTTATAACACCGAATATCGTCGAACTGATCAAGACCCCGTTCAACATCTCTTACGGAAATGCGCTGTATCAGCAACTCTACGTTTCTGAATTAATTCCGCTGCGGTTGAGCTCCCTTCTCTCTTTTTCAATATTTCCGTTGACCAATCTTTTCGCCTCCCTTCGAAACGGGCTTGTTCTTGTTTCGTTCGGCTGTTTTATGATATGCTTATATAAAAGAGAAGTCCGAATCAGCCATATGATCCTTTTCATAGCCGCGATTGTATTATTGATGAAATACAATAGATTCATCTATGAGTTTATTCTCTTGTCCATCCCCATGATCCGGCACGGCCTGACCCTGCTGGTCAAACCTCTGGAAAACAGAAAGGGAATTTTCCACAGAATCGCACCCGGCGCCATGATCGTCGTCCTGATTATTATTCCCTTCCTGACGTATGGCGCCCAGTTCAAAAACAGGCCCGAATATCCGTTTACACAGGTGAATCTTCCTATAGGGGTGGTAAAATTCTTGAATGAGACGAATGGCGGCGGATCCATACTGAATGAACCCAACACGGGCGGTTATCTCCAATGGGCCTTAAATAGAAAATACAAGATATTCATGGACATGGAACTGGCCATCTTCAATGACAGGGATTTTGCCTACGTCAATAACGCCATGGTTGATGAAAACACCTTCCGTTCGTTTATCGGCAAATATGATCCCTCGTTCATTTCCGTAGCCCTGAGGCGATCCTACTTCCCCAATTTCATCCGTCAATTCAAAGAATTCCGCCTTGTCTTCTTCGACGATACGGAAGCATTGTACGTCAACGCCAAGCATTTCAAGCATATTGCGGAGTTATATGAACTGAAGCATATTAACCCTTTTCAATATATAAACATTAATTATGACTCGGAAACCAAGGAAAGATTATCGCTCATCTTTGATGAAGCCATGAAATTGAGGAATCTCTATCCGGATTGCGGGATCACAAACGCCATCATTGCCAACATCCTGATCGTTAACAAGCAGTATGAAAAGGCGCTGCCTTATGTCGATACCATTATCCGCCGCTATCCGGATGTTACCGACGGATACGCGTTCAAAGCCGACGCTTTGTTTGGCCTGGGGCGATTCAAAGATGCGGCCAGTCTTTATCGAACGGCAATAGACAGGGAAAACATGAATAATGTCGGCTTTTTATATACCGCATATATCAGACTCAAGGAGCACAAAGAGGCGTACCGTGTCCTTTCAGACGCAATCAACCCCTTTAATGCCGGAGCCCGCTACCAGGATATCTATAAACTTGGCATGTCGGCGGCGGCGGCGGGCAAGGTGAGAGATGCCGTAAACTTTCTGAAAATTGCAGAGATGAAACTTCCGCCGGGCGATACCGAATATGCAAAAAAAATCAAAGATGCTTTCCTGATGCTGGATCCGGAAGGCAAACAAATGGTTAAACAGTGATATGAAAGAACCCTTTCTGGAACCTATCCTGCGGAAAATGCGGGTCAACAAAGTCCTGCCGACGATTCGCCGATATCCGGATTGCAGGCTTCTGGATGTCGGCTGCGGGTGGGATAACCTTCTGCTGAACACAGTCGGGCCCTTTATTGGAAGCGGTGTCGGAATCGATTTCAAGGTCCGGGAGTCGGAAAGCGCCAGGATAAAGACCATACGGATGACGATGACGGCTTCATTGCCTTTTGAGGCGGAATCATTTGATATCGTAACCATGCTCGCCGTGCTCGAACATCTTTCCGATCCTCCCGGCATGATGAGAGAAACGGAACGGATTTTGAAGGTTGGCGGCAGGCTTGTGCTGACCGTGCCCAGTAAAATCGCTCGGCCGGTCCTGCAATTCCTGTGTTATCGTCTCAAAATCGTCAGTGAACCTGAAATGAGAGACCATAAACAGTACTACGATCGCGGCGCGCTGGAAAAATTGTTTTCTCAAACGGGTATGATCATTGAGCATCACCGCTATTTTGAAATGGGCATGAATAATTTCTGTGTCGCCCGAAAGAGATGATCTGCAAATTCCCGTTCATGAAGAGCAACCGAAGCCATGCGATTCCTTTTCATTAATCCGAACCGTTATATAGCCGGTAACAATATCTGGGGGGTGATTAATTCCATCACGCCGCCCCTGGGATTGGCTACTTTATCGGCATTTCTCGAGGCAAACGGTCAAGGCCATCCGTCCGAAATCGTAGACGCTTACGCTGAAAACTTGAGCATCTCCGATATCCTGTCGAGGGTAACCCCCGATATTGATGTGATCGGCATTACCGCCACAACGCCTGAAATCGGCAGCGCAATCGAAATCGCCCGGTCCATCCGCAAACACTTTCCTGACAAGAAGATCCTGATGGGCGGCGTTCATCCGACGGTTTTTCATGAAAGCCTGGTGGCGGACGGTATCTGCGATATGGTCGTCAGAGGTGAAGGAGAGAAAGCCATCCTTCTCCTTGCCGATCAGGCGCCGATGAAAGATATCCCGAATCTGACATGGAAGTCCGCGGAGGGGGAAATGATCATCAATCCGCAGAATGATGAATTCGTTCTGCTGGATGATCTGCCCATGCCGTCTTATCATAAACTCCCGATGAAGAAATACCGCTCCGCAATCGGTGCGGCCATCCGCAGCCCTTCCATCGGAATGATGACATCCAGGGGGTGCCCCGGAAAATGTACCTTCTGCTATTCCGGGATGTTCGGGAAAAAAATCCGCTTCCTTTCCGCCGAGAAAACCTACGATCATATTCTGTATCTGAAATCACATTACGACATCCGGGAAATCTCCTTTTATGACGATACGTTTACCGCAAATCTGAAACGGGTAGAGCAGTTGTGCAATCTGCTCATTTCCCGTCGGGCCGATATTACGTGGTCCTGCTTTGCCCGGGTCGATACGGTCAATGCCGAGATCCTCCGACTGATGAAAGCGGCCGGTTGCCATCAGATCATGTACGGTTTCGAAACCATAGACGAAAATATCTTGAGAGCGGTCAACAAAAGGGTCAAGCTGACACAATACGCCGACGTGGTGGCATGGACCAGGGCTGCCGGGATAGCTATCCGGGGCGCTTTCATGCTGGGCAGCCCGGAAGAAACGGAGGCCAGCCTGAAAGCGACCCTTGCATATTCCAGGAAGATCGATATTCAATACGCCATTTTCAATATCACAACGCCTTATCCCGGGACGACGCTTTTCGACTGGGCGGCTGAAAAAGGCTACCTCAGACACACCCGCTGGACTGAATATGACCTTTCCCATGCGATCCTTGATCTGCCGACCATTCCGCCGGAAACGGTAGAAACCTATTACAGAAAGGCTTATCGGGAGTTCTATTTGCGTGGGTCATATATCCTGGCGCATTTACTCTCTATAAGAACTCTGGATGCCTTTATGATACACTGCGAGGCGGCCAGAGGGATTTTTGCGAATATCCTGAAGGGAAAGTGACGCCTATGAAAAGAAATTGCATGAATTGACGGCAGAAGAATAACGCGTTTCATCGCATACGGATTCCTCCCATGACCCCGAACGAAGAAAATGAGATTATCGAACGCGTGCTCAACGGTGATCGTGATGCCTATGCCTTCCTGGTCGATGCCTACCAATCCGCTATCTTCAACCTTGTGTTCCGGATGACGGGCAGTTATCAGGACGCCGACGACCTGGCACAGGAAACCTTCTTCCGGGCCTATCGGAATCTCGGTCAGTTCTGTCCGGGAAAAAGGTTTTTTACCTGGCTTTACACGATTGCACTCAACCTCATCCGAAATCACCTGAAAAAGCAGGGACGCCGTATGTTTCGGGAATCACAGGACTTCATAAAACATCGGGATGGGGTCGTTTCTGAAACAGCCCGCCGGGACCCCGAACGGATCGAACGGAATGGAATCCAGACTCAGAAAATCGATCATCTGCAGATCTGCCTGCAGAAGCTGCCGGCAGATCTGCGGGAGGCCGTCATTCTGCGATTCTACCAGGATCTTTCCTTCGTGGAGATCGCGGCGGTTTCAGACGCCTCCGTCAGCGCCGTCAAGATGCGCGTTTACCGCGGCATCGAGAAATTAAAACAGTTGATGGGCGAGGATAAAATGTGACTTTTTAATAGAACGGGTTGTATATGGATTGAATAAGGGACGGGCAATGGAAAAATTCAAAGACATCACAGACCTTATCCGGAATACACCCTCCGTCCGGCCGCCTGGCGATTTTACCCGGCGGGTCATGGGGCGGATTGCCGGGCGGGAACGGATCCGAATACTCTCGATCAAAGAATTCCTGACGAGACCCCGACGCTTGGGTATCGGCCCGGTTGCGGCCATCAGGGGCAGCGCATCGGGGGAAGAATGCTTTTTCTATTTCATCCTGACCGGATTCGCCCATCTGACCCTGGCGTTCGTGCTTTTTCTGGGCATGAAAGACCTCTACGGCGATGTCGTCGGCTTGGGCTGGCTCAGGGTTCAGCCGTTCATCGTTTTATTTCTTGCCGGCTGGTTTTTCATTTTCGGTATCCTGCTGTGGCGCCGACATCTGGCGGGATTAAAGGCAGCCAGGATTGCTATCTTCATCTACCTGGAAATTATCGTTATCAACGGGGCGCTGCCGCTGATCAAATTCGGGAAACAGTTGTTCCTGCTCCCTTTCTGGGGATTGACCGTAAGCTGCCTGATCGTCGGCGGCTATCTGGCCCTGACGCTGCAAAGAAACTTCGATCGGGAAACCATGAAAATCGGGACCTTCAAAAGGTGAGGGACGTGAAGCATTTTTTAAGGGCAAGAGACCCTCGGGGATTTACCTTGATCGAAATCATTTCCACTCTGGTCATCATTGGTATTACCGCCATCATCGTCATCAGCAGAATAACCAGCACCTCGGACAGCGGCAGATCTGCCCAAGAGAGCGCCATCAAGAATCATATCCGTTACGCCCAGGCCACGGCGATGAAGCGGGGCGAGATCTGGGGCATCAAATGCGACGGCGCGGATTACTGGCTGTTCAGAACCAACGCCCCGGATACGGTGGCCAATCAGATTGTCCTTCCCGCTGAAGATAATGCAAAAGTGGCATTAGCCAATAAAAACATCATAATGACCGCTTTTACGGTCTTCTTTGACGGCAACGGGAGGCCGTATACGGCCTATACGAGTGCGGTCACCAACACGCCGGTCAGCGCGGCCAACCCGCTTTCGATTACGGTGGATTCCGTCCCGGCCAGTACCGCGGCGACCTTCGGGGTAACGCCCGAAACAGGATTCATTCCATGAAGTTTTCACGATTGATTCATCTACGGCAGGCAGGGTTCACACTGATCGAGGTCATCGTTGCCATCATGCTGGGTGCGATCATGGGGGTGGTTTTTCTCACCTATATGGGGACGCAACTGACCTATAGCGGCGACCCGGTCAACATCGCCCGTGACGAGGGGGTGGCCGAGATGTGGATGGAGCGCATCATCTCCGATTACGTCCAGGAAATGAACACGCCGGCCAGCTATTCAGCGGCACTGGCAAACATCATGGCCCGGGATTATACAATAGGGATTTATAATATGCCCGCCAGTGTGACACTGACCCGGACCTATGTCACCTACGACGCGGGGGGAAACGAAGTTGACGTGAGCGCCGGCGGAGGAACGAGCACGAATCTGAAGGTGACCGTCCAGGCCGGAGGGTACGGTCTGACCAACATCCTGACCGCGGAACGGGTCACGAGCGGCGATCCGATCACTTATTATTGAGGGGCGATATGCGGAAACGGGAAGCCGGATTTACGCTCATCGAGATCATCGTAACGCTGGTACTTGTCGGCATCCTCAGCGTCTTTACAGGTTTATTCATGACCACCTTCCTCAACGGTTATTTCATGGTCAAAAACAATTCCGACACGGCGATGAAGGCCCAGATGGCTTTAAACAGAATCAGCCTCGAATTGAGGGATGTGAGCGCTGTTTCCGCATTAACGGACAACTCCCTGATCACCTACACAAATCCGTCAGGCGCGGGCAGAACGATTAAATTCGTAGGGTCCAATATCTATCTCTCCACGCCAACAGACAATATTCTGATCGACAATGTCCAGGCCTTTACACTGAGCGCCACATACAGAAATGTCTATAATGTCGCCGCCGACGATGTGGCCTTTATCGACATCAGCTTCACCGTCAGCGGGTACAACCCCTTCAGCGCCCGCATTTTTCCCAGAACCAGGGTTCCGCATCCATGATCTTCGACAGGAGAGGCAATGCCATGAAACAGATCACCCGGTTATCCGGCCCTTCATCCGTCATGAAGGCAGGCAAACGTCGGCAGGGCAGCATCCTGGTATTTCTGATCGTCCTCATGGTCATTTTCACTTCCCTTGGCGTCGGTATGGTTTCCATGTTCGGTTCGTCCGTTCTCAGTGCTTTCGCGACCAACAGTGTCCGCCGGGCGGGTTATCTGGCCGAATCCGGCCTGAGATACACGATCAGTGAGGTTAGAAACGCGGCAGCGGCGGCCCGGGAAACGGCGCTGACCAATGTCGATGACGGCAGCATTGCCGGAATCTGGTTCAACGTGTTCCCCGGCATATCAAGATTCCGGGTCCGCGTCTATCCATACTGGAGCAAGACGGCTGCCGGCACCGGCGTCGCCACGAATGTAATCACCGCCACGGTGCCCAATTCCGGTTTTCCGCCGGGGTTTGCAATCCCGACAGCCCCTGGAGGGGCGGCCGTCGCCCAACTTCAGGTCGGGCCGAACAATGCCGTGGGCATCAGCAACGTCGCGGGCGGCATAGCAGGATCAAAGGCGGTCACCTACACCCTGGCCTCCGCCGTGACGATTCCCGTCGGGATCGCGGCCTTCGCGAACCTGGCCTTTCCGACGACGAACGCCAGCCAGACGATTACAAAGGGTTCCACGGCGACGCCGCTTGTGCTCAACATCAACGCTGTTACCGCCATTCCGCAGAAAAACGGCGAATTCATCGATACCACATCCGGGAGTCTCTACACCTATCGAACCGCACGACTGGTAGGGGCCACCGTACAACTGGAAAACATCACCTGGAGCGCGGCCTCAGCCACCACCACCATCCCGGCGAATACCTATCTGGTCTTTTCGCAGACGGCCTGGCTCGACGCTACGGGGGAACAGCTCCAGACACAAAAGGTCCAGACCGATTCCGTCACCCTCTTCAGCGCCACATCACCGGCGCCGCCAGCGGGACCGAATCAGACTCCGCCGGCATTGCCGGCAAACGCGAGCGGATTTTCGGGCAATCTGGACGCCCTGGACCTTTCCAAAAGCGGGGACCGGGTCGTCATCCAGGGCTACATCGCCACCGGCGGCACGCACTCGTACTGGGCCGCCTTCCAACATCTGGGAGAGGCAAGTTATCGTTTCGAAGATCCCGAAGAGGCGGGCCGTTGGATCGGCTATCACGCGACCCCCATCTCCACTGCAATCAGCGACAACCTCCGGAACTTTTGGATGCAGTATTACACTCTCAGCTACGACGTCCAGATCAAGCTGGGCTGGGACCTGAATCTAGACTACGCCGCCCAGGGCCTCACCGTCCGCTGGCATGAAAGCCCGGACTTTCATGATGCTGCCAGTTATCAATACTACCAGGGATACGGCATCAGTTTCATGCGTTACAAAGATGACAACCACGGCAGCAATGATATGATACCCAATACCATCAAACCACCGGGCAACAGTCTGAATAAGAATCTGCTTCTGGTGTTGTGGGAGCAGAAGGTGAATGCCAGCGGCGTGCCAACCAAGGACTGGCTGGCCTACGCCGTGCTGGGGGATCCGACCGGTGGTTATCACAATCCGGCCACAATGAGAAATCCTGCGGATCCCGATCAGAAAATCACCGGCTATCAGGTATGGCCGGACGGACGTCTCAACGACAACGCCACGCTCGTTCTGCGGGTGGAGGACAAGTTCGTCACCACGGGAGGGGTAACGACGCGCTACAATGACATCAAGGCGTTTTACGGCGACGCTTCCGAATACACTTTCCAGAACGACAGCCGGACCCGTGACAGAATCGCCACCAACAAACAGCGGGCCCGGTACTATCCGAAATGGCTGGAAACAGGCGAAGGCGGAACCCTGGCCCCCATCAATCCGCAGTGGCCCTCCAACCAGTTCGGCCTGAACGGCAACACGGTTGCCTACTGGTATAACAACCTGACGACCTATGATTACTTCTCGCTGACCAGCAGCGCCCCGACAGCACCCTATAATACCGTGACGTGGGTCGCCAACAACTCTCCTCGGACGGGATTTTCCGCGGTCAATCTGCTGCCCGACAACAGCACCATCCGAACATCGGATTTTGTTTTGGACTCCTTTCCGAGCGGCCGCAAGGAGATCGGCCTTTTTGCGATGGGGAACCTTTACACGAGCGGCGGTTATCCGATCACCGTCGCCTTCGATGATTTCTATATACAGATGCTGGGAGGTTACTGAAATGAATGCACATCGAACATGGGAAAGGACCGTCTTGATGTCGGTTTTCGCGGCGATCCTGCTCTTAACCTGGCTCTGGTCGCCGGCGCCCGGCCTGGCCCTCATAGCCCTGCCGGCAGATATCGGCATCGATTATCCGACCATGAAGGTGACTCAGGCGGAAAAGCTCATCGCTGCTGCAGGCATGAAGAACGTCCGAAACGGCGACGCCATCTCTTTGCGCGCGTCCCAGGAGGGAAAAATCCTCATCAAAAATATCCGGACGGGCGAAGAGCTGATCTATCCACCTGTGAAGCAAGAAGGGAAATAGGGCTCTGGTCCTGTGGTTTATTTTTGACAATCAAAAATTTAAAGGCTATAGCGGCCCCAAAACGCAAAGGCGGTAAAGGGTGCTTGTCATTAAAAGGAGGGTCTTGATTGTGAAACTTCTTACCTGCCAGACGGACAAAGGGCCGCGCGTCGCTGTTCTCACCGAAGCGGGCGTGGAGGACGTCGTCCCCGAGACGGGCGACGCCCGTCTCGTTATTGCGGCGGGCGGCATCCCCGGGACCAACGGTAAGCCCAGGCCGCTCGCTTCCGTAAAGTTGCTTGCGCCGATCGCCGAGCTCAAGCGGCCGGTCATCGCCGTCGGGCTCAACTACAAGAAGCACTCCGACGAGGGCGCCCGCAAGCACGGCCTGCGGGAAGTGGGCGTTTACCCGGAGAACCCGGTCTTCTTCTGCAAATGGTCCGGCTCGCACAATGGACCCGAGGGTGAGATCGTCCACCACGCGATCACCCGGGAACTCGATTACGAGTGCGAGCTTGTGATCGTGATCGGCAGGCAGGGGATCAACATCCCCAAGGAGCGGGCCATGGACCACGTCTATGGCTACACGATCATGAACGAGGTTTCGGCCCGCGACGTCCAGCATCGTCACGGCCAGTGGTTCAAGGGCAAAGGCCTGGACACATTCGGCCCGTTGGGACCGTGGATCGTCACCAAGGACGAGGCCGGCGACGGCAACAACCTTGCCCTCCAAAGCCGGGTGAACGGTCAGACGCGCCAGAGCTCCAACACGAACGACATGATCTTCGACATCGCAACGATTGTCTCGGTCCTTTCGGAGGGGTTCACCCTCTATCCGGGCGACCTCATTGCCACCGGCACGCCCGAGGGTGTGGGCTTTGCGATGGACCCGCCCGGGCTGCTGAAGGTGGGCGATGTGGTGGAGTGCGAGGTCGAGAACATCGGGGTGCTGCGCAACCACGTCGTCGCGCCGAAGTAAAGACGGCGGGCCGTTGGGGGATGATAACATTTTTTGAAATCATTACCACAAAATTCAGTTGGATTTGGCCAACTGAGATTGCCTGGTGAACAAACGAACCATCCGATCGGGCAAGGTTGGCAGGTTTACAAAGGCCCGGAACCCCGGAAGTATACGATCGGTGTCTGTCTGTAAGTCCGTGGTGTTGGCGAGAGTCGTTGTCGCAAGCTCCGCAAAAAGTTCTTCAAGAGATGCTTTCCCATCAAGGAGGATCTCCATATAGTCGGGATTATCCAGATTTTTGATCAAGGGCGTATCTGCTAACATCGTCTGCAACGTTCGGCACATGGAGTTTATATGAAAATCCCCCCAACCCCCCTTTGGCAAAGGGGGGTTGGGGGGATTTTCATGTTTCGTTGTGCCCGCGCCTGGGCATGGGGGTTATTGCCTGTTTTTCGGCGGTGTCCTCGCCGCAGTGCCATCCCGATCTTTTCTTCCGCCCCATGTAATTGAGCCGCTTTATCCCTGATTTCAAAACTTGAAATTAATATCCATGTCGATATGTTACACAAAGGAGATCACCGAACGCATCGAGAAAGTCGGCCATGCCTCCCTTTTTGTTTTTTCTGAGATGATTGACGATCAATTCCTTTCTTTGGTCGCGAGACAATCCGGCCAAACGGGTATGGATTCCCGGGGTTCCTTCGAGGGTGTAGTGCCGGTGCGAAAGGATATATTTCCTGCCCTTTGTTTTGCCGATCGGCTCAATCATGCCCGACTCAAGGAATTTTTTTTCGTAGGCCGGATTGGCCACAGACTGTTTTTCCCGCAAGTTCTTGCGGAAATCGTGGGCAATCTTGCCGGGCGTTTGGCGCCATTCCAGGATGATCTCCGCACAGGGCAGGAGATGATCGATCTTTTCCTTCTTTCCGAACAGGATCAGGCTGGCGTACGTGAGGCCCTGATCCGTGAACAGGCCGATGCTCCTCAACATCTTTTCAAGGGAGAATTCCGCATAATCAAGCCTTTTCCCCTTTTACACCCAGCGCGACCTGAAGTTCTCCAACGCGGTTTCATCCAGGTCGGAAACGGCCTGACTGTCAACGATTTTGCATGAGAAATCGGGATCGGATTCGTTGGGAATCCGCTTCAAGGTCATGTTGTCCATCTCCACCAGGGACTCCCCGGCCCGCATCGGGTAGTGGTAATTTCCGGTTGATCGGATCGGCTGGCCGACAGGGCGTGACGGAACGTGAAAGATCGGGACGCGGCCATCGGGATGCATCAGTTCCTCGACATCCACCCTGATTTTCAGCTTCGCCATGAGATTGTGGGAGAGGCGGTTGTACGTTCCCATGAACGCCTTGGTTCCGACAATCCGGCGAGAGAAAAGCGGTCTGATAAAAAGCACACGATACAAGAAGGGGTACGCAAGGTTTGCGCCGGCCACCTGACGGATGTCCGTCACGCCCCGTGCATCTTTCCCGCATCCCCCTGCATCCCCCCGAGGGAGAAAGCATTATCTCACCATATTTCCTATTCAACCACGATCAGCAAGAATACGACGGAACTGGAACGGCTGGAAGAAGTCATCCGGGAGAACATCGGCTCGTTCTGTGAGTTAGGTCATGCACTGGCAGAGATCAGGGGCCAGGGTACTACCGGGATGTGCTGGGATTTGAGACGTTCGAGGCATACTGCAAAAAACGGTGGGATTATACGAAAACTTATGCCGATTATCTTGTTTCAGCGACAAGCGTAATGGACAACATTACAGCCGTGACAACCATGGTTGTCAAACCATCAACAGAACGTCAAGCCTGCGCTATCGCCCGTCTCACCGCCGACCAGCAGCTCATAGCCTGGCAGAAAGCCATTAAAACTGCCCCGGAAGGAAAGGCCACAGCAGCGGATCGTTCAACCTGGGGCGTCGTAGGAAGCCATGACCAGGTAAACCATAAGCGGGGCTCGGCATGATGCGGATATGGACAGCAACCGGTATGACGATAATCTTCGGCTGCACCCTGTCCGGGAGACGTAATCAGGATCGTCCCAAAGAGTCAAAAATGACCGGTAGAAATTAAAAAAGCGGGACTATGGCGGGACAAAACGGCTGGTAAAAGAAAAGAGGTTACAGCCCTGAAAGCTGCAACCCGTTGTTTTAAATTGGTGGGTCGTGCGGGAATCGGACCCGCGACCAACGGATTAAAAGTCAATAACTGAAATTAGGCGATTCCCCATCAAAAATAATCGCTTATATATCGTCCGGTTACAAAGAGCGTTTTGGATTATGTTAAGCCTTTTTGGTCTACTTTCGGTTAAGACGGTTACATTTTAGTTACAGCGTCCCGCTGCTGAAACAATCTGTTATCAAGGGATCAGGATATCCTCCGTCTGTCTTGCCTGCGAAAAATTTTAGCCGGGTGTGACATTATGGTATGGTTGGTTTAAAAATATTGATATATGGATAGTACAAGTCAACGAAAGTAAACATATTCAAACTTCCCCTTGACAATCGTTTAGAAATATGGCTTTATGACGACTATGAGTACTGAAAATAAGACAAAAATAAACCGCCTCATAGACCAGTGGGTGACTGGCGCTACGAGCGCGACTTCCTACCTGAATGATATAGGTTTCAGTCGTGATTTGCTCGTCAAATACAAAAACAGCGGCTGGCTGGAGCCGTTTGGCCGGGGCGCCTATATACGCTCCGGGGACAAGGTGGACTGGCCAGGCGCCCTTTATGCGCTTCAGACGCAACTGGGGCTCCCCGTCCACGCGGGAGGAAAAACGGCCTTGGAGCGGAAAGGTTATGCACACTACCTACCGGCGAGGCAAAAGAGGGTCTTTCTGTATGGTCCGAGAGGTCTCGCCCTTCCGGCCTGGTTCAAGGGGGATCGTTTCGGCGTCGAGTTTGTCGTGACGCGGACGAACCTCTTTCCCGCCGATCTCCGGGAGGGATTCACCGAATTCAAGGAGAAGGACTTTTCCGTCCGGATATCGGCGCCGGAGTTGGCCATGCTGGAGATGCTTCACCTCGTGCCCCAGAGGGTCGGATTCGACGAGGCCCGGCTGGTCATGGGAAATCTGGCCACGCTTCGGCCGGAGGTGGTGCAGGGATTGCTGGAGGCCTGTCGCTCGGTCAAAGTGAAAAGGCTTTTCCTTTACATGGCCGAGAACCAGGAACTCCCCTGGCTGACGAAAGTGGATCCGTCGAAGGTCGATCTCGGGAAAGGCAAGCGGATGGTCGTCCCGAAAGGGCGGTACGACGCAAAATACCGGATCACCGTGCCCCTGGATCGCGAAGGGGGAACCTCATGATCGACAGCGTCTATTTCCGACAAGCCGAACTGCTCCTGCGGGTCCTGCCTTTGGTCGATCGGGAGGCCGTCTTCGCCCTGAAGGGTGGGACGGCCATCAATTTCTTCGTCAGGGATCTCCCGCGCATTTCCGTCGATATCGATCTCGTCTATCTCCCTGTTGGCGAGCGCGACTCATCCCTCCGTGAGCTCAGTGCCGGCCTGGTCCGAATCTCCCGGGAGGTGGAGAGCCGGATTCCCGGGACGAAGATCATTCCCAAGCGGCTCAAGGGGACCGACCTTTGGAGCGGGTGTTCGGTTCAGCGGGAGGACGCGACGATCAAGATCGAGCCGAACCTGGTTATGCGTGGCTCGCTCTTGCCGCCGGAACGCAGGACCCTATCCCCAAAGGCCAGAAGCATATTCGAACTCTCTGTGGAGTGTCGAATGCTTTCGGAATCCGAGCTGTACGCGGGGAAGCTCTGCGCTGCCCTGGACCGCCAACACCCGCGGGACCTCTTCGATGTCCTGATGCTATTCCGCTACGGGGCCTTCGACGATGCGCTGCGAAAGGCCTTTATCGTTTACTTGATCAGCAGTGACCGGCCGATGGTGGAGCTTCTCAATCCGGGACTCTCCGATATCCGGTCTGTCTTCGAGACTGAATTCAGGGACATGGTTGAGGAAGAGGTGACCTGCGAGGAGCTGGTAGAAACGAGAAAAGATCTGGTTGCCAGAATCGCGAGCGACCTTACCCTCTCGGAGCGGAAATTCATCATTTCCGTCAAGGAAGGCAATCCGCAATGGGACCTGATCGGCCTGGAAGGCATTCAAAGCCTGCCGGCCGTCCAATGGAAGCTCCTGAATATCGGTCGCATGGCCCCGGCAAAGCATCAACAGGCCGTCCGTAAATTGAGGGACTACCTGGGCGTATAATCGCCAGGAGACAACATTTCAAGGCGACAAAACTGCTTGCACCCCTTGCGCCTGCTTTCCTTCGGGGCAGTTCTCTGGATATCACCTATCCCGCTTCCGTCTTTCCCTTTTCTTTCTCAAATGCCGCGATGTAATAGCTTACCTTCTTGGAAATAAGTGAATCAAAATCTTGATCTTTATCGAGAATCATCTTTGCGATGACAGCCATCATAACAAAATGTGGGGAATCATCGCCCCCACTCTCGTAAAGGCTGGGTATGTGTAGAACAAGCTTGGGATATTTCATTGAGCCTTGCGGATTATAAACCAAAGCACAATCGCTCCCAGGATGTAAATTAATGTTCTGTGAGATTGACATCCCTACTGTCTTCGCATATTTGCGATCCAGCATATGTAGCAGGTAGCGGAGAAAATGATCAAATTTGTTTTCCACCCTATTCTCCTTCAACACATTCTGGTATGCCCATTGCACTTTTTCCATCATTGGTATCTGTTCTCTCCTGCGTTTCCAAGACCGTATGTCTGTATTCCCTTTTCCCCAAATTCGCAGCCTTTTTTTGTACCTTTCCCTGATCATCCAGAATGATCCGCCGGTGCATAGCATGAAAATTCTCTGTCTATAGCGCCTATAGACGACCCCGTTCTTAGACTTTTCCTTTCGTGCGCCTCTACCATCCACTCAAAAACGGAGGCTCATATGGAAAAGGTAGGGAACGACATGGTTAGCGGGGCGGACGAACTCGCCGGCAGCGGCATGGCGAGCGAAGGAAAGGGCAGCCGGGCGGCCGGCCAGGCCAAATGGACATTCATGGTCTACATGGCCGGGGACAACAACCTCGACGGCGCGGCCCTCCGGGACATCGCGGAGATGGCCCGGGCGGGATCCACGAAGGACGTCAACATCCTGGTCCAGCTCGACCGGATCGAGGACAATCTCACCCGTCGTTTCCGGATCACCCAGGGCGGCGGCTTCAAGAAAGACTGCATCGAAAGTTTCGGCGACACCAACACCGGCGATCCGAAGATCCTCTATGATTTCGTCAAATGGGCGGCGGAACGGTACCCCGCTGACCGATACGCCCTCATCCTCTGGAACCACGGCAGCGGCTGGTGGGAGGATGCCAAGAGCAGGGCGGCCGGCCTCTCTGAGAAGAAACCGCGCCGGCGCCTTTTCAAACACACCTTCCCCCAGGAACACCGCAGCATCTGCTACGACGACACCTCCGGCGGCGACGCCCTAGACAACCGCGAGCTGAAGGGCGTCCTCAGCCAGGCCTGCGTGCTCCTGGGGAAGAAAATCGACCTCTTGGGCATGGACGCCTGCCTCATGAACATGGTCGAGGTGGCCTACCAGCTCCGGGAGTCCGTGA
>MNZQ01000204.1:31436-31878 GCA_001873745.1 Syntrophaceae bacterium CG2_30_58_14
ACCCGCCTGACCGCCAGGCCCCGCCAGGACGCCGCCGCCCTCGCCCGCTGGATCGTCAAAAGTTACCTCCTCTCCTACAAGGGGAAGGACGAGACGGTCACCCAGTCCGCCCTGGACGTAAGCCGGATCGGGGAGATGATCATCCGAATCGACGCCCTGTCGGAAACACTTCTGGCAGCCATCGATGCCGATTCCAAGCTCATCGAAAACGCCTGGCGTCGGAGCCCCCGGTTCTACGACGACAACTATATCGATCTGGCCTGCTTCACCAAAAATCTGCGGAAGAAGGCCGGCGCCGAGATTGAAGCCAAGGCTAATGATCTCCTTGCCGCGATGAAAACCGGGAAGGGCCGGGCAATCCTCCGTCAAGGGAAGATCGGCCGGGAGGTCCGGGGCACCTGCGATCTGTCCATCTATTTCCCCGGCGGCCGGATCAACTCCG
>MNZQ01000158.1:0-8953 GCA_001873745.1 Syntrophaceae bacterium CG2_30_58_14
TGGGGAACGCCGTCGAAACGGACGTCAACCGAAGAGGCGGCATCGGCGTCCCGGATCTCCTCCTCGACAAAACGGTTCCACTCACCGCAGGAGGGGCAGCGGCCAAGCCATTTTGTCGACTGCTGACCGCAGTTCTGGCAGAAAAACATGGTCTTGATCTTTTTCACGGGGACTCTTCACCTCTTTGGTTGTCCATACCCTTTCCCCGTTCCGGCGTCAACCTCTATCCAAAAACGCTTGAGTAATCATTTCAATGCTGATATGTTTTTTCGCCGTTGGCCTCACTTTACGAAAGGAGTCGCTCATGAACAATCCCCATTTCGCCTCCGGTCCCTGCAGCAAGAGACCGGAATGGAACCTCGATGCACTGAAGAACGCCGCGGTCGGGCGTTCCCACCGCTCCGCCCTGGGAAAGGAAAAACTGCTCCGCGCCATTCAGGAAACAAGACGGATCCTCGGGATCCCGGAACATTATCTGCTCGGGATCATGCCCGCTTCCGACACCGGGGCCTTCGAGGCCGCCATGTGGAGCCTGCTGGGCGTCCGGCCGGTCACCGTCCTGGTCTGGGAGAGCTTCTCCGAAGGGTGGGCCACGGACGTCGCCAAACAGTTGCGGCTCAATCCCACGATTCGGAGGGCCGATTACGGAAAGATTCCCGATCTCGCCGCGACGAACTGGGATAACGACGTCGTCTTCGTCGCGAACGGTACCACCAGTGGCGTGAAGATCCCCCACTGGGACTGGATCGCGGCCGACCGGAAGGGCCTCTCCCTCTGCGACGCCACCAGCGCCGCCTTCGCGATGCCGATCGACTGGCGGAAGGTCGATGTGGCCACCTTCTCCTGGCAGAAATGTCTTGGCGGCGAGGCGGGACACGGGATGCTCGCGCTGGGCCCCCGCGCCGTGGAACGGCTGGATTCCTACGATCCGCCCTGGCCGCTTCCCAAGATCTTCCGCCTGAAGAAAGGCGGAAAGGTCAACCGGGCGATATTTGAAGCGGACACGATCAACACCCCTTCGCTTCTGTGCGTGGAGGATTACTTAGACGCGCTCCGGTGGGCGGACGGGATCGGTCTCGAAGGCCTCATCCAAAGGAGCATGGCGAATCTCAAAGTCGTCGAGGCGTGGGTCGCGAAAAACGACTGGATCGCATTCCTGGCCGAAACGCCGGAGATCCGTTCCAACACCTCGGTTTGTCTCTCCGTCGTCAGTGACCCGATCAAGGCCCTCCCGAAGGAGGAGCGGGCGAAATTCCTCAAGGAGATCGCAAGCGAGATGGGAAAGAGAAAAGCGGCCTACGACATGGGCTCCTACAAGGATGCGCCGCCGGGATTCCGCTTCTGGTGCGGTCCCACGATCGCCCCTGAGGACGTCCGCGCCGCACTGGAAGAGTTGGAGAAGGTTTACCGGGAAAAGATCGCCGCGCTATAGACTTCCCCAAGGAGGAGGAGACCCATGAAGAGAGTGCTGATCAGCGACAACCTGTCCGCAGAAGGAATCGAGACATTCAAAAAGACGCCGGGGATCGAGGTGGACGTCAAGACGAAGATGACCCCCGACGAACTGAAGGCGGTGATCAAGGATTACGATGCCCTGGTCATCCGGAGCGCCACGAAGGTGACGCAGGAGGTCATCGACCTCGCCGACCGGCTGAAGGTGGTCGGCCGCGCCGGCATCGGCCTTGACAACGTGGACATCCCGGCCGCCAGCAAGCGGGGGATCGTTGTCATGAACACCCCCGGCGGCAACGCCGTCACCACCGGCGAACACGCGATCTCCATGATGCTCTCCCTGGTCCGGAAGATCCCCCAGGCCACAGCGTCGATGAAGGCCGGCAAATGGGAAAAGAGCAAATTCACCGGGCATGAACTGATGAACAAAACCCTCGGCGTCATCGGCGCCGGCCGCGTCGGCAGCATCGTCGCCGACCGGGCCTTGGGGCTCAAGATGAAGGTCCTCGCTTACGACCCCTTCATCTCGCCGGAGGCGGCAGAGAAGGCGGGGTTTACCCTCGCAACGCTTGACGAGATCTTCCGGACGGCCGATTTCATCACGGTCCATACCCCGATGACGAAGGAGACCCGGGGGCTGATCAATGCGGCGGCCTTCGCGAAGATGAAGAAGAGCGCCTGCGTGATCAACTGCGCCCGGGGCGGGATCATCGACGAGAAGGATCTCTACGACGCCCTGGTTTCCGGGCAGGTAGCCGGCGCCGCCCTGGACGTTTTTGTGGAGGAACCAACAAAGAACATGGCCCTGATCGCCTTGGACAACGTCATCTGCACGCCCCACCTCGGGGCCTCGACGGACGAGGCCCAGATCAATGTGGCCATCGCCGTCGCCGAGCAGATCAGCGCCTACCTGACGACGGGCGAGATCAAGGGGGCGGTGAACTTCCCGGCGGTCAGCGCGGAGATCCTCGCCGTCATCCGGCCCTATCTGAACCTGGCGGAAAAACTCGGGAAGTTCGAGGCCCAACTCGTCTCCGGAGGAATCGAGGAGGTGGCCGTCGAATACAGCGGCGAGATCCTCAACTACAACGTCGCCCCGATTACCATCTCGCTGCTCAAGGGTCTGCTCACCCCGATTCTCAACGAGAGCGTCAACTACATCAACGCGCCCCTCGTCGCCAAGGAGCGGGGCATCCGGGTCGTCGAGGCGCGGAGCAGCGAAGTGAAGGACTACACGAGCATGATCTCCGTGACCGTCAAAACCGCGAGAGAGAAGACATTCGCCGCCGGCGCCATCTTCGGGCGGCAGCAACCGCGGATCGTCCGGATCAACAAATTCACGGTCGAGGTAATCCCGGAGGGGAGGATGTTCGTCCTGTACAACAACGACAAGCCGGGCGTCATCGGCAATATCGGCACGACCCTCGGCCAGAACGGCGTCAACATCTCCCGCCTCCACCTGAGCCGCGAGCAGGTTGACGGAGAGGCGATGGTCGTCCTCGGCACCGACAGCGTCGCGTCCCCGGAGGTCATCGACAAACTGAGGAAGCTTCCCCATGTGATCTCGGTGACCGAACTGGAGATGTAAACATTTTTGGAGAATCACTATGGCAAACGTGGTTGTGGTCGGCACCCAGTGGGGTGACGAAGGGAAAGGGAAAGTAGTCGATATTTATGCGGAACACGCCGATGTGATCGCCCGGTTCCAGGGGGGCAACAATGCCGGCCATACCCTGGTCGTCGGGGGCAAACAGACCATCCTGCACCTCATCCCCTCCGGAATCCTGCACGCGGGCAAGATCTGCATGATCGGAAACGGCGTCGTCGTGGACCCGCAGGTCCTGATCGAAGAGCTGGACAGCCTCCGGGAGCGGGGCCTTCTCCCCGACAATACCCCGCTCTTCCTCAGCGAAAGGGCGCACATCATCATGCCCTACCACCGGCGGATCGACGTCGCCCGGGAATCGCACGGCATCGGCAAGAAGATCGGCACGACCGGCCGGGGGATCGGGCCGGCCTACGAGGACAAGATCGCGCGAATCGGCATCCGCGTCTGCGATCTCTTAGACGAAGAGGTCTTTCGGGAAAAGCTGGCCCGGAACGTGGAGGAGAAGAACTTCTACCTCACAAAGCTCTTCGGGGAGGAGCCGATCGACGGTACGGCGATCCGGGAAGAGTACCAGGCCTATGCCGACCGCATCCGCCCTTACGCCGCCGACTGTTCCCTCCTCCTGCAGAAGGAGATCGCGAAGGGAAAGAAGGTCCTCTTTGAGGGCGCCCAGGGGTCGCACCTCGACATCGACCACGGCACCTTCCCCTATGTGACCTCCTCGAACACCGTTGCCGGAAACGCCGCCTGCGGAACCGGCGTGGGACCGCTGACCGTCCGGTCGGTGGTTGGCATCTGCAAGGCCTACACGACGCGGGTGGGGCAAGGCCCCTTCCTGACCGAACTCACCGACGAAACGGGGGCCAGGCTCCAGCAGATCGGGCAGGAATTCGGGGCGACCACGGGCCGGAAGCGGCGCTGCGGCTGGCTTGACATGGTCCTGGTCCGCCATGCCGTCCGCGTCTCCGGCATCACCGGGATCGCGCTGACCAAACTCGACGTCCTCACCGGGATTGAAAAGCTGAAGATCTGCATCGGCTATCGGACGGAGAAAGAGGAATTCACGGAATCCGTTCCTGCAAACCTGCGCCTCATGGACCGCTGCCGGCCCGTTTACGAGGAGTTGGACGGCTGGACGGAGGATATCCGGAGGGCAAAACGGATCGAAGAACTCCCCCGGAACACCCGGCGCTATATCGAGCGGCTGGAGACCCTGGCCGGTGTCCGACTGGTCCTCGTCTCCGTGGGCCCGGATCGGGACGAAACCATCAGCCTCGCCGACCCCTTTGCGGACTGACGGGGAAGAGCTCAGGGACATTCATATTGAATGATCCTGTAGCGAGCTGCCGGGTATCAAAACCGAAAGGATATTCCCCCGCAGCAAGCTGCGGTGGAATAATCAAGTTAATGCTTGACAAGAAAAGTCCGTTCCTGTTAAGAGGTTCGGCTTCAAATTCCAGGGTCGTTAGCTCAGTCCGGTAGAGCAGCGGACTTTTAATCCGTTGGTCACGGGTCCGATTCCCGTACGACCCACCAAACAAAATCAAGAGGTTACAGCTTTCAGGGCTGTGACCTTTTGTGCTTTTTGGGGCAAAATGTAACTAAAATGTAACCGTCCGGCTTGCAGCTGCGAGAATTCATGGCGCTTTTGGGCTGCTTCCCGCAGGTCGTCCTGGGAGGTAATGTTGTACCGGTCAAAGATATTCCGCGTCTTATGGCCGGAGATAGTCATGGCCACCCGCTCGGGAATGCCCGCCCTGACCATGTTGCGGACGGCGCTCCGTCTCAAATCATGGAACAGCAGCCCCGGTATCCCGATTTGATTGCACGCCGTATTCCAGGACCTCCTGAAATCCCCGCACCTCTTTCCTTCCAGATGAAACACATAGAGGCAATTCATCGGTCGCGATCGGTAGAGATGTTCCATTAGTTCTTTCAATTCCGGCTCCAGATAGAGGGTTCGCCTCTCGTCGTTCTTGGGGTCGCCCGGTTCCAGACGCACGATGCCGTCACGAAGGTTCACCTGACTCCACGTCAACCCCAGGATCTCCGATCTTCGCCAGCCTGAGAAATAGGCAAAAGTCAGAACGGGTTTCAGATATTCCGGCAGTGCTTCCTTCAAAGCCTGATACGCCTCTTGCTCGATGAACCCCTTCCTGACGTTCCGCTCCTTCAGCATCGGGATATACGGAACATGGGCAACCCGCGGCGGCGTGCAGCGGGCCGCGAGATTGAAAGCCCGCTTTATCGCCGCCAACTCCCTGTTAATGGTGCCGTTCGCCAGCTCCCTTGATTGCCGCCTTTCAACATACCGCTTGATGGCGGGGGTATCGATATCGATGGCCTTCATGTTGCCAAATTCCTCTTTCAAGAGACTGACGCACCCTTCGGCCCGCAGCAGAGTTTTTTTGCCGTTGATCTTGTAGTCGGTGACGTAGTCATCGAGCAACTCACCAAACTTCACCTTCTCGAAACAGATCCCCGGCATTTTCCCCTGCGAGATCTCCCCTTCCCGAATCCTCAGCGATCTTTTCGCGACCTCGAGTTTGTCGCTGTGCGTGGACTCGGTGTAAGGCTTGCCGTTCCGGTAATACTTGATCCAGTAGTTTTTCCCTGGCCTGTAAATGCATCCCACTGATGCTCCTCTCCTTTCCGGGAGCGTTCGCGCTTGACCAGTTGCAGGTCATAGCCGAGGTAATCGGCGATCCGCTCCAGCCTGGCCAGTGTCAGGTTGCCTTTCCCGTTGAGAAACTTGGAAAGCTGCCCCTTGTCTTGGCCGATGGCCATACAGACCCTGTGCGCCGATACCCCCTCCCTCGTCAGAATGTCTTTCAGGCGATTCCCCATCATGGGGTGACCTTAGCACAAAGTTGATCATGCCTCAACATTTATCAGCGATAAACGGACTTGTTCGCCTCCACAAACCGGTCAAGGTCGTTGATGTCCAGGAAGATCTTGCGCGCGGTTTGCTGTTTGACCACCGGAATGGCGCCGGCCAGATCAGTTCCCGCATCCCCCACTCCGAACGCCCCAGGTAGGCCGCCCCCTCTTTCAGGGTGTAGAGCCGCTTCCGCGTCGGATGACCGCCCCCCTGCCCCTTCTGCGATGCAGTTTCTGTTAGCGTTTTGCTGGTCATGTCACACCCCGTTGCACCCGCCTTCGTCCCCGGTGCACGATTCCCTGTTCTCGAGTATCCGGGATTTCATGGGCGTAAAGCTGCCTTGTTTCAGCATAGCGCCGGGCCTCCCCGATCCGCCCACGCCTCTGCTCCGCCATCTCCCCCGTCGCCTGCCTAAGAATCATCCCGCAGCCTCTCCTCGAATTGCCGGAGCTCTTCCGCGGGGACCCTGATGCAGCCCCTGAGGCGGATTGCCTTCATGTCGCCCATGTCAATGAGACGATAGATCGTTTGTTCGCAAACGGAGAAATAGATGGCGACTTCATTGACGCGGTAGTACCGTTTTGTGGGCGCGCTGGAAATCGTGGACACTTTTCCCTCTATTTCTCTACCGATGATGCGATCTTTTTGTCCTGATGGATCATCGTCATAAACTGCGGGTGCGTGGTTTACCCCTCCCCGAAAGTTTTAATCCGTAGGACGCGCCATCTCGACCCCAAATTTGGGTTAGGCTGCGCCATCTCGACCCCTTTTCAAAACGCCTTCGACCCCTTTTCCGCCGGCCCGTTTTTTGAAGCTGTATTTTTTCAGGTGACGGGTCCGGGCGGACTGGCTTTCGGGCGGCGCGTCCTGTTTTTCCGTCCGCTTCTGAAACCAGGCCCGCAACTGCGGCTCTTCCGTCTCATTGGGATCGAGGCCGGCGATCCCCTTTCTGATCACGACCAGGCGGTTGAGCATCTCGACGGTGAAGTACCCGGTGGCGGCGACCCGGGAAAGCCTTCTCTGCGCCTTGAGCCATGAAAGATTTCCATGTGTCCGGGACCGGCAGATCTCCTCGTCGGGGTACCAGATGCCGTTGAGGCTGATCTTGTCCAGGGGGCACAGTGGAGCAAGGCAGGTCTCGTAAAGCGCGCAGGCCGGGCGTGTGTCGGAAAAAGGCCCGGCGGAGGCGCGGCCTGCTGGAGAGCCTTCCGATGGACAGCGATGGCATGAATTCCCCTGGAAGGGACAACCGGTGGCGGTTTCCACCTCCGATGCTTGCCGACCGGAAAGACGTCCCGTCGAAACTCGCTCCCCGGCAGATCGTTTTGCATCGTCACCGGCGCGGCCGGCTGTCTTCTTCTGTAAAGGGAGCTCTTCCCATAACGTTGCCTGGTCTCCGGCGCCGCCCCGGCCCGCCTCCTCGATCACGACCGTCGTTTTGGCCTCGCTGCCGAATTCGAAGCGGAAGATCCAGGCCGTCAGGTGCTCCGGGCTGTCGTCGGGGATGAAGCGCCCCTTGACGGCGTCCCCCACGAGCTTGCTCCCCGTGGCCAGGTAGTTATCCAGGTCGCGCGTCTTTCTGTCGGGAAAGGAAAAGACCATCGTGATCCGGACAGCCTTCAGCTTCGGCCTTCCCAGCTCCGCCCACTTCACGGCGATGAAATCCTTCCACGTCTTTTCCTCCTCCCGTTGCTTGCGCCAGTGCTCATTGCGGTAGACGTTCAGCGACGGGGGAAGAAACGGCATGGAAAACGTCAGGGGTCTCATTTTCGTTCTCCATCCGTATGAGAGGGGCCGTGGACGCCGGGGGTTTTTACGAAAGGCTTGATCGCTGCGTTGTTTGCCTCTCTAACAGTTCCGGCACTTTCCCCGCGCCGGTCGTCTGCGCCGTTGTCTTTCATCAAAGGCCTGATCGACGGCGTCCCGGTTTCCGTGAGCGGCTGCTGAAATCGCCGGTAGCTCTCCCAGTCGAAAAAGAGGATCCGCGACTCCCCCTCGAAGAGACGATCGATGATCCGCTCGCCGAGGAGTTTCTCCATTGTCTTCATGTTCCGGATGTTGCTGGTCAGGATCACGGGCAGCATCGCCTCATAGCGCAGGTCCAAAACCTCATAGAGGATCATCCGCTCCGTGTCCGTGCCGAACTGGACGCCCACCTCGTCGATGACCAGCAGATCGAGCTCCCCCATCCTCCGGAGGATCTCGCTCTGGGTCACTTCCGAATCCCGGTTGAAGGTGTCCTTGATCTCCCTGAGGAGCCGCGGCGTCTTCGTGAAGAGCGCCGAGTAGCCCGACCGGACGATCCGGTTGATGACGGCGGCGCATAAGTGACCCTTTCCGGTACCGGTGTTTCCCACGAACAGAAGCCAGGTGCCCGCCTTCCGGTGCCGGGCGAAATCATCCGCGAACTTCCTGGCGTATGAAAAGACGTTCTCTTGCCTTTCCCGGTGGGCGCCGTAGAGGAGAAAGTTCTCGAAGGTCTTCTCCACGAAGCGGCGCTTGAGCATGCTGTTTTCCAGCAGGCTGCCGAGGCGGGCCTTCTCACATGCCGTCGCATGCTCCTCGATCTCGGCGATCACGCGGTTACGTTCGCAGATCTCGCAGGGAAGTTCCGCCCAGTGTGGCGTCTTCCCCGTCGCCTCAAGATAAGCGGCGCTGTCCATGAAGACGGACCGGAGCGGATTGCCGCAATCGGGACAGGTTTTCTCCGGCATCGGGGGCCGCTCCTCACCGGATGACGAGCTCCGGGGGGAAATCAGAAAAGGGCGGTGGCTCTTCTTCAGGATCGTTCCGACCCTTTCGATGCGGTTCGGGGTATTCTCTTCCATGTGCGTTCTCCTTTCTCTCTTCACGGGCCAGCCAGGCCTGGATGAAGCGTTTGTAGTCCCTGTGCTTCCGGTTGGGATTGGCCATGAGCCAGGCGGTCATCTTCCGGATCTGGGCGGGGATGTCCTGATCGGGATAGGCGGCGGCGAGGGCTCTCCAGAAGGCGTGATCGTCGATCAGGGGGG
>MNZQ01000158.1:8983-9075 GCA_001873745.1 Syntrophaceae bacterium CG2_30_58_14
ACGGTGCCGGGTCGGCGACCGGGTCGTCGGGATCTTGGTTTGCATAGCTGCTACTGATATCTTCTTTTCTTTCTAATCTTTTCTTTAACCTT
>MNZQ01000139.1 GCA_001873745.1 Syntrophaceae bacterium CG2_30_58_14
TGCGGCCTTGAATACCCCTTCATCTTCTTCACCCAGAACATCAAAGATGGCGGCAATGGTGCATTGTGCGCAGCCTCCACTTTTAAGCTCATACCTCTTGGCTGTTTCATAGACTTTTTCCAGGATATCTTCTTTTTCCATTCCGTCTCCTCTCTTTACTTGGCCCTGGCCCTCTCGATGATTTCGGCGATGCCCAGGACTTCCAGGGCGTCTTCCAGCCCCTCCGTCTTGACGGCATCGAAGCCATTATACGTGAAGATAAGGTCAACGATGTCAAGGATGCCTTGGCAAAAATCGGCATCGTGGGGTTAAATATGTTTGAAATCAGAGGTCATGGCCGCCAGGGGGGAATTCAGTTGTTAGGCCGCGCCGGCGCTTACCAGGTCAACATGTTAACCAAAATACAGATCAACATCGTCTTAAGCGACCGCAATCTGGAGGAAACGATTGAAACCATCCTCGATTCGGCCTTCACCGGCGAACCTGGCGACGGACTCATCTTTGTCTATCCCGTGGAGGAGATCATTCGCGTCCGGACCCGTGAACGGGGTCAGGATGCAGTGATGTATCCTGACGATATCGATGCAAAAAAAGGCTTGCCAAAGGTTGCCGGCTGATCCTTGCCTTAAAATTCATGGGAGAAAGTTACGTGATCCTTGAAGGGGGTGTTTTCTAAGCAGCAAAAATGCCATAGAGATTGTTCGGCGGCGTGACGCCTCTTTTGTCCAAGGATACGCTGCATTCCGTGAAACGGGGTTTTCCCTTGCGGTTATGGGCTACCAGCGCCTGAACCACCTCCCAGCTCACTTCATTTCTTTCTGCCATCATGGTGATCTCCTCCAGGGCAGAACGATTGTCGAATGACACGGGCCGGTAAGGCCTTGTGGAAGTCAAGGCGTCATAGATATCGCAGACAGCCACGATCTCGACCATGCGATCGTTCTGATTTATGCCCCGGGGATATCCTGAACCGGTTCTCCTCTCATGATGATCCCTGGCCACGCGGGCGGCAACGTGCCTGACGTTCTGCGAGTAATAGCAGAGGAGAAGATACCCTGCCATGGCATGATGTTCCAGGTTCTTTCTTTCGTCCCGCGTGAGAGGCGATGCCTTCGTCAGGATCTCAAGGGGAACGCATATCTTGCCGAAGTCATGCAGCGGACTTGTTGCCACCTCCCTTATCCTGGCCTGGTAATTGGGCACAAGGTCCCTGGTGAGAAGGGTTGAATAGGCAAACACCATCAGGATGTGGCGGTAGGTATAGGGATCATACTTCTTGAAATATTCTACGGAATCCAACTTAGGCCGGGCAAGCTGTACCTGTTCCATTAATTCAATAACTTCAGCAAGCTCCTTCTCGTTGCTGAAGACTGCATTGCCGGGAGGCTGACTGAGAAAATTCAGGATATCGTTCCTTACCGTTCCGACTTGCATCAGGGAATATTTTTTTTGATAATCAGCGCCGCTTGAAGAGATGAGGGCATGCAAATCCTCGTCGGTCAAAGTGGTTCCGGCCGGGAGCTGCAAATGCCTGTCCAATGAATAAACCGGGTAGTCGATCGTCCATTCGGACATCGAGATCCTCCGTGGGCAAAAGATGAAACAATGAATACCCCTCTCGGGGGATGGTGAACATACCGGAACCCATATGGAGGCTATCTCCTCTTTCTTTGTGAAGTCAACACTTTTTTTTGCCCATTCCCCGCTGACGGCCAATTTCTCCGGACCATTCGAGGGGGCCTGCGCCTGTTCCCGCCGGGAGCTATTTTTGAGACACGGAGGCCGGAATGCCGGTGATTAAAGGTTGAAAATCCGACCGGATCGAAGTATGTTCACGGAAACTGGTTTCATGGAGGAGAGCATGTTTCACAAAACCCCCGGTCTGGCGGTTGTGGTTGTTGCATTTCTTATCCTTGGCTTGGGCGGCTTGGACGGCTGCGTCGCCCAGAGCGACTATCTCCGGAAACAGGCGGAGGCCGATGCCCTGAACCGCGATCGGGCGGCCCTGACGGCGCAAAACAGCGACTTCAAGGCGCAAATTGAAAAATTGACGGCCGCGACGGAGGGGTTGATTGCCGATAAGGATAGACTGATTGTGGACACGGAGAGGCTTGAGAAAGAACGGACCGATCTCGACGCCCGCCTGAACAGAATCACGGAGGAGACGAGCCGGACCATCGAGGAGCTGCGGAACCGGAACATCGAATTGGAAGGCGACAAGCAGATGCTCGCAGAAAGCATATCCCTGCTGAAGAAAACGAAAGAGGTGGAGGTCCGGACGGTCAGCAAGACCTACGAGGATCTCCTCTCCGAGATGAAGGGCGAAATCGCGCAGGGGCAGATCGCCATTACCGAGCTCCAGGGGAAACTGACCGTGGATGTTGTGGACAAGATCCTCTTCGACTCCGGTCAGACGGAAATCCGACCGGAGGGTCTGGACGTGCTGAAGCGCGTCGTCGAGATTCTGATAACCGTAACGGACAAGGTGATCCGCGTCGAGGGACACACGGACAGCATCCCGATCGCAGGGGCCCTCGCAAAGAGGTACCCCACGAACTGGGAGCTTTCCGCGGCGCGGGCGCTTAACGTCACCCGGTATCTGGAAAAGGAGGGAATCGATCCCACCCTGCTCTCGGCGGTTGCCTTTGGGGAACACCAGCCGATTGCCGAAAACGACACCCCCGAAGGGCGGGCGAAGAACCGCCGGATCGCGATCATCCTGCTGCCAAAAGAATGACGAAATCGGAATCGGGCGCCAACATGACGGTCCTACCCAACATCCGTGACCTCTCCCTGGAGGAGATCGAGGTTTTGATCGCCAGCCTCGGCAAGGAGAAGTACCGCGCACGGCAGATCATGAAATGGCTTTACATCGGCGGGGCGACCTCCTTCGCGGAGATGACAACCCTCGCGCGGGAGTTCCGCACCCGGATGGAGGGGCTCACCCGGATCGCCGAACCCGCAATCGACCGGATCCAGATCGCAACGGACGGGACGAAAAAGGTCCTCTTCCGCATCGAGGACGGTCTCTTCATCGAAAGCGTCCTGATCCCCGGCCGGAACCACTGGACCGCCTGCATCTCAACCCAGGCGGGCTGCGCGATGGGCTGCCGCTTCTGCCTGACCGGACGGCAGGGGCTCCGACGAAGCCTTCTCCCCTCCGAGATCACCGGCCAACTGACGATGCTCCGGCGCCACACGCCCGAGGGGCCGGAGATCAAGAACATCGTTCTGATGGGAATGGGGGAACCACTTGCGAACTACGACCACACCCTGAAGGCGATCCGGATCCTCACCTCCGATCACGGTCTCGGTTTCTCCAACCGGAAAATCACCGTCTCCACCTGCGGCATCGCCCCACTGATCGTGAAACTGGGAAAAGAGATCTGCGTCAACCTCGCCATCTCGCTCAACGCCCCGGACGACCGGCGACGGGATGAGCTGATGCCCGTGAACCGGAAATACCCGCTCAAGGAGCTGCTGGCTGCCTGCCGGGACTACCCGATGCCGGGGCGGCGAATGCTGACCTTCGAGTACATCCTCATGGCCGGCGTCAACGACTCTCCGGCGGATGCGGAAAAACTGGCCCGGCTGCTTGGCGGCATCCGCTGCAAGTTGAACCTCATCGCCTTCAATGAGTTTCCCGGTGCACCCTACCGGACTCCAACCCCGGAGGCGGTCTCGGCCTTTCAACAGGTCCTGCTCGACCGCCATTACACCGCCATCCTCCGCGCGAGTCGCGGCCGGGACATCCTCGCCGCCTGCGGCCAGTTGAGCGGTCAGGCCGCCTCCGGCAATGGATCCCCCGCGGTGGAATAAGGAGAACAGACATGGCAGACAAGCATGAAAAAGAGATCGACGGCCTCCTCCGGAAGATCCCTTTCTTCGCAGGCCTGTCAGAAACAGAACGGGCGGAAGTCGGAGAAGCTCTCCTGTTCCGGAATTTCCGCCGGAACGATATCATTCTCCATGAGGAAGAAACCTCCCGCTGCCTCTATCTGATCTGTTCCGGAAAGGTCAAGATCCTCCAGATCAGCGCCGAGGGGGAGGAGCAGATCCTCGCAATCCACCGGAAAGGGGATTTCTTCGGCGAGATGGCACTCCTGGATGGTCGAACGGCGCCGGCGACCGTCATCGCGCTGGAGGAAACCCGGATCGGCCTTATCTCCCGTGAGACCTTCACGGATCACCTTCGGACAAACGGGAAGGTTGTCGAGGGGATCATCGCCCTGCTCTGCGCCCGTCTTCGGGAGGCATGGCTGAAAATCCGCGTGATCGGCTTCGCCGACGCCGACCAGAGGCTCAGGGCCGTTCTGATGGATATCGGCGGCAAGTTCGGCGTCCGGGATCGCAGGGGCGTCATCATCACCCTCGGAATCACCCACCAGAACATCGCCCGCCTGGCCTCCACGTCGCGCGAAACGGCCACCCGCTTCCTCAACAGAACCCGCAGAGAGGGCGAGATCGAGATTCTCGCGGGCAAAAAAATCCTCCTCAAACCCCCCTTTCTTAAAAAAGCCCCCAATTTGTGACACCCGTCACCGCAAACAACCCGTTATCTTTGCTATAAGGGAATCCAAAGGTTCCGTTTGCAGGAAGGTCACGCATAACCGACACCGGGAAAACCAAAAAAGCTGATCCAAGGCTTAAGGAGAAAGGGGGCCGGCCATGAAAACACGATATCGAAAGCAAATCCCGCAAAAAGGGCAACCGACAACCGGCCGCGGCGGATTCACACTGGTGGAAACCATGATCGCAATGGCCCTCGGCATTGTTCTGCTCGGCACTCTCTACGGCATCCTCAGCTTTCAAGACCACTCGTTTCATGTTCAGGAAGAGAACACAGACATGATTCACAACGCCCGTTCGGCCATGGACCTTCTTTTTAGGGAGATTCGTATGGCGGGATATCATTTCAACCCGTTGTTAAAGGCCGCCGCGGGCATCATCGCCGCAGATGCGCAGGCCATCGTCTTCACGCAGGATCTTAACGGGGATGGCGACACGACGGGCGCCGGCGAATCGATCACCTTCGCTCTCCAGACCGAAGGGGGAATCCAGAAGTTGATGCGGACAAGCGGAGGCGCATCCTCTCCGATCGCCGTTTACGTCGAGGCCCTCGCGTTCCGGTACTGGAACGACGCGGGAAACGAACTGGCGAGCCCCGTGGCCTCCCCGGATCAGATCCGGAAGATCGGGATTACCCTGACAACGCGTTCGATTCACCCCGATCCCGGATATCCGCAGAACGGCGGCTACCGTCTTTATGCGCTGACCTCCCAGGTTTTCCCGCGGAACACCAGTCCGTAAGGAGGCAAAAGAGATGAAACGCAAACCGAATACCCCGATAACCCCTCTCCCCGGCAACGGGCGCGGGGTCGTCCTTGTCGCCGCTGTCCTGATTCTGTCCGTCCTGCTGCTCCTGGCCGGGGCGGCGGTCATCAACTCCGCAATCAATTTGAAAAGCGGCGTGAAATACCGCTCCGGCGAACAGGCTTCCCGTATCGCGGAGGCGGGTATCGAACGTACGAAGACGCTCCTGCGGGGGACGCAGAACGACGCGCTGCTCCTGGGGATCGACGGCGTGGCAAACACCTCTGACGACGGGATCCCTTCTTTCGGCGCCGTCGTCAATTTTGCACAGGGAACCTACAGCGTCGTCGTCACGGACAATGACGACGGGGACGCCGACCCCTTTCACGACAGCGACGGCATGATCAACGTCGCCTCCACCGGGACGGCGGCGGACGGAACACGGAGGGTCATCCGGACGGTATTATTGAAACCGAACCCCCAAACGACGAACATCCGGGGATCGATCAATGCCCGCGCCTCGTTCGCGGTGCTCGGCAACATGGTGATCGACGGGCGGGACCACGATCAAAACGGCAATGTGACCGGTCCGGGAAAGCTTGGCGTCAGCACTACCGGCTCTTTTGACACCGGAGGCAATGCCTCCGTCGGCGGATCGACCGCCGCCGACCCGCAGGTGAACATCGCCCCCGTGAAATCCGGATACGAGACCATCGTCGAGGAGAATGCCTTATTTACGCCTCCGGCAACGCCGGACGCCGTTTTTCAGCTCCCGGAGGGGACGCTGAAGTCGATGGCGCAGAAAGGCGGCGGATCGCAGTACGTCACCAATCCTTCCCTGCTGACCTTTCCGCTCAGCGGCGTAACCTACGTCGAGCTCCCCGCCGGCGGCGTGTGGGACGGTTCCGGCATGGGCGGCGGTTCCGGCATTCTGATCATCCACAACGCGGCGACCAATGCCATACTGAAAAATGCAAGCGGGGGAACATTCAAGGGCGTCGTCATCGCAGACGACCTCTCCCACGTGCACAATACCATCATCGGCGCCGTGACAAACCTGACCGCTTCCCCCGCCGACGGCAGCGCTCTCGGAAACGGAAGCGGTCAAATCCTCTACAGCGGCGCGGCCATCTCTTCAGCCCTGACGCTGTTTTCCGACACGATCCAGGTGATCTCCTGGAAAGAGAGCATCTGATTCAGATCCTCTTTACAACCCATCAAACATGATGTAAGTGATAATCACTATCCTCTATTTTTTCCGGGCGCTTGATCCGATCCGGGTACGGGCGTTTTTCAATCTTTTTCAAGGAGAAGAATATCATGAAGGTCGTTGCGTTTAACGGCAGCCCCAGAAAGGACGGCAATACATCGATCCTGATCCATCATGTTTTCAGCGAACTTGAAAAACAGGGGATTGAAACCGATTTGGTGCAACTCTCGGAAAAGGAAATCCATGGCTGCATCGCCTGTTACAAGTGCAGTCAAAACCGGGACCGGCATTGCGCTGTAAAAAGTGACGCCGCAAACGCGTATATCGATAAGATGCTCGGTGCGGATGGGATTATCCTCGGCTCGCCCGTATACTTTCAGGATGTTACGCCTGAAATGAAGGCCCTGATCGATCGTACCGGTTATGTGGCGCGATCCAACGGCCGAATGTTTAGGAACAAAGTCGGGGCGTCCTTGGTTGCTTTACGTCGGTCGGGAGGGATCAGCACGCTCGACACCATGAATCACTTTTTTCTTGCCGGACAGATGTTTATTGTGGGCCGGGGAATCGCTTTCGGCCGGGAAATCGGGGAAGTAGAGAAGGACGATGAAGGGATGGGGCTCGTGAAATTGGTCGGGCAAAGGATGGCCTGGCTGCTCAAAAAAATATATGGGTAAAGACCCTGACCTCCCTGAAGAACACGCTGGAGGAGGCCCTCGCCGGGGCGACCAATCCGAGCATAAATTAAGATCCGTACACATTCATAACCCTTCCTCGTCAGCAACGGGAAAAAGGAATGACCTCTTTTTCGGGGTGCAACAGACTTGCGAATCGGCCTAATTTCCAAATTGACGATTGCCATCAGTCTTATCCTGCTTGTCTTCATGCTGTTCTTTGCCTACATCAATATCGCCACCCTCAAAACCATGCTCCTCGAAGCAACGATCTCCGATGCCGACAAATTAAGCGAAACCATCATCAAAACAACCCATTATGAAATGCTGGAGGATAACCGGAAAAGGGCCTATGAAATGATGCAGGAAGTAGGCACGCTGCAGGGGGTCGACCATATCCGAATGATCAATAAAAGCGGCAAGATAACCTTCTCGACCGAAATGGATGAGATCGGCAGATATCTCGATAAGAAAGAGGCCGGCTGCAACATGTGTCACGCCGATCATGAACCGAAAGTACATGCCTCTACAATGAACAGGAGCCGGATTTATTTTGATAAGCGGGGAAAGCAGGTCGTGGGCATGGCCAAGGCCATTTACAACGAAGAGGGCTGTTACCTATCGGCATGCCACTCCCACTCACCCGACCAAAGGACATTGGGCGTTCTGGACGTCATCGTTTCCTTGGACAATATGAATGTGCTGATCGGCAATTACCGGAACAAGATTGTTTTTCTGACCGTTCTTCTACTTATATCCGTTTCCCTGACCATCACTTTTTCTACCCACCGCCTGGTAAATCGTCCGCTAAAGAGCCTTTTGACACAAACCAAAAGACTATCTCGGGGAGATCTCGATGCCCTGTTGCAAAACAAATCCAGCGATGAAATGGGTGAGCTTTCCGAGGCCTTCAATCAGATGACGACCAGCCTGAAAAGCGCCAGGATGGAAGTGAACGAATGGGGGAAGAATCTTGAGGCCAAGGTTTCCGAAAGGACACGCGAAATAAAGCAGATGCAGACCCAGTTGATCCGTTCGGAAAAATTGGTTTCCCTCGGAAGACTGGTAGCCGGCATTGCCCATGAAATCAATAATCCGCTCACGGGCATCCTGATGTTCGCAAACTTGACCCGCAACAGTCCCAAGCTGGACCCTTTGCTGAAAAATGACCTTGCTGTCATTATTAACGAAGCCAACCGATGCGCGAAGATCGTAAACGGGCTGCTTGATTTTTCCCACGAATCCATTCCCAAGAAGAAACCGGCATCCCTGAATAACGTGATGGAGGCCACCCTCGTTCTTATCGGTCGCCAATCCATCTTTCACAATATCAATTTCGTCAGAGACTATCAGCCGGATTTACCGCTTATTCCGGTTGATGAGAACCAGATTGAACAGGTTTTTATCAACATGCTGCTGAACGCCGGCCAGTCCATGCCCAGCGGCGGAAGCATCCGAATTGAAACATATACGGAAAACGAAGAATTCAATTGTGTTAAAATAACCGATACCGGGACGGGGATCACCGAAGAAAACCTGGGGAAGATATTCGATCCTTTTTTCACCACGAAAAATGACAAGGGCGCAGGCCTGGGTCTTTCCATTTCCTATGGAATCATCGAGAGGCACGGCGGCAAGATCGAAGTGCAAAGCAATGTCAGGGAAGGAACGACTTTCACCATCAAATTGCCTCTTTTCCCCCAGGACGGAGACACCCTGACCGCCGGCAACCCTGCCCAGTGAGGACGCTTCCTGCTGCGCCCTTATCCGGCTGAATCCGCCAATATGGGGTATCTCCTTGACTCAAGCGCCCCCAAGATGTAGTGTCTTGGGGCATGGAAGACTATCCTCGAACGGTGGCCGAACTTGAAGCCCGTTTCTCCTCGGAGGAGTCATGTAGGCTATACCTATTCGGGCTGCGCTGGCCCGACGGCTACCGATGTCCACGTTGCGATGGCGTGTCTGCATGGCCGACGGAGCGTGGGTTGTTTATGTGTGCATCATGTGGAATGCAGGTGTCGGTGACGGCGGGTACGATCTTCGAGCGCACGCGCACGCC